>NZ_JAWODO010000112.1:0-12706 GCF_046483245.1 Desulfosalsimonas sp. | reverse complement strand
TTTGCCAAAATGGCCGGGTTTGAAAAACCCATCATGCACGGGCTGTGCACCTACGGCTTTGCATGCCGGGCCCTGATTGCCAAACTGATCCCGGGCGAGCCCGAACGCATGCACAGATTGGACTGCCGGTTTTCAAAGGCCCTTTATCCGGGAGATCCCATCAAGACCCGAATCTGGAAACTTGAACCCGGCCGGGCCGCTTGGGAGGTGGTCAACGAAAAGACCGGCGATACGGTGATCACAAACGGCATATTTGAATACGGCGAAGTACCGAAGGACGAAATCCGTTTTGACGGACAGGTGGCCATTGTCACCGGCGCAGGCGGAGGGCTGGGCAGGACTTACGCCCTGGATCTGGCCCGCAGGGGGGCAAAGATGGTGGTCAATGATCTGGGCGGTGCCAGAAACGGCACAGGCCAGGGATCCGCAACGCCGGCCCAGAAGGTGGTGGATGAAATCATTGCCGAAGGCGGAGAAGCTGTTGCCAGCTACGACAGCGTGGCCACGGCAGAAGGCGGGCGAAACATCGTACAGACCGCCATGGAAAACTACGGCACCGTGGACATCCTGATCAACAACGCCGGGATTCTGCAGGACAAAAGCTTTGTAAAAATGGCCCCCGACACCTGGCAGGCCGTGCTCGACGTCCACTTAAACGGAGCTTATAATGTCACCCGGCCGGCATTTTCCGTTATGCGCGAAAAGGGCTACGGCCGGATCATCATGACCACTTCGGCAGCCGGGCTTTACGGCAATTTCGGCCAGACCAACTATTCGGCCGCCAAAATGGGCATGGTGGGATTGATGAACACCCTCAAGCTCGAAGGCCGCAAACATAACATCCGTGTCAATACTGTGGCCCCGCTGGCCGCCTCCCGGCTCACCGAGGACGTGATGCCCGCCGAATTTCTCGACAAGGTCAGGCCCGAATTTGTCTCGCCCCTGGTGATGTTTCTCTGCTCGCAGAGATGTCCGGTTTCCGGCCATATTTACAACGCCGGCATGGGCAGATTTAACCGCGCCGCAGTGGTCACCGGCCCCGGTGCGGTGGTGGGAGATGCGCAATCGATTCCCACGGCCGAACAAGTGGTGGACAAACTCGATCAAATCCAGTCCCTGAAAGGCGGCAAAGAATACAGTGAATTAAACCAGCAGGTGGCAGACGTGATCAACGCCTTTTCCCGGCCGGCCGGCGATAATGGACAATCAGCGGAGACGTGATGAAATCCCAGCTCATTGAGAAACTTTTTGCCCCATAGAGTGTTTAACCCTCTGCCAATCTTATAAAAAAACACAAGGAGTGAAAAAATGATCGGCATCACTTCATACGGCGCATACGTCCCCCGGCTTCGGCTTTCGCGTTCGGCCATCTACCAGGCCATGGGCTGGTTTGCCCCGGCCATTGCCATGGTGGCCCAGGGCGAGCGCTCCATGTGCAACTGGGACGAAGACGCACTGACCATGTCCGTGGAAGCCTCCAGAAACGCCCTGCAGAATGCGGACAAACAGGCTGTTGACGGAATTTATCTGGCTTCCACCTCGTTTCCCTTTGCAGACCGGCAAAACGCCGGCATTGTCTCCACGGCCTTAAATCTTCGCGAGGACATCACCTCCGCAGACTTCACCGCCGCCCAGAAGGCCGGCACCACTGCCCTGGCAACCGCCCTGGAAGCAGCTGCGGGAAAAGCGGACAAAACCCTTCTGGTCACGGCCGCAGACTGCCGCCAGACCAAGCCCGGGGGTTTTTACGAGATGTGGTACGGAGACGGTGCAGCCTCCTTTGTGGTGGGCAGCAAAGACGTGATTGCCCAATACCAGGGAAGCTATTCACTGTCCTGCGATTTTGTGGACCATTACCGGGGAGCGCAGAACCGGTTCGACTATACCTGGGAGGAACGCTGGGTAAGAGATGAGGGCTATTCAAAGATCATTCCCGAGGCGGTCAACGGACTTTTAAAAAAACTGGATCTGCGCATGGATGAAATCCACCGGCTGGTCTACCCGTGCTATTTCAAGTCCGAGCACAAAAAAATCGCCATGAAACTGGGCGCAGACCCGGAAAAAGTCATGGACAACATGCACGAGGTATGCGGGGATACCGGTTCTGCCCACGCGCTTTTGATGCTGGCCGCGGCCCTGGATGTTGCCGGGCCCGGTGAAAACATCGTGGTGGCCGGATTCGGCCAGGGAAGCGACGCCCTGTGCTTTACGGTCACAGAAGAAATCGCCCGATTCAGGCAAGCGCCCGGGGTTCAAAGCGTGTTGGACAACCGGGAACCCGTGGACAACTACCCCAAATGGCTGGTGTTCCGGGATCTTCTGGAGCCGGAAATGGGCATCCGGGCAGAAGCCCCCACCCAGACGGCCATGACCACCCTGTGGCGCAAACGCAAAATGATCCTTGGGCTGGTGGGCGGCAAATGCAGCAACTGCGAAACGCCCCAGTTTCCCAAAACAGAGGTGTGCGTCAATCCCGGGTGCACGGCCCGCCACACCCAGCAGGATTACGAGTTTGCCGGCCAGCCCGCACGGGTCAAGACGTTTACCGGTGATATGCTGGCGGTATCCTATGACCCGCCCCACATCTACGGCATGATCCAGTTTGACAACGGCGGCCGGTTCATGGCCGATTTCACCGACTGCAAGCTATCTGAAGTCAAGGTGGGACTGCCCATGCAGATGGTGTTTCGCAAACGCACCCAGGACAAGGAGCGCGGTTTTGTCAACTACTTCTGGAAGGCCCGGCCCGTTGCCGGAGCAGTCGAAGAAATGGCAAAAATCCGCTTTGAAGGCCAGGTGGCTGTGATCACCGGCGCCGGCGGCGGACTGGGAAGGGCCTATGCCCTGGAGCTGGCATCCCGGGGTGCCAGTGTGGTGGTCAATGATCTGGGCGGCGCCAGAGACGGCACAGGCCTGGAATCGGCCGCACCGGCACAACAGGTGGTGGATGAAATCACCTCGGCCGGCGGTCGGGCAGTTGGCAATTATGATAACGTGGCCACCGCCGAAGGGGGACAAAACATCATTGCCTGCGCCCTGGACAACTACGGCCGGGTGGATATCGTGATCAACAACGCGGGGATCCTGCGGGACAAAAGCTTTACCAAAATGGAACCCGAAAACTGGAACGCGGTTTTGGCGGTTCACTTAAACGGCGCTTTCAACGTGACCCGCCCGGCATTTGAAGTCATGCGCACCCAGGGCTACGGCCGGGTGATCATGACCACTTCAGCGGCCGGACTATACGGCAACTTCGGCCAGGCCAATTATTCGGCCGCCAAAATGGCCCTGGTGGGCATGATGAACACCCTGAAACTGGAAGGGGCCAAATACGACATTCGTGTCAACACCATCGCCCCCCTGGCCGCATCCCGTCTGACCGAAGACATTATGCCGCAGGAAATGCTTGACCGGATGAAGCCAGAGCTTGTCACGCCCATGGTGGCCTATCTGGCAAGCGAACAGTGCCGGGAATCAGGCCGCATTTACAATGCCGGCATGGGCTATTTCAACCGGGCCGCGATTCTCACCGGCAAAGGCGCCAGGCTCGGCAGCGGCGAAAACCCGCCCACCCCCGAAGAGGTGGCTGAAAACTTTGAGCAGATCACGGACATGACCGGGGCAGAACCCATTGACGATGCCAATGCCGCCCTGTTTGCATTGATGTCACCACAGGAAACCAAAACAGCATCCTGAAAAACGGTCAGTTTCGCTTTGATGGATCCAAAAAACCGGAAAAAAAGGATTTTCGGCACAGCATTGGATAAATGAGGAGGCAGAATATGGCAACAGGCATCAGGGATAAAGTGGCAATCATCGGCATGGGGTGCACCCGTTTCGGGGAAAGATGGGACGTGGGTGCAGAAAAACTCATGCTTGAAGCCTTTGAAGAGGGACTGACCGATGCCGGCATTGCACCGGCAGACATTCAGGCCGCTTGGTTTGGCACGTGCATGGATGAAGTCAACGTGGGCAAAACCGCCATGCCGCTGGCTACCACCCTCAGGCTGCCCATGATTCCGGTTACCCGGGTGGAAAACTACTGCGCCACGGGCACCGAGGCATTCAGGGGGGCCTGCTATGCAGTGGCATCCGGGGCATATGACATCTGCCTGGCCCTGGGAGTGGAAAAACTCAAGGACACCGGCTACGGCGGTCTGCCTGCGGGCGGTTCCAACACCGGCTCGCTCATGTGGCAGTGGTGGCCGAACCTCACAGCTCCGGGCTCTTTTGCTCAGCTGGCCAGCGCGTATGCCGCCAAGTACCGGATCCCGGACGCGGACCTGAAAAGGGCCATGGCCCACGTATCGGCCAAAAGCCATGAAAACGGGGCCATGAACCCCAAGGCGCATCTGCGGAAAAAAGTCTCCGAGGACCAGGTCATGGCCGCCCCGATTGTGGCCCATCCCCTGGGTTTGTTTGACTGCTGCGGGGTCAGCGACGGATCGGCCTGCGCCATTGTCACCACCCCGGAGATCGCACAGAAAATGGGCAAAAAGGATTTTGTATCTGTCAAGGCCCTGCAGCTGGCCCTAAGCAGCGGCGAGGAAATCGGTTTTAACGACTGGGACGGGGATCATTTCATGACCACCGCAAAGTGCAGTACCGCGGCCTACAAGGAGGCCGGCATTGACAATCCCAGAGAGGAAATCAGCATGATGGAGCTACATGACTGCTTTTCCATCACAGAGCTGGTCACCTACGAGGATCTGCACATCTCCCAACGCGGAAGGGCCGTCCACGACATTATGGACGGATTCTACGACCGGGGCGGCCAGTTGCCCTGCCAGATCGACGGGGGACTGAAATGCTTCGGCCATCCCATCGGCGCATCCGGGCTGCGGATGCTCTACGAAATGTATCTCCAGTTCCATGGCCGGGCCGGGGACCGCCAGATCCAAAACCCGCAGCTGGGCATGACCCACAACCTGGGCGGTTTTCCATTCCAGAACATCTGCAGCATCGCCATTGTGGGGAAATACAAGGGATAGGGATAGGGATAGGGACAGAAGACAGAGGGCAGAGGGCAGAGGGCAGAAGACTGAAAACAGAGGACAGCGGGTGGATATCAGGCTTCAGGATCCGGCGAAATGCCTGGCATGAAAGCAAACCTGTCAAACCGTTCGCAGAAAAACGCCCGGCAGACCCCGGGCCGGCGACTGTAAACCGTGCACCTGCCCGAAGCCTCCAGGCACGGGCAGGCCAGAACCGTCCGTTTTGCACCAATCTGCAAAGGCACCCGGAGCCCGGTTTCCGGGTGCCTGCCGCAGCAGACATACACATTTTCCTCCATGTCGCAGGCTTCACAGGGATTTGTCATTGCCCGCCACAACCGCCAAAAGCGTTTGTATCCACGCACGTGAAAAGAAAAACAATCTTGTCATAAAACCCAGATTACGTTAGAATTGCGAAAAACCCTGATAACAAGGATGGCCTATGCTCAAGCACACACTGTCAAAACTTGAGGAAAAAATCAAGACTTCCGGAAACATACCGGAAGACAAAAAACAGGAATACTACGAACTGCTCAGCCGGTTAAACGAAGAAATCACAGATTTGGCTGAAACTGATCTGCAGCGGGCCGAAAGCATCAAAAAATTCACCAAGGCCTCGGCCCACGAAGCCACCCGCGAGGAACTGGACCCCAATCTGCTGGAGACCTCCATCCAGGGACTGCGCGAATCGGTCCGGGAATTTCGCACCTCCCATCCCAGGCTTGTGGACACGGTAAACGATATCTGTATTTTTCTGTCCAAGCTCGGCATTTAAGCCAATGCCGCCCAGAGGTTGTCTTTTATTGCCATTTGAACAAGCCTCATAAAAAGGACGCAGTCATGCCAGCTTCCACATCACAATCAACCGAAACCATAATTGCCAAAGACGGCACCCCGCTTTTCACCCGGCACTTTCCGGCCGGGTCTGACCCGCGCGCATGCATGGTCATCGTCCACGGCCTGTGCGAACATTCGGGCCGGTATGAACAAATGGCTGAATTTTTGAACAAAAGAGGCATCCGGGTCACTGCCTATGACCAGCGGGGGCACGGGCAAAGCGGCGGACCGCGAGGTCATGTGCAGGACTTTGATCACCTGACAGACGACCTGATGCAGGTGATCCAAAAATGCCGGCAGCAGATGGATGAAAATCTGCCCCTGCTGAGCGTCCCCCTGCTGCTGCAGGCCGCAGGTGACGACCACTTGGTGGATGCCGGCGCTTCGCGCAAATTTTTCGAACAGATCAAATCTTCTGACAAAACCCTTCATATATATCCCGGCCTGTCTCATGAAATCTACAACGAAGAGCCGTCCCGCCGGCAGCAGGTTTTAACGGATCTGGAAATCTGGCTTGAAAACCATGTCCGGTGAGAGACCTTCAATGATACGGGCCATGCGGGACTGGCTACACCGGCAATTTTCCGATCCCCAGGTGGTGATCCTCTGGGCAATGCTTCTGGGGGGGTTTCTGCTGGTGATTCTTTTGGGCCGGATGCTACAGCCCGTGTTTGTGGGCCTGATCATCGCCTATCTGCTCGAAGGCATCGTATCCCGGCTTGAAACCTGCCGTATTCCCAGGGCCATTGCCGTCACCCTGGCTTTTACCATTTTCATGGTCTGCTTTCTTGCCCTGATCATTGGGCTGCTGCCCCTGCTTTCCAGACAGATCGCGCAATTGATCCAGGAGCTGCCCGCCCTGATCACAAACGGCCAGCAACAGCTGATGCAGCTTCCGGAACGCTATCCCGAACTGGTCTCGGAAGAACAGGTCCGGCAGGTAATCAATTTTTTAAAAACCGAGCTCACGCGCCTGGGCCAGAGTGCGGTGGTGTTTTCAGTGGCTTCGGTGCGAAACCTGATCACCATTCTGGTCTATCTTGTGCTCGTACCCCTTCTGGTGCTGTTTTTCCTCAAGGACAAGGACAGAATCATTGGCTGGTTCAAAAAGTTTCTGCCCAAAAACATGGGCCTGGCCACAGAGGTGTGGCAGGAGGTCAACGATCAGGTGGCCAATTTTGTCCGGGGCAAAATCTGGGAAATCATTATCGTCTGGACGGTGAGCTATGCCACCTTTACCCTCCTGGATCTCAATTATGCCCTGCTGGTGTCTTTGTTTATCGGCCTATCCGTGCTGATTCCCTATATCGGGGCAACGGTGATGACCATTCCGGTGGTACTGCTGGCCTTTTTCCAGTGGGGCATCGGCCAGGAATTCACCTACACGGTGATCGCATACGGCATCATCCAGCTCATTGACGGCAACATCCTGGTGCCCCTGCTGCTGTCCGAGGTGGTCAACCTCCATCCGGTGGCCATTATCGTGGCCATCCTGGTGTTCGGGGGGCTATGGGGTTTCTGGGGCCTGTTTCTGGCCATTCCCCTGGCCACTCTGGTGCATGCGGTCATCAAAACCTGGTTTTCCATAAAATCGGAAAAAACCGGATAATTTCTTTACCACGCAATACAGGAGGCAATCATGCGGGAAATTGACACACCCAGGGTCTACCTGGTGGCCAAAACCACCCTGGTATCCGAAGGGTTAAACGCCTATCTAAAAGATATCGGCAATCCGGACTGGCAAACCGACCCCAACGTTGCAGACGGGGAAAATCTGATCGAGGCCGCCGGCCGCATGTGCTACCGCTCCTGGCAGCCCTGGGACCCGGCCAAGCCCGAGGCCTCCAACCCCAATGTCGGCCGGGTACGCCGGGGCAATGACCGGTATCTGGCCAACGTGCTCAAAAGCGGCCACGGATCCGTGCTGGAGCACGTGAATGCCACATTTATCTTCAGAAACGTCTCCCGGGTGTTTACCCATGAACTGGTCCGCCATCGCGCCGGAATGGCCTATTCCCAGGAAAGCCTCAGATACGTGCGCTTGGATGATCTTCCGGTCTGGATCCCCGACTCAGCCAAATCCAACCCGGAAGCAGAAAAAAAATTCCGGGAGGTGGTGGATTTTCTGGAAAACACCCAGAAGGAGCTGGCTGATATCTTCGGCATTGCCGACATGGATGATTTTGCCTCCAAAAAGATGCTCACCTCCATGTTCCGGCGCCTTGCCCCCATCGGCATCGGCACCACCATCATGGTCACCGGCAACCTGCGGGCTTGGCGCCACATCATTTCCATGCGCACGTCCGTTCATGCAGAAGAGGAAATCCGGCTGGTGGGCGACCAGATTGCCCGGATCTGCAAAAAGGAATTTCCCAACGTATTCCAGGACATGTTTCAAGACGAGCAAACCGGTGCCTGGGGCTTTGATCACGCCAAGGTATAGCCGGATGCGCCAATGAAAACCATGAAATCCATCCGGTTTGAAAACCACCAGGTGATCACCAAAGAAGCCCCCCTGCCGGAAATCAGTAAAACCGAGGCCCTGGTGAAGGTTTCCATGGCCGGCATCTGCGGCACGGACACGGAAATCTTTGAGGGCTATGCGCAGTTTTCCGGAATTGCCGGCCACGAGATGGCCGGAGTGGTGTGCCGGGCCCCGGGGAAACCGGAGCTGGAAGGCATGGCGGTGGCCGCGGACATCAACTGCGGCTGCGGCGCTTGTCCATGGTGTGCCGCCGGCGATCCCCATCATTGCCAAAACCGGCAAGTCATTGGAATCCGGGGCAGAAACGGCGCTTTTGCCGAGTACTGCGCCGTGCCCGCAGAAAACCTGCACGTGATTCCCCAAGGGCTGAGCATGGAGCAGGCCGTGTTTGCCGAGCCTCTGGCTGCAGCCCTGGAAATCACCCAGCAGGTCCACATTGTCAACACGGATAAAATCGCGGTTCTGGGCGACGGCAAAATGGGCCTGCTTTCAGCAATGGCCCTTGGCCACGCAAGCGGGCGGGTCACACTCATCGGCCGCCATGCCCGGAAGCTGGCCATTGCAGCGTCTGCCGGCATTGCCACAATGCAGACCGCCGCAGACGAGCCGGCCCAGACGCTCAGAAGCCGGTTGGGGGTCTTTGATCTGGTGGTGGATGCCACCGGCGCTGCCGAAGGCATCCAAACCGCTCTTTGCCTGGTGCGCCCCGAAGGCACGGTTGTTGTGAAAACCACGTCCCGCGATCCTTCCCGGATTGACCTTTCCGCGGTCGTGGTCGATGAAATCCGCATCCTGGGCTCAAGATGCGGAGACATTGGCCTGGCCCTGCGCTACCTGGAGCGCGGCTGGGTTGATGTCAGTGCCCTGGTGGAAAAGATCTATCCCTTCCACCGGTTTGAACAGGCCTTTGCCCATGCCCGGCAAAAGGGCAGTCTCAAGATCCTTGTGGATTTTGAGCACAAGGCCGGCCAGGGCCATTACTGAAACAGTTTCTGCAGCCCCTTTTCAATGACTTTCCGGGTTCCTTCCTCGGTCAACTGCTTTTGCAGGCGCGCCTTGTCCAAAACAAAACGGGGTTTTCCCAAAGATCCGCCCAGGGCCACGGGCATGCGGGTCCATCCCTGCTCATCTGCAAGCAGCTCACCCACAAAACTGTCTGATGACAGACGGCTGGAAAATCCCGGGGCCAGGGCCAGGTTCAGGTTCATGTCCAGGGCACCGTTTAGGCCGATGGTGCCGGTGGGCTTCATTTTCACGTCCTTTCCGGCAAAATCGGAAACCAGCCGCAGTTTTCCGTCATCAATTTCAAAATCACCCTCAAATGACTTGAAATCAATGGATTTCAAGTCCCCTGCGCCCAGGGCGGATGCCAGACCGCCGGCAAACTCCTCTCCGGTGATTTTTCCATCTGAAATCCGGATCTCGCCCTGCCCGCTTAAAGCCTGCCGCATCTGCTCCCAGACCGTTCCCTGGCCGGAAACATTGATCGTAGCCGATGTCCGGCCCAGCAGTGTGCCTGCAGCCTTCGGGTAAAGTCCGGATACCAGAGCATCAGCGCTGATCTCTTCCACGGAAAAATCAGAATCATAGGAAAGTCCGGCAACACCCAGATCCACCCGGGCGTTTCCGGAAATCGCGCCTTCAGCCAGCCGTGCCGCCAGGGTTTCCACGGTAAGCACGTTTTTGGCCAGCTTATAGCCAAGCTTCAAGTCAGTCATGGCAAGGCCTTTGTAAACCGCCTTGTCCACATCGACCTGCCCGTTTACTGAAACCGGCAGATCAAACGGGCCCAGAGGGCCATCTTTGCCAGCAGGAGCCGGTTTTGAAGATTCAGACGAACCCGGCTTTGCCCTGCCCTCTTTTTCTTTCTGCCGGGGCTGCGATGTCTGAAGCGCGGCCATGAGTTTGTCGATATTTAAATTGTCGGCATGGATGCGATTTTCAATTTTCAGGGGCTTGGAAAGAAAATCCGTTACCGTAAAATCCACGGAAACCACATCATCGCCAAGGATGATCTCAAGTCCCTCTGTATGGATTTTTTGAGATGAGAGATCAATGGTGCCGGTGACAACCGGCCGGAGTCCTTCAATGGCGGCCCGGGCCTGGTTTTCCAAATAAGGGGCAAAATCAACAATGTTGAAATCATCGAGTTTCACATTCGCCTGGATTTGAGCATTTGCGGCATTGACCGTGCCTTTGGCAGAAAACGGCGCCTGGCCGAGCCGGGCGGCCATCTCAAAAGGAAAGGACTGATCCTGGGAAATGTCTTTGGCAGAGGCGTTAAACCCGCTGATCTCATATTCAAACCCATCTGTTCCGGCCCCGTGGTCGGCAAAAAACACTGTGCCGTCTTTGACCTGCAGCCGGCTGACCAGCAGATTGATACCATTGCCCTGTTTGCCTTCGGATGCCGGAGCCGCGGATTCTTCTTTTTGCTCAGACGAAGACGACCCTGTAAGCAGGTCGCTGAAATTAAATGTGCCGTCTTTATTCCGGACAACGCGGATCTGGGGTTTTTCCAGGCGGATTTCATCGACCACCACCTGTTTTTTCAAAAGCGGCCAAAACCGGTAGCGGAGCACCATTTCATCTGCGGCCACAAAATCCTGATCGGTATCCTGCATGCCAATGCGCACATCCCGGATCACCACCCCGGAAAACAGGCTGATATCAATGTCGCCAATGGCTACGCTCCGGTTAAGGTTTTTCTCGGCAAGGGGGACGACTGTGTCCCGTACCCGCTCCGGGGTGATCAAAAACCTGGCCGCCACAACCAGCACAATGATCAGTACAACAAAAACCCCTGCAACAATGCCCAAAATTTTTCCCGCCTTTTTCATTTTTTCACCCCTTATGATTATTTGCACGCTGTATTTCACCGCCAGCCGCAATCCTTTTCAAACATACGGATTGCTTCCTATTATCAGATCAAATTTGATGCTTGTCAAACACAGCCGGGGACGTGACAACGATGGCATCGGCACAACCAGGGCATAACCATCTTGTGACGGTTTTCGCATGCGCCGCGTCGGGTGCGTTTTGTTTGTCTGCGGCGTGCTTTCGGCGATTGGCCCGGGACTTTGGCTGGAATTTTAAAAACTCGGGCTGATCGCCCTCAGACAGTTTAAAATTCCGGGCGCCAAAGCCCCGGGCCAATCTTTTGCCGAAACCGCGCCAATGCAGTCAAACAAACCACCCCCGCCCCGGCTCATGGCCAAGGTACTGGGAATATGCGGCAGAAATGATTTCCGGATACTGGTCCGAAATTGGTGAATGTGAAAGGGTTTTTCCAAAGTGTTTTGAAGCGTTATCGAATTCGGGCATAGCCCCCAAGAAAGCCCGAAGGGCGGGGACGGGTTTTTGAAGCGACATTGAACGTTTTTGCGGGAAAATTCAGCCGATGCCGGAGCCGGAAAATTTCAAACTGTTTGAGGGCGATCAGCCCGAGTTTGTAAATTTCGGCGAAGGCAGCGGCTGAATCCGCAAAACGATCAGGAGCGAAAAAATCCGGCCCCGCCCTTTGGGCTTTCTTCCACCAGACCACCACCTTCACCGCAGGCAACGTGACAACGACGGCAGCGGCACAAACATGGCATAACCAGCTTGGGCAGATTTTCGCATGCGCCGGGGCGGGTGCGGTTTGTTTGTCTGCGGCGTGCTTTCGGCGATTGGCCCGGGACTTTGGCTGGAATTTTAAAAACTCGGGCTGATCGCCCTCAGACAGTTTAAAATTCCGGGCGCCAAAGCCCCGGGCCAATCTTTTGCCGAAACCACGCCAATGCAGTCAAACAAACCACCCCCGCCCCGCCACATGGCCAAGGCTCTGGAAATATGTGCCGGCAATTGTTTTTTGCCGGAGAGTCCTTTGACATTTGAACCAATCCAGCGCTAATGATCCGGGAGGGTGTTTTCAGGTGTTTTGCAGCGTTATCGCATTTGGATATGGCCCCCAAGGAAGCCCGGAGGGCGGGGGCGGGTTTTTGAAGCGACATTGAGAATTTTTGCGGAAAAATTTCAACCAGTCTGAGACCGGCAGGTCGAGTTTGTAAATTTCGGCAAAGGCATCGGATGATTGGCGCAAAAAGGATCAGGAGCGAAAAAATCCGGCCTCGCCCTTTGGGCTTTCTTCCTCCAGACCACCACCTTCACCGCAGGCAACGTGACAACGACGGCAGCGGCACAAATATGGCATAACCAGCTTGGGCAGATTTTCGCATGCGCCGCGTCGGGTGCGGGTTGTTTGTCTGCGGCGTGCTTTCGGCGATTGGCCCGGGACTTTGGCTGGAATTTTAAAAACTCGGGCTGATCGCCCTCAGACAGTTTAAAATTCCGGGCGCCAAAGCCCCGGGCCAATCTTTTGCCGAAACCACGCCAATGCAGTCAAACAAAC
>NZ_JAWODO010000154.1:0-3665 GCF_046483245.1 Desulfosalsimonas sp. | reverse complement strand
ATTTTTACCCGATTTCGCTTATCGATAAATAAAGCAATTTCACCGCATGAGGTTGATCACATTGATTTTATCACTGAGGAATTCGTCGAACCAGGTGCTTTCAACCGACGCAAAACTAAAAAGGCCGCGCGACTGATTAGCGGCTTTTTTTGCTGTACATTGTAAAACAAAGACATGAAATGGACACCGATCTATCCTTTATCACAGTTTGGTGAGACTTCCTTCAAAAATTATTACCTGTTAACGATTAAAGGAGAGCCTGAAACCGTATCCAGAAGAAGAATTTGGGGGTATTTTTGGGGGCATTTTTAAAAATAGAAAAATTAAAAAGAAATAATAACAATAAATTAATTAGCCTATTCGAACCCTCTCCCGCTACCAATTTCAGAAAGACCAGGGGTTGCAGGCATATGTTTGCAACCCCTTTTTGTTTTTCAGGGATTTGAATCATGCGCATTGTGCTTGTCCATCCGGCCGGCTCCAATTGGGTTGCCGGGGAAAAAGACGTCGCCGCCGTGGCCAATCGCATGGCACCGCTGGGACTGCTTTCCATTGCGGCCTACCTGGAACGGCAGGGACACAGCGTGATCGTGCATGACTGCCTGGGGACCGGTGCCGCCCCCGGAATCCGCGCCAATGCGCAGCAGATTCTGAACCACAGTCCCGACCTGGTGGGATTTTCCGCCACCACAGCCGGTTTTCTGGACGGATACGACATGGCCGCTCAAATCAAGGCATCGCGGCCAGATATCCGGACGGTTTTCGGCGGAGTGCACATATCTGCCATCGGCACCCCGCTGTTGGACGACTATCCACACCTTGATTACCTGTGCATGGGCGAAGGCGAGCAGACCCTGGCAGAACTGGCAGGGGGCAGGGAAGCCGGCGAAATTGACGGGCTGGTATGGCGCGGCCCTGATGGAAATGCGGTTTCCAACCCGCCCCGCGGCCACCTGCCGGAGCTGGATGCCCTGCCCTTTCCCGCATATGAGAAACTGCCCGGCTTTCCCCAAAAATACAATCTTCCGCTGTTCAGCTATATACGGACACCGGGGGCCACCATGGTCACAAGCCGGGGCTGTCCGTATCAATGCTCCTACTGCGACCGGTCTGTTTTCAAAAGCGGTTACCGGTATAACTCGGCCGAATACATCTACGAGCACATGCGGTACCTGCGCAATCGATTCGGGGTGCGCCACATCAACATCTACGATGACCTGTTTACGCTTCACCGCAAAAGAATCACCGAACTGTGCGAACTTTTAACCTCCCGGCCCCTGGGTATCCATTTCAACTGCGCGGTGCGCGTGGGGCATGCCGACGACGACCTGCTGGCAATGCTCAAGGCAGCCGGGTGCCTCATGGTGTCGCTGGGAATTGAAACCGGGGACCCGGAATTACTTGCCATACACAAGCCCGGGGTATATCTTGAAGGCGTAAAGGATACGGTCAGAAGAATCCAGGCAGCCGGCCTGCGGGCCAAGGGGCTTTTCATGATGGGGCTTCCCGGCGAAAGCGCGGAGTCGATACGAAAAACCAGCGATTTCGTCCTTTCCCTGGATCTCGACGACATGAACATGGCCAAGTTCACCCCTTTTCCGGGCGCCCCGGTATGGCAGACCATATTTGACCAGGGCGAAATGGAAGAAGACTGGCGCAAAATGAACTGCCTGAATTTCGTGTTCGTGCCCGAACAGATGGACTCCAGGCAAGCCCTGGACAACCTGTATAACTGGCACGTCAAGCGGTTTTACTCGGATCCCAAATGGCGCAGGCGCTTTGCCCGGCGCATCTGGCAGCACAGACACAGCCTTTTATACCTGGCAAAGCATCTGCCGGCCTTTCTTTCAGCCATGCGAACCTTTGACCCGAAACACAAAGCAGGGACAAATGAATCAGTTCGTGGACCGGATGATACGCGCAAGCAAACTCGAGGCGAACCTGTATGAAGAAGTGGAGGCTGACAAGGGCGCCATGGGATAGGCAATGGCCGTGGTGGTGCTCTCCAGCCTTGCCGCCGGAATCAGCACAATCAGCGTCCTAAAAATTAGTGAAGGTAATGGCCCATTCCGGACAGGATTCCTGGGCATCCACGAAACTGTACCTTGAATTCGCCATTCCTCAGTGCTGCCAAATCGGGAATATTGGCCTGGAATAGCCGGAATGTGCATTTTTGAAGCCCGCATTTTTTAAAATTTCAAAAAATTATTTGACTTTGAGTTCCGGCCGGTGCACAGTGAAAAAAATGTAAAAGCCAAACCAATTGTGAAATTGGGACGGAAAGCCACGGGTCTCATGAAGACAGCCGGGTTGCCAAAAAAAGCAGTTAATGAATAGCGCTTCTTGGCCAGCCAGGAAGCGCTATTTTTTTTGTGCCAAAAAAAATTATGGATGTTTACCGCGTTTTTTTTCAAAGAGCATGAAGGGCCACCTTATGCAAAAACCCACCGGACAATGGTGAGAACAAGGAGTACTCATGAAAAAAATGCTTTTTGCGCTGTTTTTGAGTGGTTTTATGCTGTTGTTTTGGTTTCAGCCAGCATCAGCAGAGTCCGGTCAGAAATCAAAAACCCCGAAAAAATCGGTTATCGGTGTAATTCTTCCCTTCTCCTCGGCATTTAAAGACATTGCCAATGAAGAAAAAAATGCCATTGAAATGGCCCTGGCTGAAGCCGTAAGCCAGGCAGAAGTAATCTTCAAAGACGGCGGGAATGACCCCGAAGGCGCGATCCAGGCATTCAAAGCTCTTGCAGAAAGAAAGCAGAAACCTGTGGCGGTCATCAGCTGTGCCAGCTGGGCGTCCAATGCCATCCACCCCCTGGCGGCAAAGGCCGATATCTTCCATATCGCCATCGGTAGTGCGATCATCGACCGGAAACACTCACGGCGCACCGTTCGGTTCACCCTTGATGCCGAGCAGGAAGAGCGCCAGTTGGCAGAATATCTTTCCAAGTTCAATCGCATCGCCGTCTACAACATGGATAACGGTTATGGAAACAACTGGGCAGACATTATAAAGGATAATTTTCAGGACAAGATTGTTGCTTCCATTGCCTATGACCCCCAGAGCCCGGACCTTGCCCCGGAGTTGTCAGCAATTAAAAAAGAAAATCCGGATGCCCTGGTTCTTTTGAGCGCGGGCAACGCAGCCCTTATTGCTAAACAGGCCAAAAAAATGGGCATTGACGCCCAACTGGTCGGCACACGCCCGATTGAACGCCCCGGGCTTTTGGATGAACCCGCGGCCAATGGTCTGGTATACACCTACCCATCCCACAGCTTCAGCCATCCCCTGCTGGCCGAGTATGAAAAAGCTCACGGCACTCCCCCCACCTTTTTCGGAATTGAAGCCTATGATGCCGTCACCACGCTGATTTCAGCACTGAAGGCAAACAATGATTCCCCGGATATGCTTTTTGATTGGTATGCGGGCCGCACGTACAACGGTGCGCTTGGTGAAGTGCATTTTGATGAGAACGGGGATGCCTCATACCCCTATATGTACAAGCAGGTCCGTGAAGGCAAATTCGAGGTTGCGGACTTCCAGTTCGCACTTCTGCTATGTAAGCCGTCCTCTCTTTTTGATAATACCCGTCTCGATCCCGTAGGCTTTTCCATCTATCATATCCAGCAGTTCTTCAAAAGAGCTGTCAAAAATAAAGCTT
>NZ_JAWODO010000101.1:0-24935 GCF_046483245.1 Desulfosalsimonas sp. | reverse complement strand
CATCCCTGAACCTTTCGTCCTGCACTGCAAGGGCCTTGTTCCAGGCAAAGCGACAGCACCCGGCGAATTGGGCGAACTTCTGTTTTTCCACATCCCGGAGCTTGAGCCTGAATTTATATCCCTTGCGTATGAGCATGATTTGTATTATAGTCTTGGCCTATGGATATGTCAAGCAAATTAAGAACTGGGAGACATTGTGTATTTAATCTCCATGTTCACTTGGTGTTTTTGACAAAGTACCGGCATGGAGTATTGACCCCGGATGCCATTGACAGCCTGCGCGAGATTTTTGATTCAGTGTGCCGGGATTTCGGGGCCGAGCTTGTGGAGACAAGCGGCGAAGACGACCATGTGCATTTGCTAGTAAATTATCCTCCCAAGGTTCCGGTTTCCAAACTGGTCAACAGCCTCAAGGGAGTATCGAGCCGTCTGTTAAAAAAGAGGCATATGGAGTTGGAGAAAAAAAACTGGAAAGCCAGGCTTTGGAGTCCGAGCTATTTTGCCGGATCTTGCGGTGGTGCCCCAGTATCGGTCATTCGGCAGTATGTAGAACAGCAGAGGGAGAAATAGTTTCCGAGGCAATTTTCCTGAAGGAAAAGACCTCGGAAAGCGCTTTATATCCCCTCCCTGAAGGAAGGGGTCTTACGGCGCGGATGATAAATAAATCATATAAGGTTTATTTTTTGTTTTAAATCTTAAAAGGTTTAATTTTTGCCTGGCTTCAAAACCTGCTGCAAAAAAAACATTTTCACGGGTTTTCGCACGCGGGGGGTCGGGTGACGGTTTGCTCCCTGCTGACCGCTTGCGCGCTCAAATGCGACTCGCAACCCGTCCCCCCGCCCGCCCCGCGTGGCCGCCCCCAAATCTCTGATGGCCGGGGAAAAACAGGTGATGCCTGTCTGTGCGGTATCTCCGTGGCCCCCGGTGGGGGTGCAGGCCCGCTGACGCATTGCACGTTGGGCCGGCCAGCAGTTCTTGGCGAAGCGAAGCGGCCGCGGCCGAATTACTTCGGCCGCAGCGAAGCAAGCCTTAGAACTGCCCGGCCCGAGTGCGCGTCAGCCGGGCCTGCACCCCCACCGGGGGCCACGCGAAAAACGCGAAAAAAGACGAAGAAGATCGGGCTGGCTCAGGATTTTCTTTTTCGGCTTACAGGGGTCATGACAACGCGGAATCCCAGGTAGTTGCCCTTGAAATCCGCATTCACGCTGGCCCTGTAGGCACAGCGAAGTTCGGTCGGGAAATTGCACCAACTGCCGCCCCGGATCACTCTTCGGGAACCTTCCTCGGAATAAATGGGGTTTTTATAGCCGTGACGCCTGTAGGCCTCTTCATGGTAGGCATCCTCACACCACTCATACACGTTTCCCGCCATGTCATGCAAATCCAGGCCATTGGGCTCCAGTCCGCCAACCGGGTGCGTGCTCATGCCGCTGTTGGCAGAATACCAGGCAATTTTGTCCAGGGATTTGTCTCCGGGGTATTTTTCCTGGCGGCCTGCACTTCTGCAGGCGTATTCCCATTCCGCCTCCGTGGGCAGACGGAAATGATACCGCCCCTTGTTCATGGCGGTTAATTTCTGGATAAAATCCCGGGCATCATGCCAGGAAACCTGTTCCACGGGGTATAGGCCGCTACGTTTAAACCAGGCCGGATTTTTGCCCCGCACCTTTTGCCAGAGGGTGCTGGATGCGACTTTTTTCCACTGTTCCTGGGTTACCGTGTATTTCGCCAACCAGAATCCGTCGATAAACACCTCGTGCACGGGCATTTCATCGCGGTTGCCCTCGCCGTCCCAGGTTCCGCAGCCCATTTGAAAAACTCCGGTGGGAACCCAGATAAAAACCATGCCGATGGTGGGTTCCACCCAGTTGTCCCCTGGCTGGTGCGGGCCGGACGCAGCAGGCGGCACCCGGGGCTTGTCTTTGGCCGTCTGGCGTTCTGACCCGGTCTTTTCCTGGGATCCGGGCTCGGATGCCGGGGCAGCAGAAGAGAGTTGCTTTGCAATATCTGTTATGGCGGGCCCGGGCGTTTCAAAGCCTGCAATTCGGTTGGTGCCGCCTGTGCCGGTTTCCACAAAAGAAGCACTGCCCCGCAGGTAATCAAGGATGGCTTCAAAATCCCGGGGACGGTCCTGGGGGCGGAAATTCAGACACTGGCTGATTAAAATCTGGATACCAAACGGCAGGTCCGAGCGGGTAAATTCCAGGTCATGTTCCCTGATCCGCCGAAGCCTTTCACTAAAGGTCTCCTGTTCATACGGAAGCGCACCGGCCCAGATGAAGTAGCTGACAAACCCGTAGGAAAACACCAGGCTGGAGATGCCCGCCTGGCTGCTGTGGGAAAGGAGCTCCGGGGCGGACCAGTTGGGGGTGAACTGGGCGCTGGAGGAAACCGGGGCGCTGCTGATGCGCTCCAGCCCCCCGAGGTCCCCGATAATTAATCGGTTGTGCTGGTTGATCAGCAGGTTTGAGGGCTTGAGATCCTTGACGATAAACGATTCCCTGGTCCTGTCGGAAAGCCGGTTTAAGATTTCAGCCAGCTCCCGCATGAGCTTTTCCGCCTCTTCCGGGGGCAGGGGAAAATGGCCCAGCACACGGTCAAGCAGGTTATAGGGGCAGAATTCCATCAATATCACCAGGTGAGCCCTGGCCTCCTGCTTGGACACCTGTTTGTCCACCAGGTGAAAATCATAGATCTCAATGACGCCCTCGCCCTTGATCATGTCGTAATATTCCTGGATGGCATAAAAATCATGGGAAATCTTGGAGTCCAGGTCCCCCGGGGTGCGGTGGGACAGGGAGCGCTCCAACATGATGGGCACCACCTTGACCGCCCGCTCCTTGAGATTGTCCTTTACATGGTAGACCACCCCGTAAACGCCGGACCCGATTTTCCGGACAACCTCGTAGGTGGGAAGGCATTTTTTAATGATGTCCTTCAATGTTATTCCTCGATTCGGGCAATAATGAAACTGGTATTGTCGGTCAGTCCTTTCCTTCTGGCGGCGTTTGCAAGCCTGGCCCCGTTTTTTATCGGTTCGGGGCCAAGTAGCTGATGGATTTGCGAATCCGGAAAAATATCTGTGAGTCCGTCAGAGCAGATCAGGTAGGTGGCTGAACCGTTGACGGGATGCTGGTCGGTATAAACTTTGCGCTGGGGCCACACCTGGGAGAATACCGGTCCGATTCCGAATTCGATTAAATGTTTGTAAGGATGGGTGGCAGCTTTTTCCGCATTGACCATTTTCTGGTCCACCAGGTCCTGGACCAGGGAATGATCATGAGAGACGTATTCGATAAAATCCGAATGGAAGCGGTAAACCCGGCTGTCTCCGGCATTAAAGACAATGGCCGTCATTCCGTCGCAAAGCAGCCCGGCAATAGTGGTGCCGCAGTGCAGCGGCAGATCTTTTTCGGCCCGGGCCTGAATGGTGTTTAAGGCATCGCGCACTGCCTGCCGGGAGATGCCGTTGGTCCAGTTGTGGCTTTCAATTTGTCTGCAGGTAAACTGACTGGCTTCCGCCCCGCCCTGGTGACCCCCCATGCCGTCGCAGACGGCGAGCAGCAAAGTGTCTGTGGAGAAGCTGTTTCTGCGGCTCAAAAGATCGGCCTGAAACAAACTCTGGCCGTCGACTATGCAGTCCTCCTGCCGGTGGCGGGGTCCGATCATCATGGCTGAAAATATCTGGCATTGCATAAAATTGGCCGCAAAAGTGTGGTTTCAGATCATGGACATCATGGCAAAACCGTTTGGAATTTGCAATACTGTTTTTCTTTGGATTCCAGCGGGCAAGGCGGTCTTCAGGGTTTTGCTACCGGAGCATGCCTGTCTGGCGGAGCCGGTAAATATAAATGCACACAACAATGAGGATGCCGTAGCCCAGGAGATAGCCGCCGATCATCTGTGTTGTGGTGCCGGAAAATCCGGGCGAAGAAGATGGGCCAGGAAATACGGGCAATGCCAGCCGTGCGATGAGCAGGCCCGTGAAAATCGGAAAAGCCATGCGCCGCATCAGGAAAAGACTGACAGCGCCTGCGATGTTGGCTGCGGGCAAAACTCCCCACAGGGAAGCCTGCAGAAGCGTTTTCATGCTGTTGATTTCTTCCGGGCCGGCCCCGCCCCGGTAAAGAAGAATCAGGACCATGGCCACGGTCATCAGCCCGGATACGCCAAATCCCATATAAAAAATCGAGATCAGCCACACCCAGATGGAACGGCGGGTTTTGGGTTGTGCCGGGCTCATTTCACGGCCTTTGGTACAAAGGGTGTCAAAGATTATGCGCGCCGCAATGGCAGCGCACCCAAAAAACTCTTTACGCCTTGATCTTTTGGGTGCCCTGCCGATTAATGCCGGTCATCGGACAACTTGCGGTCAATGGGCCGCGCCTTCGGCTGCCTTGGATAAGTCAGCGGCGCCGCTTTCAAATACTTTCGTGGCCGTCTCCAGAACTTCCGGCGGAAAACCCACCACCTTAAACATCACGCCAAAGGCCAGTACCCAGACGACCACCAGGCAGATGACCCAGAGGGCAAAGCCGTACTTGATAAAATCAATCGGTGCAATGGCGCGTTGTCCGGTGTCCGGGTAAGTGCCAAGCCCATAGACAATGGCGTTGTTGGGGGTTCCCACAATGAGAAAATGGGCAAATGAGGTGGCAAACGCCACGGCCATGCCCGATGCCCAGGGTTCGCCGGCAACCTCCGACATAATTCCCATGGGAATGACAATGGGTCCTAGAAGGGCCGTGGTTCCGGCATCAGACATGAAGTTGGTCATCAGGCCGGAAAATGCGGACAACCCTACCCAGAGGCCGAATCCCTGGCTCATGCCCGCAAAGCTCAAAATGCCCATAACACTCTGGGCAAGCCACAGGGCGGCGCCGGTTTCCTTGAGCAGGGCGCCCAGGGTCAGGGCACCGCAGTACATAAACCAGGCGTCCCAGGAAATGCCGCCCAGAATTTTATTCCATGCCGTGGTGCGGAAAATCACGGGGATGATCAGGGCCAGCAGCGCAGGGCCGCCCAGGCCGAGATCCCCGAAAATCCAGAGCCCCAGGATGATGATCAGCATGGCAAAGGTCACATATTCCTCGTATTTCATTTTGCCCATTTTCCGGGTTTCCTCCTTCATCGCCACAAGGCCCGGGGTCAGGTCCTTGTGCTGGAGTTTGCCGGAAAACAAAACAATCATGTACACGGCCACGATCAGGCCGAGAATCGGCACCATTGGAAACCCGTAGGTCATCCAGGTAAAAAAGTCCATGGGGACGTCATAACCCTGCCAGAAACCCATCATGATCACGTTTCGTCCGCCTGCGGCCGGGGAGCCAACGCCGCCCACGTTTAAGGCAAAACATAACGTAAAAAGCAGAAACTTGGCCAGGTTGGGGTCGTGTTCGATTCTTCCGCCGGTGCTTTTTTCAGATACCACACCAAAGTAGACCGCCATCATCACCGGGGTCATGAATGCACACATGGCATGGGCGGAGATAAAAGAGCCGATAATGGCCATGCTGATGCACAAAACAAAAATCGGGGTGTAAAATCCCTTGGTCCACCCCAGAATCCAGGTGGCCAGGCGCTTGTGCAGACCCACGTCCACAACGGCCACCCCCATGGCCAAAACACCGAGCAAAAAAAGCGGAGCATCACCGGCAAAGGTTTTGCCGATCATGCTCCGTGGCAGAAGGCCCAGAAAGTAAGCCAAAAGCGGCATCAGGATGCCGGTCAACCCGATGGGAATGGCTTCTGTGGCAAAAAAGATAATGGCCATGGGGATGATGCCCAGCACGGTCATGGCCTTGTCTGCGGCCTGGTCCAGGTTTTCGGCAATGCCCCAGTCAATCATTTTGCTGGCAATGCCGTGTTTGTCAACGGTTTCCACCAGGCTTTCAGGGGTGGGTAAAATAAATCCGACCACAACAAAAAATGCAATACCGACAATCAGCCAAAGGGTCTTGTTGGCCAGAATCCCGCCCTGGCCGCCGGTGTCTATTTCATGGCTCATATGTGCAATCTCCTCCGGGTTTCAACTGTTTGAACTCAGATTAAAGGCTGCATTCCTTCATTGCGTCCACGACCTGTTTAAATACGTCGGTCAATCGCAGAATGCCAACAATGTTGTCCTGGTTGTCGGTCACCAGAAGGGATTGGTGCTGCCCCATGACCAGCTGGTTGATGGCCACATCCAGGGAATCTGTGTTTTTTACAAATTCGCCTTCTTCAGGAACGTGCATGCAGTCTTTTGCCTGCATGCCGGCAGCCTTTTTGCAGATATCCACCAGGGGTTTGTCCCAGAGTGAGAATTGTTTGACCATGGATCGCAGAAATTCCTGGCTGAATCCGCTGGCCATCATTCGCCCGGCATTTCCGCCGGCGGCCTGCTTGTATTTTGGCTCCAGGCTGCGCAGAATGTCGAGCTGGCTGAGTTTTCCCACGATATTTTTGTTTTCGTCATAGACCAGGATGGCCCTGTGGGGGTATTGTGCACCCGGACGGCTGTATTCCTCCTGGGCTTTTTCAAGGGCCATGACTGCATCAAACAGGTTGGCGTGCTTATTGATGGTAGCGTATTCGTCCAGCGGTACCATCATGTCGTGGACCGTAATTTTCTTCATGGCAGCACTCCTCTTATTTTCCGGTGCTGTCACCGGGTTTTGGCCAAATCCTTCTGATTTTTGCGAAATTGTTTAAATGCCGGCTCCGGATACTTCCTGCGGGAGATGTTTATATATTGAGCCTGTCCATTTTTATATCAATTAAAGATTTTCATGGCACCATCTGAAAACTTGCTTTTTACTCATGTACCAAGATTTTGGGCTTACTAAAATTTTTTTTGCGTGTCCAGTTTTTTGTTTCAAGGTGTTTATGTTTCAAAATGTTTTACAGTGC
Organism: Desulfosalsimonas sp.; assembly: GCF_046483245.1. GTDB lineage: Bacteria > Desulfobacterota > Desulfobacteria > Desulfobacterales > Desulfosalsimonadaceae > Desulfosalsimonas. Next base: position 18,044 of record NZ_JAWODO010000101.1, on the reverse strand, counting down.
ATGTTTCCAGGTTTTCGGGCAGTGAAAGCATTTGAAAAAATGGGGCTGACTTTTGTGCTGAAGTAAATGAAAAAGATATTATAATCTCTTCTGCGGGTTGCAGGCAACAGTGAAATTCGGTATGGTTCTTTTTTAATGTGCATAAGGCTTTGAGCCTGCTTTGGTGAACCTTTTTATTGTGTTAGGAAAATAAATGATTTTGCAAACCACCGGTTCTGTGACGCCTTTGCTGCATGTGCTCGGCCCGTCTGATCTGCCGGCTTTTCTGATTCTCTCCGATCTGCTGGCTTTAATTGATGCGGGCATGAGCGCCGTGGCCCCGCAATATATCCGTGAGGCAAAGGCTTTATTAAACGGCCGCGGTCCTGATGACCTGTTTTTGACCCATGTGCATTATGATCACTGCGGAGCTGCGGCATGGCTGAAAAAGGCTTTTCCGGAAATGCGCATCTGCTGCTCAGAAGCCGGAAAAGATCTGCTTTCGCGTCCCAATGCGGTTTCCACCATTGGAAAGTTAAACCATGCCGGTGCCGGTTATCTCCAACAGATGGGCCAGGCTGACAAGGAGGCCCCGGAATTTGAGGTCTTTGAAGTAGACCGTGTCATAGAAGACGGCCAGAGCTTTGCCCTGGCACCGGACCTGAGCCTGCAGGCGTTTGCCACCCCGGGCCATACCCGGGATTCCATGAGCTTTTATCTCCCGGAACAAAAAATTCTGTTTACCGGAGAAGCTGCCGGCATCATGGCGCCGGACGGCTATATTTTTTCAGAGTGGCTCACGGATTACACCGATTATATGGACTCCCTGGAAAAACTGGCTGACCTGGAAGTCGAGATTCTGTGTCCCGGCCACGGGTTTGTCCTTACCGGAAAAGATGCCGCCGATTACATGCCCAGGGCCATTGAAAGCGGTCACAGGTTCCGGGAATTGATTGAAACCATCCTTGAGCAAACCGACTGGGATGTGGAGAAAGCCAAGCAGCGAATCAAGCAGATCGAGTATGACCCGCTTGCCGATCCCAAGCAGCCGGAGTTTGCCTATCTGTTAAACCTGGAGGCAAAGATCCGCGCGGTTATGCGGGTTTGCACCCAGTGATCCGGGGATTGCCGGCTGCGATGTTCAGGCCTGAAGTCAGGAATCATCCGGTTGCTGCCAGGAGTAGCTTTCCAGGTCAATGACCAGTCGGTTGTCCGGCGGGGGCAGGTCTGTCCACCAGCCTTCCACCAGGTCTTTTTGAAAAAATAAAACCAGTCTGCCCATTATCCCGGTGCCCTTTGCGCTGATAACCGTATCGGGTTTCTGCTCGTCGCCTGCCAGATGGGCCAGGTAGGCCTCGGCGATTTGCGGAGCAAGCAGATCCATGCCTTTTTCTGAAACATGGTATTTTTCCAGTGCATCCCTGGCCAGGCCCACGGTGCCTTCCAGGGCAAAGTTGCGGGCATACTCTGCAAAACCTTCGGGTATGGAATCAATGGCTTTTATAAACCGGCTTTCAATGGTGCAGGTCTGCCCGGCTGAAATGGTGATTTTGCGCCACGGGCAGGGCCAGGTCACCAGGGAGCCGGTTTCAATGTCAAATACAGGGCCGATGGGATCTGCAAACTGTTTTACCGTTATGTCCTGGGCGTGGAAATGGCCGGTAAACACCAGGCGCACCCCGTAGGCCGCAAGCATCCGGGCAATTGCTTCACTGTGATCCACCACATATTCCCCGTAATATTTTTCATTTCCGGGGTAATGCGCCACCAGTCCGTGGTGCATCATTGCAATGGCGGCCTTGTTGTTTTTCCGGGCCTGTATCAGCATCTCCTCAAGCCATTTAAGGGTCTTGTCTGAAAAACGGCCGTTTACCACCGGATGGCCGCCGGCCCTGTTTTTGCGCCACAGGCATGAATCCAGGGCAAAAAGCCAGAGCCCGTCCACGGGTTCGGCCACATAGCTCAACGATGCGGGGTCACGGGCGATGGCATTATCGTATCCGTAAGCGCCGTAAATCTCACTGAACTCTTCGGGCTCCACGGTTGCCACGCCATGGCTGCCTTCATTGGTATAGCGCACCGCCTCGGGGTTGCGGACGTCATGGTTTCCCGGAACCACGTAGATGTCTGCCGTCGGGTGCAGGCTGCTGATTTTCTCAGCCACCCGCAGATGGTTGATCCGCTCGCCGTCCTTGGTCATGTCCCCGCAAATGAGGATGAAATCCGTAGGTTCTTTTTGTATCTCAGAAGCGGCGGCCTCCAGGATTTCATCGCTTAGGGCCAGCATTTTTCGGTCTTCGCGGATGTAGCGGGCAAAATCCGGCCCCGAGGTCCCAAGGCCGGGATGGTAATAATGCGGATCAGTGAGAACAATAAAGCGGGCGGCGGGGTAATCGGCCGGCTGCAGCAGCCTATGGGAAAGCTTTGGGTCCTGCTGATACCGGAAAGAGGCCGGATCCGGTCCGGATTTGCCGCAGCCGGCAAAGGAGATGCATGCCAGCAGTGCGACGATCAAGGCAATTGGTCGGGTGCGCATGGGCGGCTCCTTTCTGTGGGGATTTGAGTGATTCTATATCATAAAGGCCGCGTTGTTTCACGTCAAATGCTGATGGCGCCGTAAAAAGCCCAATATCTGCGTTACGCGCGATTCCTCAGAATTTCTCGTACGGATAAGTACGCTGCATTCTTCGGAATCGCGCAAGCCTTGATCTTGAACTTTTTCCGGCGCCATCTGAAAACTTACTTTTTACGAAACCATCAAATGCTGGCCGCGGGCAAAAAATCGTGAACAGGGATTGAATTTGGCATTGTCCGCATGTACAAACAAAGCCATGGAAAAGGACGGGATGAGCCATGTTTTTTTTGGCCTTTTCCGGTTGGCGCCGGCCTGTTCCCATGTCTATTTTTATTTTGTCAAATGAAAAGATTCACCCCATGTCCCAGGGAGGCCTGCCCATGTTTAAAGAAGTCGAATCCATATTGTTTGCCACCAACCTTTCGGAAAACTGCCGGCCGGCATTGGATGCCGCCATCGCCATGGCCACCCGGCATCAGGCGGAACTGGTGCTGCTCCATGTGGTTGACCGGGAGGTGCCCGGCCAGATTGAGGAGCATTTCAAGGGCGTTTTGGGGGAGGAAAAATGGGCGGCAATCAAACTGGAGCACGAACAGGATGCCCGTCAGGCGCTGATCGGGAAAATGTCCACGGATAAACTCAGCCGGAAGGTGATCCAACGTTACTGCCGGGATGCGGGTATGGACCCGGATACCTGCGGCTTTGCCTGGCGGGAGGTTGTGGTCCTAAACAGCGATATTGCCGGCACCATTGTTTCCCAGTGCGATGGAAACAACTGCGACATGATTATCATGGGCAGCCGCAAAGGGTTTTTGGGGGGAAATTCTGTGGGGTCGACCATCAAGGCGGTTTTGCGCAAATCCAAAATCCCGGTGCTGGTGGTGCCGGCTCAATAAGAGCGGTTTGCAGACCTGGTCTGGTCCCTGAGCTGTTTTTTTGCGTATTTTACCGGAAAATCCGGATGCATAAGATACGGCCGCATGTTCTTGTCAAAATCCGCGCGCAGACTTTCAAAAACGCCGGTTTTTTCCTGTTGGTCAATAAACCGGCGCTGACGGGTATGCTCCCAGACAAGCGTTTCTCCCAGTCGGTTTTTGATCTCCTCCTGCGGGGGTAGATCATTGTCCTGGTTTGTTCCGTAAAGGCTGTGGACGGAAACAAAGAGGCGGGCCCGAAGGATCACCAGCATCCGGTCTCCGATCTGGGTGACAGATGCGTCATAAATTTCCAGCACAGCCTGGTTGTCCAGAATCGTTTTTTCAATCAGTGTCTCTTCCATCAGATCTGTCTGCCTTATGGTTATTTGTGCTGATTTATTGGGAAAATAACTGCAATTGTATCTGTCTGGATTTTTTTGAAAAATTGTCTGAAGCCGGTTTTTTGAGATCCGCTGCGATTTCGGCCATAAACGGCGACGGTTTCTGCTGCCGGGTTTGGCCGTAAATTTTCCGGGTCCGGGCCGAGCACAGAAACAGCTCGGACATGGCCCGGGTGATGCCCACGTAAAAAAGCCGGCGCTCCTCTTCAATATCTGTCGGCTTGCTGTCCGCCCCGTGATAGGGAATCAGCCCGTCTTCGCATCCAGCCACAAAAACCACCGGAAACTCAAGTCCCTTGGCGGCGTGCAGGGTCAAAAGCGCGACCTTTTCGCTGTCATCTTTGCAGAAATCCGGATCTGAGCAAAGGGCCAGCGCCTCTGTAAATCCACCGACATCTGCGCCAAAGGCTCCAGCCATCCGGCGCAGTTCTTCTAAGGTTTCTTTTGTGCGTTCATGGGCTTCGGGCAAAAAGGGCCCGAGCCATTGGAAAATCTTTTCCAGTTTTTCGGGTGCCGGATCCGCACGGGAGCTTGTTTCCAGGTCTGTCAACTGGTTGATAAAACGCCCCAGGCTTTTTGATGCCCAGGAACTCAGGCATTCCACCCCGGTCCGGTGGGCCTCTGCCAGCAGGCCGTTGACCGAAAGCCCGCGCTTGCGGCTCCATGCCTTGAGATCGGCCATGTCTTTTTTGGGAAAATCAGGGAAAAGCACCGCCAGGACCCGGATCAGGTCCCGGCTGGCCGCGCATCCCTCCAGGATCTTGAGGGCTGAAACCGGTTCTGCAATGCCTGCAGCCTCCCAGGCATGGGCCTTGCTGGCCAGCCGGCAGGGAATGCCGGCGTCTTCAAAAACCCCGGCAAAGACTTCTGCCTGGGCACGGGTGCGAAACAGCACGGCAAAATCGGCAAATGAGCGCTGGGCCCCGTCCCCGGCAAATTGGGCCGCCTTGTCAAAATCATGGAAATCAAAGCCCATGCCGCCCACCATCTGCTCGATGGTCTTGCCCACGGCCACGGCTTCGCCCCGTTGATCCGCCGCCTGGATCAGATGAAGGTGAGGGGTGCCGGAAATGCCGGAAAAGACGGGTTCGGAATGACGGTTACCGTCTTTTTGGTCCAGGACCTGGCCGGCGGCTGAAAGAATGGTTTGCGTGGACCGGTAATTCTGCCGGAGACAGATGATTTGGGCTCCCGGAAAATCCTTTTCAAAACATTGGAAATAGGCCGGATCCGACCCCCGGAATCCGTAAATGGACTGGTCCGGGTCCCCGATGACGCAGATCTGACCGTCTGCAGGACAAAGCTGTCTGACCAGCCGGTACTGGGCGTAATTAAGGTCCTGGTATTCATCAATAAACACAAATAGTAGCCGCTTGCGCAGGGTTTCGCACAGGGCCGGATCTGAGTCCAGGTGTAGGACGGTTTGGCAGAGCAGGTCCTCGTAGTCCCACAGGTGTTCGGCATCCAGGATGTCCTGGTAGGCGCTGTAAATTTCCGAAAACACCGGGGCTGTATTTCCGGCAATGGCCTTCAGGTCGTCATCCGGGCCAAGAATCTGCTGTTTTGCCGCCGCCACCAGGTCCATGAGGGTTTCGATCCGGTCATTGACCTGTTTTCCCCTTGCCTTGACCATGTCTGCGGCTTCGGCAAGCAGGGCGCGCCGGTCCTGTTCATCGGCAATGCCGTGATCCGCCGTGTTTTTGATTTCCTTGAGCAAGGAAAAACAGAAAGAATGAAAGGTCCGGGCTTCGGGCAAAGCGGAATCCGGCCCCAGTAGGCCCGCTAAGCGCTGTTTCATCTGGTCTGCGGCCTTGTGGGTGAAGGTGACCGCCAGGATCTGTTCCGGAGCGGCGGCCCGGGTTTGCAGAAGCCATGCGATCCTGCAGGTAAGGGTCCGGGTTTTGCCTGTGCCCGGTCCGGCCGATATCAGCAGAGGGCCGCCGGCATGGGTCACGGCCCGGTTCTGGTCCGGGTTAAGGCTGGCAAGAACCGGGTTTTCATGATTTTTTGCCAAAGGGGTTTGCGGGCCCGGGGTTTTTTCCGCGGGTTCGGGATCCGTGGAAGGCGTTATGGCCTGTTTGGATTTTGGCTTTTTTTTTACGGGCCCGGCCGGCAGGTCGAATAAAACCTGCTGGCCGGTTAAATGTTCGCGCTGCTCCGGGGTGAAAATGGTGACCCGGCCGTACTGGCCGTCAAATCCAGGCTGGCGGTGGACCCGGCCCGCCCGCATGCGTTCCACGGCCTGGGCCAGAAGCCCGTTTCCAGAGGCGCGAATTTCTTCCACGGGCATGTCGTGCAGTATCCTTAATTCCGGGCCCAGGCGGCTGATGACCGTCTGCCAGGCGCCGATCACCTTTTTGCTTTTGGGCCCGACGCTCAGCAGCTCGGACAGGATTTCAGCCAGGGGAATGAGGCTGTAAAACGGATGGGTTTTTTCGGGTTTTTCGCCTTCCTTCCGGCCGGCGAGCTGCTCGACCCGGTAGAGCACCCCCACGGTGACCGGGTTTCCGCATACCGGGCAGATGCTGCTGTTTTCAATGGTTTGTCTGGGGTGCAGGTTGACCCCGCATTTGCGGTGGCCGTCCTGGTGGTATTTGCCTTCTTCTGGGAAAAATTCCAGGGTGCCCAGAAATCTTTCCGGGTTTCCGGTTGCTATTGCACTGCGCATGGCATCATAGCAAAGTTCCGTGTCAAACAGGTTGGCCTCCCGGCCCAGGTTGGCCGGTGAGTGGGCGTCGGAGTTGGACACCAGGGTGCGGTTGTCCAAATCCCTGATCCGCCAGTTCATGGGCGGATCAGAGGACAAGCCGGTTTCCACGGCAAATATGTGATCGGAAAGATCTTCGAAGCATTCGGCCACTGAGTCAAACCCGGATTTGGACCCGAACAGGGAAAACCAGGGAGTCCAGATATGAGCCGGGATCAGAAAACCCGATTCATGGGTTTCAAGCACGATTTCCAGCAGGCGCTTGGAGTCCAGGCCCAGGATGGGCCGGCCGTCTGCCTTGAGATTGCCGATTTGCGAAAGCCGGGCGTTGAATTTTTCCACGTGGGACAGTTCGGGGAAAAAAACCAGATGGTGAAGTTTTCGCGTAACCCCGCCCTTTTTATAGATGTTGCTGATCTCGGTGCTTAGCACAAAGCGCACCGGATAATTACCGGCCACGGAAATCTGTTTTTCGCACTGCTCTGCCAAGTCGTCTTTGAGCTTGAACATGCCCTGTTCCGCAGGCTCCAGGTATTGCCGGATTTCATCGAGCCATTGGGGATGGGTGGAGTCCCCTGTGGCCACCACGGTAATGCCCTTTTGCCGGGCGGCCATGTAAAGATGGGGAAAATCCAGGTTTTTGGCCGTGGCCCGGGAAAAGCGGGAATGAATGTGCAGATCAGCAATATATTTCATGGCTTGATTTTTTATCACACTGCCCGGAAGACTTCAAGGCAGGGTTTGGCCGCAGACACCAATTCCGGCCCGAATAGTGCCAGCTCGGCTAAAATTTTCCGCTCAGGGATGGAAAAACTGACCCGGCCGAAGATAGACAATGCTTTTTATGGTTTTCGCATGAGCAGTCCCGGGGGGCAGATTGCTCCCTGCTGACCGCTGGCGCGCTCAATGCGACTCGCAATCTGCCCCCCGGGCCTGCTCATGGCCAGCCATCGTGTCAATTGCGGGTATCCGGGAAAATCTCCCGAAGAAAATTTCCAGGGAGTTTCTGCAGATGGGTTAGAGGTCATTGTTTGGCCTCACCGCGCTTGCAGAAAGTTGGCCATGGGGCGGGGCGGGCGGCGGTTTACGAGTCGCATTGAGCGCGAAAGCGGTCAGCAGGGAGTAAATCGCCGCCCGACCCGACCCATGCGAAAATCCCGCCAATCTTTCGATCGGGAAAAGCGCTTCGGGCAACTCCGGTGCAGAGGCTATGTGGTGGGGTTGCTCAATAAAGACAAACTCCGGCCTGAAAAAAGACTTGCCTGGAAAACCGGCAGCGGGTTATGAAGTGACCTTTGATACAAATCCCCCACTCAAATGAAATGGATGAATTTATGCAGCTTTTGGCTTCCACCCTTTCCGTGACCCGCTACCGGGTTCAGGGAAAACCGGCCGAGCCGGTGATGGACACGGTCCGAAACGGGCTCAAGGATCAGATGATCCGGGAGATCGACAATGATCCGGCCCAGAAGAGCATCGGATGGACCGAATCGGCCCGGCCCTTTGCCCCGGATTTTGCGTCCGCCCAGTTCATGTTCGGCAACCATCTGGTGTTTTCCCTGCGCATGGACAAAAAATCGGTCCCTGCAAAGATCGTTGCCAAGCATGTGAACATGGCCACGGCCAAACGCCTGGCGGATAACGGCCAGAGCCATTTGTCAAAAAACGAAAAGCGCCAGATCAAGGAAGAGGTATTGCACCGGCTCTATACCCGGGTGCCGGCCACGCCCAATGTCTATGACCTGGTCTGGGACATGGAGGCCGGGGTTTTGTGGTTTTTCTCCAATTTAAAAGAGGCCAACGAGGAGTTGGAGACCCTGTTTTCAAAGTCGTTCCGGATATCGCTGATCCGGATGTTTCCCTATACAGAGGCCGATCTGGCCGCCGGGCTTTCAGATGACCAGCGCGATGCCTTAAAACAGGCCGGACCCGCCCTGTTTTCCGGAGGTGGCCATGCTTGATGTCTCTGTTGCTTACAACCGGTACAAGTTTCTGGGCCACGAGTTTCTGACCTGGCTGTGGTACATGATTGACACGGATTTTGAGGCCCTGCAAAAGGCGGATCCGGAAATGGACGCCCTTGCCATCGGCAACCGGATCGTGCTGGAAAACCACCGGCACAACCGGGATGAAACCATCACCATCCGGGGAGACGGCGCGGGTTTGGAAGAAGGGGTCATGGCCCTGACCAAGGGGGCCAAGGTCACGGAAATGCACCTGATTTTCCGGGCCGGGGAACTGGAGTGGCGGTTTTCCGTCAAGGGCGAAAGCCTGAGCATCAGCAGCCTGAAAACACCGCAGACGGCAAAGCTGGAATCTGCGGAGGATATCGAGGGCGCGGTGCTGGAGAAAATCTATCTGGTGGAACGCGTGGTCAAGCTGGTGGAGCAGTTGTATGCCCAGTTTGCAAAACAGCGGTTTGATCCGGACTGGGACAAAAACGTCGTGCACCGGATCATGGACTGGATACGCCAGGGCCCGGCAGCGGATTAAATGGCGCATGCATCCGGTCCAATCAGGGTCAGAAAAACAGGTCGGTAATCAGGATCCGGGCACCAATGGCCATGAGGATGATGCCGCCGGTCATTTCCATGCGCGGGCCGAATCTGCGGCCGAAAACACGGCCCAGGCGGATGCCGGCAAGCGACATGGCCGATGTGATCACCCCGATCATGATGCTTGGATACCAGATGGCCACATTCATCATGGCAAGGGAAAAACCCACGGCCAGGGCATCAATGCTGGTGGCCAGAGACAGCACCACCAGGGTCAGTCCCCGGGAGGGGTCCTTTTTGATTTGCTCTGATGGGTTTTCAAGGCTGCCGCGGATCATGCGCAGACCTACAAACATCAGCAGGCCAAAGGCAACCCAGTGGTCCACCGCAGATACCAGGTGGGCAATTCGGGATCCGGCATACCAGCCGAGCACCGGCATCATGAACTGGAACAGGCCGAAATGAAAGGACAGCCGGAATATGGCCCTGGGATGCAGCCGGCCGGCGGTGCCGGCGGCCACGGACACGGCAAAGGCGTCCATGGCCAGGGACAGGGCAATGAGTATGATTTCAGCGATATTCATCAGCGCGCAGGCCGGAGTTGTATGATGCGTTGTGTGCACGTGTGACTGTCTGCATTTGTGAGGTATCAATACCCATTGAAAATATCAACCAGGAAAGGAGATGGACCTATGAAAGATGTGGTGATTGTATCTGCCTGCCGGACCCCCATCGGCATCTTTGGCGGAACGCTCAAGAGCCTCACCGGTGCGCATTTGGCCTCGGTGACAATGAAGGAAGCCGTTGAGCGGGCGGGAATTTCGCCTGAAATCATTGATGATGTGCGTTACGGGTGCTGCATGGAGCCGGTGGACGCGTTAAACGTCGCCCGGGTGGCCTGGCTTCTGGCCGGTTTTCTCGATAGCGTGCCCGCTGTAACCCTTAATCGGGTCTGCATTTCCGGCATGGAGGCGGTGCTGTCCGGCGCGGCCATGATCCAGGCGGAAATGGCGGATGTGATCCTGGCCGGCGGCGTGGAGCACATGTCCGGCGTGCCCTATGTGGTCGAAGAGGCCCGGTGGGGCTGCCGGCTTCAGGACCAGACATTCAAGGATGCGCTCATCCATGGGCTGCACTGCGGTTCCCATATTCTCCCGCACCCGGAAGACGGGCCGGTCAACGCAGATGAGCCGCCCCTGTCGTATTTCAAGGGCAAGCCCTATATTATGGGCCATACCGCGGAATTCATTGCCCAGCACATGGGCATTTCCCGGGAAGAAATGGACGAGGTGGCCCTGCGCAGCCATAACAACGCCGAACGGGCCAACCAGGACGGCTCCTTTGCCGGGGAAACCGTGCCCGTGTCCGTGCCCCGGCGAAAGAAAGATTCGCTGATGTTCGAGCATGACGAGCATTTCCGGCCGGGGCTGAAAATGGACGATCTCCGGAAACTGCCCCCGGCGTTTGTGCCCAAGACCGGCACGGTCACGGCCGGCAATTCCAGCGGCATCAATGACGGCTCTGCGGCCATGGTGATCATGAGCGCGGAAAAGGCCAAAGAACTGGGATTAACCCCGCTGGCCAAAATTCGCGCCACCGGCAGGGGCGCCTGTCATCCCTCGGTGATGGGGCTGTCCCCGGTGCCGGCCGTCAAGGACCTGGTGGCCAAAAGCGGTATTCAAACAGATGATTTTGAGTTGATCGAGGTAAATGAAGCCTTTGCCGCCCAGTACCTGGGCTGCGAAAAAGAGCTGGGATTGAACCGGGAAATCACCAATGTCAACGGCTCGGGCATCGGGCTGGGCCATCCCGTGGGCGCCACTGGAGCCCGGATCATGGTCACCCTGATCCATGCCCTGCGCAAACAGGGAAAAACCCTGGGGCTTGCCACTCTGTGCGGCGGCGGCGGCGTTTCCATGGCAACAGCGCTTGAAATCCTGTAACAGGGAAGGCCGGGCAAAAGCGATGTAAAGCATTTTTGGCAAATGGCGGGGTTGTTTTTTTTGCCCCGCCATTTGCGGATTCTTAAGTGTATTCGGGCGATTGCTGCTGCGCGGAGTTGAGCAGGTCTTTTACCACACTGAGCAGCGGCGGCTGCAGGTGCCGCCATTTAGGATGTATGGCCCGTCCCTGGTCCCAGACAAAATCCACGGCCACGTATTGCTCCGGGATTTCGTATTCATTTCGCATGCCGTAGCGCACCGGGGGATAATATTCCACATACAGCATCCGGTTAAAATCAATGGAGAAATCCTGGATCACCCTGGTGGCAATATGGCCGGCGCAGGAACGCACCGACATTTTGCTGTCGGCCACGTCTGATACCACCACCACCTTGGGCCGTAACACCGTCACCCGGTTTTCCATACCCTCCTGCCTGCGGTCAAAAACCCAAAGCCGGCATTTGCCGCTGGCCAGGCGCAGCTTGCCGCCCCAGCCCTCCCATTCGTAAATGTCGTTGTAAATCAGCATGCCCCTGGTGATTATCTCCTTGACAACAATGTGGTGATGCAGGCACTTACTATACGTTTCATTCAGGATGGCTTTCTGGAAATCTTTTTATTTCTATAAAAAATAAGGATGCAAGTGCCGGATGGCAAATCAATCCCCCCAACAAAACACGGATATCACCCGCCTGGAGATAGACGGCAAACAGATTGTTTTGGTGGGCACCGCCCATGTCTCCCGGGAAAGCGCAGAACTGGCCGAATCGGTAATCCATGAGGAAAAACCCGATACCGTGTGCGTGGAGCTTTGCGCCTCCCGGCACCAATCCATCCGCAACAGCGCCCAGTGGCGGCAGATGGATATCGTCAAGGTGGTTCGGGAGAAAAAGGCCTTTGTGCTTCTGGTCAACATGATGCTCACCGCGTTTCAACGGCGCATCGGCAAAAAACTCGGGGTGCGGCCCGGCGAGGAAATGGTCCGGGCCCTGGATGCGGCCGAGGCTGCTGGTGCCGGGGTCTGCCTGGCAGACCGGGATATCACGGTAACGCTTTCGCGCACCTGGCGCAGCACGAGCTTCTGGAACAAGATCAAGCTGTTTTTTCAGCTCCTGATGTCCATGGGCGGCATTGATGATATTGATGAGCAGGCCATTGAAGAGATGAAAAAGGAAGACATCCTCCAGAGCCTGCTCTCGGAACTGGAAAAATCCCATCCGTCCATCCGGCAGATTTTAATCGACGAGCGGGACCGGTACCTGGCCCACAGGATCCGGCATGCAGCCGGGGAAAAGATTGTGGCCGTGGTGGGTGCCGGTCATGTGCCGGGCATCAGCAAATATCTTTTCGATGATATTGATCCCGCCCCTCTGGAGACGGTACCCCTCCGGGGAAAAAGCTTGGTGGTGCTCAAATGGCTGCTTCCCCTGACCATTTTATTGGCAATTCTGGCCGGGTTTTTTTTCGGCGGCGCCCAGACGGGCAAGTCCATGGTTTTCTGGTGGGTGGCGGCCAATGCGGTTTTTGCCGGCATCGGCACTGCGGCGGCATTCGGACATCCCCTGACCATACTTTCTGCCATTGGTGCGGCTCCCCTTACCTCATTAAATCCCATGATTGCCGCAGGCTGGGTGGCCGGTCTTGTGGAGGCGGGCTTGCGCAAGCCCAAGGTGGGGGATCTGGAGGATCTGTCCACGGATATTTTGTCCATCCGGGGTTTCTGGCGCAACAAGGTCACCCGGATTCTTCTGGTGGTGGTGTTTGCCAACATCGGCAGCATGGTGGGCACCTTTGTGGCCCTGCCGCTGATGGCCCGGGTGCTCGGGGCCTGACAGGTTAGGTTCAGGCCTTCGGCCGCGAAAACCGGAGGTTTTCCGGCCGGACGGGACCGGCCCGCTACGGCTGTATAATCTTTACCACCCGTCTTTGATACACCTGCCCGGCGGGCAGGGTGTGGGTGGTGTTGACCACCTCCAGCCGGTTTTGGGCAAACAGCCCGATGCATTCCGGATAAAGTGCCCATTCCTGGGCCAACCCCTTTTTTTTCACATCCGCAAGGGTGTCGGTTTCTTCGATGGCAAAGCAGCGCTGGCCGATAATGGGTCCGGAATCCTCGCCGTAGTCGATGAAATGCACGGTGCAACCGCCCACCTTGCAGCCGTGGCGGAAAGTGTCGCCATACCCGTCAGTGCCGGCAAACGCCGGCAGAAGTGCCGGGTGAATATTCATGATCCGGGGCCGGGCCGGGTCCGTGTTGATCCGGTCGATAAAATAAGGGGAAAGATTGCGCATAAACCCGGCCAGCACCAGCAGATCAAAGGGGTAGGGTCGCATCTGTTGAATCAAGGCGGCTTCGGCAATGGCTCTTGTGCGCAAAAAAGTCCGGACCTTTTGGGCCTCTGCATATGCGGTGAAAAAAGATTGTTTGCCCAGGATTTCCGCTTCGTTGAAATCCGGCGGCAGGGTTTGGGACCGGGGATCGGCGCGGTAATCACGGATGATTTTTTTGTAGTCCACCACAAACGTGGCAATGCTGCGTTCGCCGGCTTTTTCCAGGCCGGCGGACCCGGGGTTGTCCGAGCCGGTAAATACCACCTGTCCATTGATCTGTCCTGTTTCACAGGCTTTTAAAATGGCTTCCAGATTGGTGCCCGATCCGCTGATCAGTGCGCCGATACGAAGGCGGGATGTTGTTTGCACGTTTTTTTCTTTCCTTGGTTGTCTCACTGCTTGACACGGGTATGCCGATACATTAGAGAATGTGACTTCTTAGGCGATGATGCGGATATCATCCATACTGAAATGCGTATAAAAAAAAACTTTTTTTGTAAACAAGGAATCCGGGCGCACCAACCGGTTCATGCGGCGTGCTCGGTCAAGGAAATGTCTATGAAGGAAATGGACCGGCTCGTTGGCATCATGGAAACGCTGCGCGCCCCGGGGGGGTGCCCCTGGGATGCCGCGCAAGACCATGAAAGTCTGGTTCCCGCCTTAATCGAGGAGGCTTATGAACTGGCAGAGGCCATTGAGTCCGGCGATTCGGCGGCCATGGTCGAGGAACTCGGCGATGTGCTGCTGCAGGTGGTGTTCCACAGCATTATCGGCCGGGAGCAAGGCGCATTTGACCTGGCCGATGTCATTGATCGGCTCAGCCAGAAGCTGATTTATCGCCACCCCCACGTGTTTGGCCAAACCCGGGTCGCCGATGCCCGGGAAGTGGCCCGCAACTGGGATCAGCTGAAAATCGGGGAAAAGGGCAAAAGAGACAGAACGGGTATTGCCGACGGCATTCCCGTGTGTCTCCCGGCGCTGATGTACGCGGCCAAGCTTCAGACCCGGGCGTCCAGGACCGGCTTTGACTGGGCCGATGCCTCGGGGGTGATGGAAAAAATTCAGGAGGAAGCCGATGAAACCCGGGCCGCCCTGGAGACCGGGGATCAATCGGATGCCGCAGATGAAATCGGGGATTTGATTTTTTCCGCGGTCAATCTGGCAAGAAAGCTCGGCATTGATCCGGAGGCCGCCGTGCGCCGTGCAAACCACAGGTTTGCAGACCGGTTTGCCCGGATTGAAAAGACTGCCGCAGACCGGGGCATTTCTGTTGCCGATATTCCCATGGATGAAAAGGAGCGTATCTGGCAGAAGGCCAAGTAAAAAAAACGGCCTTTTCCGTATCCGGGCCGTATTTTTGCAGTGCGGGCACCCTGTTTTAAGTTGAAGTATTTATACTTTTATTGCAGCAGGTTACAATAAAAGGTCCCGGAGCGGACATGGGCCGGATGACAGCCGCGTGAATGATTTTTTTGACGAAATTATAAAAAAAATGGCAAAGGCATTTATTTAAAATTTCAGTAGTTATGTGCATATGTTCAAAAAATGTTTTTTGTTGTCTTGACAAGCCCTTAGCAGGGTGTTTTGATACTTTTTTTGAAAATTAGTGAAGAAGTTACCCATGAAAAACATATTGCAATTATAACGTATCGGGTTTATCCATCCTTAAACCGTGCCCGTGGGGCCTGGGGATAACTGCCTTACACAATGAGGTTCGATTATGAATTTTAAGAAGAAGTTGTCAGCAGCTGAATTCGTGGTGCTTGCCGAGATGAATACCCCCAAGGGCGTGGATATCTCGGAGCTCGTGACCAATGCCAGGCGAGTAAAAGACCGGGTGGATGCCGTGGTGGTGCCGGACATGGACAACGGGGTGATGCGCATGAGCGCCCTGGCCGGGGGGGCATTGCTTCGCCGGGAGGGTCTGGAGACCATCGTGCATGTCTATGGCCGGGATAAAAACCGGATGGCCCTGCAGGGAGATGTCCTGGCGGCATATGTGCTGGGCATTCCGCACTTGCTGGTGGTCCCGGCCGAGCCCATGTCAAATGGCGACCACCGTGAAGCCGTAACCGTTGACGACCTTGATGAGTCCGGGATTCTGCAAATGATTCGCTCCCTGCGCGAGGGCGTGGATCTGTCCGGCTTTGATCTTAAAGGAACGCCGGATTTTACCTCGGGATGTGCTATGGCACAGGTGGCAGACGACAGCCGGCTGGACCAGGAGATCGAGACCGTAAAACGAAAAGTCGAGGCTGGCGCTCAGTACATTGTCACCCCGCCGGTGTTTGATCTGGCCGCCTACGGCCGGATCGCGGATGCGTTAAAGCCCCTGGGCGTGCCAGTGATCGCCACGGTGTTTTTGCTGAAAAATGTCGGCATGGCCCGATATATGTCCATTCATGATCCGGGTTCCCGGATTTCCGAGGACATGATCCGGCGTATCCGCAAGGCCCCGGACCGGGAGGCCGAATGTATCCGCATGGCCGGCGAAACTGCGGCGGAACTGAAAAAAATGGTTCAGGGCATCAAGATTGCCACCCTGGGCTGGGAACACCGGCTGCCCGATATCCTGGCCAGCGCCGGGCTATAGTCAGAAAGCCGGATTGTCAGGCGGCCGGGTGCCGGCTGACCGCGTTTGAAATGCGGCAATCCAAATCATGCTATCAATGGGGGAACCCATGCAGGAATATACGGATATGAACACCAGAGAAACGGACAAACAAAGCGTGCTCGTGATTGGCGGGGGCGTGGGCGGCATCCGTGCAGCCCTGGACCTGGCCGAGTCCCGGCGCGATGTGGTTCTCATTGATAAATCCTATGCCATTGGCGGGCTGATGACCCGTCTGGACCGGACCTTTCCCACCAACAACTGCGACTTGTGCACCATCTCACCCCATCTGTCCGAAAGCGGCCGACAGCTTCGCCTGGATTTAAAGCCCATGACCGTTGTGGAACAGGTGGAGGGGCAGGCCGGTGATTTCAAGGTCACGATCCGGACACTGCCCCGCTACATTGATGTGGAAAAATGCACAGCCTGCGGCGAGTGTGCGGAAAAATTTCCGGACTGGGTCCGCTTTACCCCGGGCCTTGATCCAAGGGCGCCGACATGCATGCGCTATCCCCAGGCAACACCGTATGCATTTTCCGTTGATGCCGATAAGGTCACGGATTTTGGCGCACTGCAGAAGGCCTGCAAAGTCGGGGCCATTATCCCGGATGACCAGGAAAAAACCGAGACCCTGTCTGTGGCATCCATTATCCTTTCCACAGGCGCTGAATTATTTGATCCGGCAGTGCTGGACAATTTCGGCGGCGGCCAGTTTCCCAACGTGGTGACCGGCCTGGAATACGAGCGGCTCATGTCCGCCTCCGGACCCACCCTGGGTCAGCTGGTGCGGCCTTCGGACAACAAGCGGCCGGCCCGGGTGGCCTGGATTCAGTGCGTGGGATCCCGGGGCATCAATCGCCAGGACGTGCCTTATTGTTCCAGCGTCTGTTGCATGTATGCCTTAAAGGAGGCCATTGTCACCAAGGAGCGCTTTGCCGAAGATATCGAGGCCAGCATCTTTTATATGGACATGCGGACCTGCGGCAAGGATTATGAGCTGTATCTCAACCGGGCAGTAAACGAATACGGTGTGAACCTGGTCCGC
Organism: Desulfosalsimonas sp.; assembly: GCF_046483245.1. Lineage (GTDB taxonomy): Bacteria > Desulfobacterota > Desulfobacteria > Desulfobacterales > Desulfosalsimonadaceae > Desulfosalsimonas. The sequence continues at coordinate 1,040 of NZ_JAWODO010000101.1, read as the reverse complement.
TCCCGGCCCCATTCGGTGGTTGAGGATCCGGAAACCGGCAACCTGGTCATCACCTATGCCACAGACGACGATGAGCGCCAAAAGACAGAGGTTTTTGACATGGTGGTGCTTTCCACGGGCTTTCGAATCCCGGCCAGCACCCGGGAACTGGCCGGCCGCCTGGGCATTGATCTCAATGAACACGGCTATGCGCAGACCAGCGGATTTTCTCCGGTGGCCACTTCCCGGCCGGGCATTTTTGTCTGCGGTGTGAGCGAAAGCCCCAAGGATATTCCCGAAACCATGATTCAGGCCAGTGCGGCCGCAGCCATGGCCGGAACCCAAGTGCGCCTGGAACAAGACACCGGGGCGGAAGAAGAGGATTTCCCCCCGGAAATCGATGTATCCGGCCAGGATCCCCGGCTGGGGGTGTTTGTTTGCGACTGCGGCCCCAACATCGGTGATGTGATCACGGTTTCCTCGCTCGTGGAAGAGGTCCGTTCCTTTCCCGGAGTGGCCTATGCCGAAGCCGTGGGCTATGGATGCAGCAAGGAATCCATGGACAAAATGGAGTCCCTGATCCGGGAGCACGGGTTAAATCGTGTGGTTATCGGCGGATGCTCCCCCCTTCCTAAAGCTTGCCAGGGAAAACCATTCGCTTGTCATACCCGGCTACACCCACACCCAGGAGGCCCAGCCAATAACCCTGGGGTTCTGGGCTAGCGCGTATGTCTCAATGTTCAACCGCGACATAGAACGGCTCGACAATGCATACCGAAACGTAAACACGAATCCGTTGGGTGCTGCGGCGTTAGCAGGTACTAGCTTTCCTATTGACAGAAAGCTCACGGCGAGGCTTCTGGGATTTGATTCAGTGCACGTGCATACCCTTGATGTGATAAGCAGCAGGGACTTCATGGCGGAGACACTGTCTGCCCTGGCCATACTGATGAGCAATCTAAGCAAGCTGAGCGAGGAACTAGTCTACTGGAGCACCTACGAGTTCGGTTTCCTTGCTCAGAGCGCCCCTCGCCCATCTGCTCAGCCTGCGCCGAAAGCTC
>NZ_JAWODO010000048.1:0-6268 GCF_046483245.1 Desulfosalsimonas sp. | reverse complement strand
GACGGCATCGAGGTATGGAACCCCCAGTCCAGGCGATACACGGACTTTTTAATTTCCGTGTTAAACGAAAAAAACCAAAGGCGCCGGCACGGAGAATCCCCGCTGCTGATTTTCATGGGCGATGACACCCATATGGGGGAAAAACGAAAGGATCCCGAAACCCAGGATCCAGGCAAGGCCGTCCGGGAAATCGGTTTGCAGCCGGCCTGGGAGGATCTGAAAATCCGAAAACAGCTGATTTTTGCCAACACAAGCCGCAGACAAGTAATTCGTGACTATGTCCAGCGGCTGACCGGATAGATTTTAATCATCTTATCGTTGCTGTATCAGGGAGAGCTCCAATGGCCGATGAATACAGATTTGAATACGAATCCTTGCAGGACAACAAATCCATTCAGTATTTTCTCAATTCTCTGGTGGAAGGCTTTGAAAAAGGCCGGATTTCGCTGACCACCGAAGACAGGGAAATTCATTTGCATCCCAACGCCCTGTTGAAATTCAAGGTAAAAGCCAGAAAAAAAACAGGCGCCAGCAGCCAGCTGCAAATCAAAATTTCCTGGAAAGACTCCGGTCAAAACCAGGACGACACCGGCCAAAGCATACGGATTATCAGCTGATGCACACTTTTGAGGGAGTGGAGGAAAACCTGCGGTTTCTCATTGTTGAGACCGAAAACCAGGTCCGGTCAATCCGGGCCTTTCTCGGCCGTCCGTCCCGGGAAACATATGAAAGGATTATCTCAAAAGATGATTATATTGATAATTTAAAGGCTGTTATTGAAAGCATGTGTTTTACCAGAATCCACAGCCAACAGCCGGAGCAAAAAGAAATCAATAAAATCCGTTCCATCCAGACCATCGGGGTCAACCTGGAGCGCATGGCCGACTTTTGTGTCAACATTGCCCGGCAAATGGGATATCTGGATGATCCGGCCATCTTAAATCAATACGAATACGAACCGGCTTTTGACCTGATCGAAAAAAGCCTGAACCGGATCCGGCCTGTTTTTCATGATGCCGATCTGGCCGGAGCGCTTTCCATCTGTAAAACCGAATACGGCCTGGATGAAATCTACAAAACCTGTTTCGACCGGATCATGAATGAACTGGAAACCGGAGGAGACGCCCGCCGCCTGATCACCGTTCTTTTTATCTTCCGGTACCTGGAACGTATCGGCGATTCCATGCTCAATGTCGGAGAAGCGCTGATTTTCAATATCCTGGGAGAACGGATCAAGATCGAACAGTTTGAAGCCCTGCAAACCACCCTGTCCAAATCCGGCTTCAAGGAATCTATTGGTGAAATCGATTTCCAATACATCTGGGGAACCCGTTCGGGCTGCCGCATCGGCCGGGTCGGACAAAACAGCGCCGCCTCCATCCCGGATGCCCAGGGCAGTATCTTCAAGGAGGGCACAAAAAAAAAGATCGCCCGGGAAAAGAAGAGTCTCGAACGTTGGAACCGGACTTTTCCGGGGCTGACCGCCCGCATTTACGGCTATAATGAAGAAAGCCAGAGCGCTTCAATGCTGGTGGAGTTTCTGCCCGGCTGCACCCTGGATGAATGCATCCTGTCCACGGATGACGAGATCCTGCAAAATGCGCTTTTCCTGTTTCATCAAACCATTCTTGAAGTCTGGGAGGCCAGCCGCAAGGCGTGTCCTGTTCAAACCGACTATATGGATCAGATACAGGCCCGGTGGGAATCCATTCTGCGCCTGCATCCGGATTTCTGTCGGCAATCCTGCCGGATCAACAACAAAACCATCGATTCCACCCAGACGCTTCTCGACGGCTGCCGGTCTGTTGAGGCAGAAATAAAAGCCCCTTTTAGCGTGCTTATTCACGGGGACTTAAACGTCAACAACGTGGTCTACAACCATCAGCGCCAGCGGGTTCATTTTATTGATCTTAACCGGTCCCGGGATTTCGACTATATCCAGGACGTGTCCGTGTTTCTGGTATCCAACTTTCGTATGCCTGTATTTGAAACAAAATTCAGGGAGCGGATATACAGGGTTATGAATGATTTTCTCCGGCATGCCGCAAGTTTTGCCGCAAAATATGATGACCGCACATTTGATTTACGGATGGCCCTGGCCCTGGCCCGTTCATTTTATACCTCCACCCGGTTTGAGACAAACTCTGTTTTTGCCAGGGAAATGTTTCTGCGGGCCCATCTGCTGATGGAAAAAATCACTGAACATCCGCCCCGGCCCTGGGAGGATTTTCAACTCCCTGCTCATGTGCTGGATCTGTAAACGGCAAAGCCGAAAAAAGGATCAATGAATTGACAAAAATCGCGGTGGTGGGAACCAGAAATGGCTGGTCTTCGGAAAAACTCGCGGATTCGGTTTCCGCAATCACGGGCCACCGCATTCTGGTGGAGATGGAGCAGGCCTGTCTGGATCTGGGGCAAAACCAAGTGTGGGCCAAAGAAGTGGACCTGATGGCCGTGGACGCAGTAATCATAAAAAAGGTGGGAAGCCGGTATTCTCCGGACCTTCTGGATCGGCTGGAAATACTTCGCTATATCCACAGCGCCGGTGTTCCAGTATTTTCTTCCCCCGAGCGGCTCATCCGTGTGGTGGACCGTCTCAGTTGCACGGTAACCATGAAAAACGCCGGGATTCCCATGCCCGAAACCACAATCACCGAAGATATCGAAGCGGCAATAAAAGCTGTAAACGTTTACGGCAAGGCTGTTGTCAAGCCCCTTTACACTTCCAAGGCCAGGGGCATGCTGCTTCTGGAAAAGGGCCCGGATGCAGCAGCCGCCCTGGAGGCCTACCAAAAGGACCATAGCGTGTTTTATATTCAAAAAAAAATTCACATACAGGAACACGACCTGGGCATTGCATTTCTGGGGGGGCAATATCTGACCACCTATGCCCGAAAAAAAAACAATGATGCCTGGAATACCACCATCCGTTCAGGGGGCACCTATGCGGCCGTGGACCCCCCCGAGGGCGTTATTGCCCTGGCACAGCAGGCCCAGGCCCTGTTCGGACTGGATTTCACCTGTGTTGATATTGCAATGACAAAAAACGGCCCTGTGGTATTTGAAGTATCCGCATTCGGCGGGTTCCGCGGCATTCAGGAAACCCGGGACATGGATCCGGCAAAACTTTATACAGATTATGTATTAAAAAGGATCGGCCATGCGCATTGATGATCTGACAACCGAAGCCATTGCCCAAAAAATCCGCGAAAACCTTCCGGCTCCGCATCAAATGAAAATCCGCCTGGATGACTGCGTAATGGCCATTTGCGCAAGTGACCAAAAGATTATCGGGTATCTCAGGAGCTACTTCGGTCCTTTTCTGGCAAAAGACAACGCCTCCGCCCGCATCCATATAAGCGTTCATCAGAGCCCTGCACCGGAAATCGTCCACAGCCTGACCAACCATATGCCCGGCTCCGGAAAAACCAAAATCAAGGAAGCCTTTGCTGAAATCACCAACGGCCGGATTGTCAAAAAGCTGCAGACCGGCATGGTTTTTGTCTTTGGCAGCGGGATTCACCTGGCGGCGGGTCCGTGCATGGAAAACATCAATCAGGTGATCAACTTCATCAACAACCGGTTTATTGCGTTCAAACTGGATCAGGGCGGCCTGCTTGCCCATGCCGCCGGTGTCAGCTTACAAAATAAAGGAATCGGAATCGCCGGGTTTTCCGGAACCGGCAAATCAAGCCTGGCGCTCAAGATCGTCAGCCTGGGAGCCGACTTTACCAGCAACGACCGGCTGATCCTGATGAAGACAAAAAACAGGACCCACATGCTCGGGGTCGCCAAGCACCCCCGTGTGAATCCCGGCACTCTTTTAAACAATCCGGATCTTGGCTTAATTCTGCCGGCCACCGAAAAGACCCGGTACAGACAAATGGACACAGCAGCCCTGTGGGCCGTGGATGCAAAATATGACGTGCGGATCCTGGATGTATTTCCTGAAAGAAGGTTTTTGATACAATCGCCTCTCAATGCAATGGTGATCCTCAACTGGCAGCTCTCCGATGCCCCTGCTGCCATCCGGGCGGTGGACCCGGCCCGGCGGCAGGATCTGCTGCCGGCCCTGATCAAATCACCCGGAGTTTTTTATTCCTCGGAAAATTACCAGGTTGGTGAAGTCAGCCCGCAGCCGGCATATATCCAGGCCCTGGAAACCTGCGAAGTATTTGAAGTCAGCGGTGGTGTTGATTTTGAGTGCGCGGCTGAGTACTTCATGCAGTATCTTCGCTTTGGCGCAGCCCCGCTTCGGAAGGCAAAATGAAAAATCCGCAATTTTCACCCGCATATTTTGAAATCTCCCGGAAAGCCCGGCTGCCTGACCCGATCCGGTTGGCAAGATACGAAAAAGTGCCGGATCTGGGACCCAAGCTTCTGTTTTTCAGCGGCGGCACGGCTCTCCGGCAGTTAAGTGCCCGTTTGATCCGTTATACGCATAATTCCATTCACGTGATCACACCCTTTGATTCCGGCGGCAGCTCTGCACAATTGCGCAATGCCTTTCATATGCCGGCGGTGGGAGACATCCGCAACAGGCTCATGGCGCTGGCAGATCAAGGGATACACGGCAATCAGGAAATTTTCGCACTTTTCAGCCACCGCCTGCCCAAAAACGCCGGCCGGGAATCATTGGTGGAAGATATCACCCGCATGGCCAGCGGGAAACATCGACTCGTGGCTCGGATCCCTGATCCCATGCGCAAACTGATCCGCAACCACCTTTTATCATTTCTCGACAGCATGCCCGAAAACTTTGATTTAAGGGGCGCCAGTATCGGCAACCTGATTCTTGCCGCGGGATATTTAAACAACCGACGCCTTCTGGATCCGGTCATTTATTTGTTTTCCATGCTTGTGCGGGTTCGGGGAACTGTTCGTCCGGTGGTCAATAAACACCGCCACCTGGTGGCTGAGCTGGATTCCGGGGCGCTTCGGGTGGGCCAGCACCAATTCACTGGAAAACAAACCGAACCCATCAACGAAGAAATCAAACGCGTTTATCTTGCAAGCAACAAAAAATCACCCGAGCCCGTGGAAGTGCAAATCCGGTCCAAAATGCGGGAGTTGATCCGCTCCGCAGATCTCATCTGCTATCCAATGGGCAGTTTTTATTCAAGCCTGATCGCCAACCTGCTGCCAAGTGGGGTAGGCGATGCCATCTGCGGGGTCAGGTGCCCAAAAATTTTTGTCCCCAGCACCTATCCGGATCCGGAACTCCGGGGTCTGGATCCAACCCGGCAGACTGAAATTCTGCTGTCGTATCTCAAGGCGGATGATCCCGGAAGAATTCAAAACCCACAGGTGCTTGATGCCGTTCTGGTGGACCGGAAAAACGGGCAATACACCGCTCCTGTGGACGAAAAAAAACTGAATGAAATGCAGGTCCGCGTCATTGACTATGGCCTGGTCAGCCACCAGAGCCGCCCCGCGGTGGATGCCGGAAGGCTGGCGCAATGTCTGCTGTCATTGACCTGATTGGAAAAACCCAACGACAAGGAGGCTCCCCATGAAAAAAGACAAAATCACCCAGCATCAAAAAGCAAAGCGCGAAGAAGTCACCGGATACCTGGAAGATCTGGTAAATTCCCTGCGCAACGGGAAAATCGTGGTGGAACAAAACGGCCACTTTATTGCCCTGACCCTGCCGGAAACCCTGGAAATTGAGCTGGAAGCCCGCCAGAAAAAGGAAAAAGGATCCATTTCCATTGAAATTTCCTGGAAAGAACCGGAAACTGTTTCTGAACCGGCAGGCATCAAAATCTCATCGGAAGAACCCGAAGAAACCGAGCAGACAGACACGGAGCGGGAATAAGGCATTTGGTAAACAAAAAAAGGGGGGATGCACCAGAATGCAACCCCCTTCCTCCTACAAAAGATCGCTGGCCAGTTCAGCCAGTTCCGAGCGCTCCCCTTTTTCAAGGGAGATATGTGCGTAACGCTTCTGGCCCTGCATTTTTTCGATCATGTAGCTCAGGCCGTTTGAAAGGGTATCCAGATAGGGATGATCAATCTGGTGGATATCACCGGTAAAAACCATCTTGGTGCCCTCGCCCGAGCGGGTGATAATGGTCTTGATTTCATGGGGGGTCAGATTCTGGGCTTCGTCCACGATGAAAAAAATCTTTACCAGGCTTCTGCCGCGGATATAGGAAAGCGGAGAAATAACCAGCTTGTGGGCTTCGAGCATCCGACTGATCTGCTGATGGGATGTTTCGGTTTCGGAAAACTGATTTTGAATCACGGAAAGATTGTCATACAGGGG
>NZ_JAWODO010000058.1:0-3637 GCF_046483245.1 Desulfosalsimonas sp. | reverse complement strand
GTTATTTTCTTCAGTAACATTTCTTTAGAGGCAAAGTAGAGCAAAGTCAATAGCACCGAAAAGCTCTAACTAAATATCACTGAGACAAATCCATGATATCCATAATTTTTGCTTTGTCATATCATAGATATATATTATCTTACATTTTACCCCCATGCTGCACTGGTTTTCTATTTCCCGGAAAATTATGTCCCCGGTCAAATCCGCGCAGGTGCCGCCTGCTGCAAGCATTTGGCTGACAGCCTTGTATACAGGCACGGTACCTGTCATCACCTGCGCTTTTTTAAGGACTTTTAAAAGAACTGCATCAAGGTCGCCGCCGGTGGAAAGATCCATTACAGCGTCAGCGCCTGCGGACACGGCTGCATCGAGTTTTTCAAGCTCCTTTCCAAAAGAGCAGCTGCTCGGTGAAGTGCCTATGTTTGCATTTACCTTGGTGCGCAGGCCCTTGCCTATGCCGCGAGGATGAAAATTTCTGCCCTTGTTTTTCGGTATCACCACCCTGCCCAGGGCGATTTGCCCGCACAAATCTCGGACGGACAGGCCTTCTGCTTCTGCCACCAGGAGCATTTCATCGGTGATGCGTCCGGCTTTTGCGGATTCAAGCTGTGTCATGAAAATCTGCCTTTTCTATGAAGTTTGCCCCAGTCTCTTAAGGATATTGTTTGCCGCTTTTTGACCGGAAAGCAGCATGCCTCCGAAAATCGGCCCCATTCGGGGGCCGCCTGCGGTTGCGTTGGCTGCCATGCCAGCCACGTAAAGCCCGGGAAAGATTTCTTTTGTGTTTTGCGTTGTGTCGGTTTCTGCTTTTTCAGCCCACATGGCCTTCTGGCCCATTATGCCGCCGGTGGAGGTATTGAGCCTGCCCGGGGTCTTGTTTTCCACCATCCTGACTATGTCTGTGTCATGGCCGGTGGCGTCGATGACGTATCTTGCCCGCACCGTCAGGGGGTCCACGTGCAGCCCGGCCATTTCCACGGGCGCCCAGTTGATCACCAGCCCCTCAACCCTTTCAGGGCGCATCACCACATCTTCTACAGTGACGCAGTTAAATATGGTCAGCCCGGCTTTTAAGGCCCCGGAAGTAAGCGATGCTACAGCCTCTATGCCGTCTGCCGTGTAGTAGTTTTCCTGGTAGAGCCTGTGGCGGATTCCGAACTCCTCGAGTACTGGTACAGCCTCTGACTGAACAACTATTTCGTTAAAAAGCATTCCGCCTCCCCACATCCCGCCGCCGATTGTAAGTTTGCGTTCGTACAGGGAGACTTTTTTGCCGGCTCCGGCCAGGTAATAGCCTGCCACCAGCCCTGAGGGCCCTCCGCCCACAATTGCCACGTCGGTTTCCAGTTTGTCTGTGAGTTTTTCGTGATAACGGTCGATGATTGCGCGGGTAATAACAATTTCGTCAAGTGCCATTATTTTTCTTCTCCTTTCACGCCATTTTCTTGTCAATAAAAAAAGCCGCCTCCCGGTTCGGGAAAGCGGCTAAACGTCCATTATTCTGCATCGTGCATGGATGTCCGTCGTTTTCCCTGCGCAGGCATTATCCTGATCAGGTTTGAAGGGTTATCCGCTTTATTGCGGATTCTCAGCCCGTTTTAGGCACCCCCAACAACGATTAATATGTTATTTCCCAATAATTAAAGTGGTGGCTGCAGATGTCAAGCAAAACTTTTTACGGCGCCATCTAAAAACTTACTTTTTACGATTCTGTCTTCTTTTAAAAGACAAATTTTTATGCAAATATAGCTTCAGACAATCAGAAAGTATTACAGGCTGCCGGTTCGGTCCGGCTGCTGCCGGAGCAGGGTGCCCCGGTGCCTGCCTGTAAACAGGGAAAGGTAAAGAAAATCAATGCGCAAAAGAGCCGTCAAAGGAATAAAACAGGGAGACAGGTTTTCGGTGACACGCACTTTTCGGGAATCTGACATGCTCGGGTTTGCCGAAATATCCCGTGATTATAACCCCGTGCATTTCGACGAGCGGTTTGCACGATCCAGGGGGTTTTCGGCCAGGATAAACCACGGACTGCTAGTGGGCTCCATGCTAACTGAGATAGGCGGGCAGATCGGCTGGCTTGCCACGCACATGAGCTTTGATTTCAAAAAGCCGGTGTATTTAAACCAGACCGTGACCTGCGTGCTTGAAATCACCCTGGTGGATGAAAAAAGAAGGGCGGAGGCGGAAGCGGTTTTCACTGACAGCGGGGACACAGTAGTCATGACCGCGCGTCTTTCGGGGTTTCTGCCGGCAGAAGCTCAAAAAGGGGTCATGAGGAAAATGCTTGCAGAGGGCGATCCCACAAACAGGAGCGTCAGCCCCCGGGGGTGACGCGGATGAGTTCTCCGCACACATGCTGCCCGGCTGCTGAAAAACTCGGACCCCGGCCGTTGACGGGTCCGGATACCACACTCAGGGCCTTTTCCGGGGTGTTGTTGGTTTCGCTGATGTGGGCCAGGATGACATGCCTGAGATTTTCGTGGTGCACTTGAATTAACAGGTCCCGGGCCGCTTCATTGGACAGGTGACCGGTGCGGCTTTTTACCCGCTGTTTGGTCGGCCAGGGGTAGGGCCCCTGCTCGAGCATTTCAATGTCATGGTTGGCTTCGAGCACCAGAAGGTTGCAGTCTTTGAGATGCTGGCGAACCATTGCAGGGGCAAAGCCCAGGTCTGTTGCTATGCCGATTTTTCCGGCACTGTTTTTTATTGTAAAACCGGCGGGTTCTGCAGCATCGTGGGAAACTGAAAAGGGGTGGATGGCCAGATCGTTGATAAAAAAAGCAGTACCGCACTCAAATGAACAAAAGGCGTCAATCCTGCCCAGGTATTTGGAAACCGCCTTTTGGGTGCCGGGGTTTATATATACCGGCAGTCGGTATCGTCTTGCCAGGACCCCGATGCCGGAGACGTGATCTGAATGTTCATGTGAGACCACGAGCGCATCCAGGTTGTCCGGGGAGATTCCCCTTTGCTTCATGAGCCGCTCGATCTTTATTCCGGAAAGCCCGGCATCAAACAATACTGCAGTATCGCCGGAGGCTACGTAAATTGCATTGCCCTTGCTGCCGCTGGCCAGAACGCAGATCACAAGAGATTCCTGCTCCGGGCCGGCATGGCAAACCGGCGGACCATGAACAGAGGATCCGGTGTCCGGGGTGTTTTTCATCGGCCGGTGTGTCCGAATCCGCCGGTGTTGCGGTCTGATTCGTCAAGGGCGTCCACCAGATCGATCCGGGCACGGCAGACCCGGCTGATAACCATCTGGGCGATGCGGTCGCCCCGGCTGACAGTGTAAGGCGATTTTCCGTGGTTGATGAGCCCGACCCGTATTTCCCCGCGGTAATCCGCGTCTATGGTGCCCGGCGAATTGATCAGCCCGATGCCGTGTTTTACTGCAAGCCCGCTGCGCGGGCGGATCTGGGCTTCATGGTCTCCGGGAATACAGACCGCAAATCCCGTGGGGATCAACTGTATTTCGCCGGGCTCAAGCCGTACCGTACCGGTGACTGCCGCACGCAGGTCCATGCCCGCGGATTGTGCGGTCATGTACTGCGGCGGTTCAATATCGCCGTCTGCGTCAGGTCTGACCGCCCATCAGCGCCGACTCAGTAAAGCACATCCGGCGTGCCATCCGGAT
>NZ_JAWODO010000028.1:0-32422 GCF_046483245.1 Desulfosalsimonas sp. | reverse complement strand
GAATAATGATTTAATGGAGGAGGTATTGTCTAGACAAAATATGCTAAAGGCATTAAGATTCCAGCCAAAGCCCCGGGACGATCGCCGGAACCGAGCCGCAGACAAACAAACCACACCCGACCCAGCTCATGCGAAAACCATAGAACCAGGCACGAACAGCAACTTTTTTGAAGTTACTTAGAAGGGGGGGGGGAAAGGGGCAGCAGGTTTTCAGAGCAGGTGCAATACCCGGTCGATGGCCCGGAGACGGCTGTGGGCGGTTTGTGCGTCCTTTTGGGCAAGGTGTCCGGCTGCGGCTTTTTCTGCCAGTCGGCTGAGGGTGGTGTAGAGGCTGTCAAAGGCGTCTTTGACATTTAAATCATCATTCATGGATTTTTCAAAACCGGTTTGAAGGTCCCGGACCAGGGCCCTGGCTTCGGGATCTGATGTGGCGGCAAATTTTGTCTGCGCTGTTAACCGCCCGGCCATTTCCCGGAATGTCTCCACCCGGCCCCGGGCCAGGTCCAGCCGGTCCCGGGTCATGTTCAGATTGTCCCGGTATCGGCCGTGAATCAGGAAAAAACGGATGTGGCGGGGATGGTATCCCAGGCTGCGCAGGTCTGTGACATAAACGATGTTGCCCCGGCTTTTGGACATCTTGGTGCCTTGGATACGCACGTGGCCGGCGTGGAGCCAGAAAGGGGCCAGGGTTTTGCCCGATACCCCTTCCACCACGGCGATGTTGTAGTCATGGTGGCGGTAAATGTTGTCAATGCCCCCGCAGCAGATATCAAGCTCATAGCCGAGATGTTCGGTGATCATGGCCGGGTCCTGAACATTCCACGCGGGCCGCCCCTTTCCAAGGGGGGTCTGCCAGAAGATTTCCCCGTCGGGTTTCCGCCAGGCCTTCCACAGGATAAAATCGCCCAGGTTCCAGCGCTGGCCCGGGTAGGTGTCTTTTCTGAACCGGATTTTTTTGGCCGGCCATCTGGACATGTCCAGCCCGTAGAGCCGGCCGAAACCCTTGAATTTCAGGGGGTCAAAGAAAACATCGCCTTTGTGGAGATAGGCGATGTTGTTTTCCATAAGCCGCTGGATTAAAAACACGGCCTGATCCACGCAGGTGGTGGAACGGGCAATGGTTTCGGGCAGGCCGATGTTGAGCTGCCGGCAGTCTTTGAAAAACCGGTCCGCCACCGGGCCGGTGAGTTCCCCGAGGCTGACGCCCAGTTCATTGGCCCGGAAAATGGCCTTGTCTTCCATGTCCGTGAAGTTGATCAGCCGGTTTACCGTGTATCCCAGGTACTGCAGGTAGCGCTGGAGAATGTCTTCAAACAGGAAGGTGCGGTAGTTGCCGATATGCGGCCAGTTGTATATGGACGGCCCGCACGTAAACATCTTGACTTCTTGGTCCCCATGGCGGGAATCAAACCGCTGCTTATTCCCGGTCATGGTGTTTTGCAGATACAGGTGTTCCGCCATGGCGATTGTCCCGGCATTGGTGTGAATGGGTTATGCACACATTGGTGTTTATCATAACAGCCGTCCAAAACCGTGTCAAACCGGGGTGGGTAATTTGTGCAAAAGATGCGGGAAGTTATTTTTTTTCTTGCCGGGATGCAAGATACCAGGAAATCCTCTTACAAAGAGGCGCTCTCCGAACATTTTGTGAATGCGTTCGCCCCGGAGACGGTCCCTGGAAATCAGGTTGTTTTCAAGCCATGTTCGGATACGGCGGGACAAAAAGACGGGCTTTCCTGTTTACAATGAAGGTTGCTTCGCTCCGCAGGCCGGGCGGTTAACCTTTTCAATAACGCCTTTAAACCGGCGCATACCCCCGCCTGCGCTGACAATGTGGAGAAGTTCTTCAGGCCGGGTGACAATGACCCCGGAAAGTCCGGTAATCGGGGTGTCTGCAAAGATTTCGGCGGCCAGGGGCGTGGAGGCTCCCAGCAGGATTACCTCCCGGCAGTTGCGGGTGTGGCCGATGAGATCATCAAAGCTGTGGTTGATAATGGACGTGGCGGTCAGAAAACAGACCGTGCACTCGGGCAGCTTTTGGGGAATTTCCGATGACGGGCGCATGCCCCGGGTGGGTGCGGCAATTTGCTCAAATATGTTGAGCTCCGCGCCTGTATCCCGGATTGGCTTGACCAGAGGGGCAAAATGGCCCACCATGGCCACCTGATCGCTGCTTGTGACCCGGATTTTGGTCAGCACATCCCCGGTATCCAGATCGGCATTGGAGGTATTGACCAGGGCGTTGGCAGTGGCCAGTCCCACGGTGGTTTCAATGGGATCATCGGAATTGATAAGGGCAAGCAGTTGGCCTGCGTTTTTGTCAATCAGGGGGAGCATACCGGTAAACACCGTGCATCCCTTGTGCAGATGGGTTTTGGGCGTGGCGGCAAGGCCGGTCCGGCCGTTTTCGAGCATCACTGCAGTATATCCCAGCCCGATGCGCACATCTTTTATTTGATGGGCTGCGGCTGTATCGGCGGCGTACTGGTATATGCGCTGATTGATTGTCATGATCTGTCCTGTATCATTTTCCCCTTTTTTTGACAAGCCGGATCACGACAATTTCCGGCCGGCCGGCGGTTCGCATGGGCGGGCCCCAGGAGCCGGTGCCGGATGTGGTGTAGAGGTATAACCCGTTGATTTTTTTCAGCCCGTAATCATGGCCTCCATAAAGCCAGCGGGTCAGAAACTGTAGGGGAAAAATCTGCCCGCCGTGAGTGTGGCCGGAGATCTGAAGATCAGCGTTGAGTTTGCGGTTGGTTATAAAGCGCGTATCCGGCAACCAGTAGTTGGCCAGGTGCCGGTCCCGGAGGGAGTCTTCATGGATGCCCATTTCCGTGGGTGTATGAAACATTACAACACGCACTATCCCGGGTGTTTTTTCCTGTGAAAAATTGCCCAGACCGGCAACAGCGGCAATGCCCGGGTAGCTGACGCCTACCAGTTCCAGCCCGCTGATGGCCACGGCCTCATTGTCGAGAATCCGCAGGGGCGTGTTTTGGATGAGGCGCAATGATTTTTCAATGCCCACGTAATGCTCATGGTTGCCTGTGACAAAAAACAGCCCGTGCCGGGCTTCCAGGTCGTTTAGGGGCTTGAGGTTGTCTGTATAGGGGCCGCCCATGCCGTCGATAAGATCTCCGGTGATCAGCACCAGATCCGGCTGCAGGCTGTTGACGATCTTGACCGTGTGCCGGGCAAATCCCTGCTGGTGCATCAGCCCCAGGTGCATGTCGGAAAGCACCGCGATTTTGCTGTTTTTCCAGGCTTCGGGCAGATCGGCAACCGGCACGGACACGTAACGGACCACGGGATGAAACGCCGCCCAGATGCCATAGCCCGAAACCATGACCGCAAGGGCGAGCATGACAGTGCCGATGCCTTTGACCGGCAGGTTGACCCCGGCCAACCGTCCGGCGCCCAGCAGAATCCAGGCGGCGGCTGCAGCACTCAGGCTATGGATCAAAAATCCCGTCCAGACGGCGGCGAAGCGGTAATAAGCGATGGTCCACGGATTCTGCCGCCAGTGGATGGCCACAAAAGCGCTGATAAAAGAAAAGCTCAGCAGGACCATGGCGGCATATAACAGGTACCGGACCCCGGGGCGGCTGATCTGGAAAAAAGAAATGGCACTGCGGAATACCGCGTAATGCATCATCAGCATGATGCCGGTCATCGTAAGGGCAAACAGGGCAAATTTCATGGTATTCCTGTCTTCGGCCGGCTGCCCGGGGCAGACCTGCTGGTGTTTTACGGGCTTTTTGCCTGCTGGTTACATATCTGTGGCCCAAAGGGGAAGACCGGTTTCCTCGTCATATGTTCTTTCAAAAACCGCCCCTTCATAAACTTCGATAATAAGCTCGCAGGCAAAAATCACGGTGCCCTGGGCCAAGTGGCCGCCGTAGGCGTTTCCGGCCCCGTCAGCCAGCGTGACATGGGCATGGACCATGGGCTGTCCGTCTTTTATGGAGATATTACCCGTGAGCTTTGCGATTTCAAGGGGCTGGTCCAGGGTGAAAAACTGGTACTCCCGCGTTTTCTGGTCATAATAAGCCAGCCGGGCCCGCTGGACTGCTCCGATGGCCTCCAGGCGTCCGAGCCGGATGTTTTTTTTCCTGCACAGGGAGGTGATTTCATCGAGCAGATCCGCACCGTGGGTGAGCCGTCCCATAAAGCGTTCTGCGGGTTGGATTTTTTTCATCATGGTCATGGGATCCTGCCTTTCTCCCGCGCATCGGGATGATTTGGATTTGCTTGTCCCGGGTGTTTATTCAACAGCCTTGAATTTTTCCCTGGGAGCCCCGCATACCGGGCATTTTTCGGGTGCTTTTTTGTCAGTGACATATCCGCATACCTGGCATACCTGATAGGCCTTGACGGTGTTTTTGATCACCTGGTAAAGGGCGCGCTCATAGAGTTTGGCGTGATAGGCCTCTGCATCCCGGGCATGGCTGAATGTTGTGGCTGCCTGGGTTTCACCTTCGTCTTCCGCGGCCTTGATCATTTCCGGATACTCGTTTTCGCTGATGGATTGTTCGCGTTTAAATGAATCAAGCAGGTTGGTATCCGTGTCCTTGACCAACAGATTCCTGACCAGGTTTAAATGACGGGTGGCATGCACCCGCTCGGCTTCGGCAATGGCCCGGAACAAAAGCGCGATTTGGGGAACTTCTTCTTCCTCGGCTTTCTCGGCATACGCCAGAAGCCTGAAGTAGGCCTTTGCCTCGCCGATAAATGCGGTGTAAACGTTTTCTCTGGTCTTTTCTTCCATGAGCTCTCCTTGTGATCCTGGCGGTCCGAAGTAAGACGGCACGGGCCGCCGCTCCCGAAACGCGGCGGCCTGCTGTTTAACGCTGTTTCCTTTTATCAATACCTTAACAGCGGCAGATTTTCAAGTGCGGCAACAGGCCCGGACAAAAGCAGGCTGCAATAGGGTTTTTTCAATGAAATGACTGTTCAGATATTTTTGCTCATGTTCACACATAAAACTGTTGACCGATGCAAGTTTTGGCTGTTTAAATTAAATCTTTTCTCAAACCCAATAAACCGCAAACATTGAAGAAGGAGGCATTATGAACATTGACGACGTAAAAAACATTACCGTGGTCGGGGCCGGCAACATGGGGCATCAGATTGCCACCCTGTGCGCCATCAAGGGGTATAAAACCGTCTGTACCGACGTCAAGGAAGATGTGCTTAAAAAGGCCGAGGCCTTTGTGGACAAATATCTGCCAGGCCGGGTCAAAAAGGGCAAACTTACCGCGCAATTAACCATGAGGCCCTGTGGCTGCTGGACATGGGCGTAGCCTCGGTTGAAGACATTGACAAGGCGTGCGTCCACGGTGCCGGCCATCCCATGGGACCCTTCCGTTTAAACGATCTCACCGGCATTGACCTGGCCTATACCATGGCCATGGAAAGCTTCAAGGCCACCGGCGATCCCGCTCAGCGGCCTTCGCCCAGCGTAGTGGAGCATTACGTGAAGGGGGAATACGGCGAAAAGACCGGCAAGGGCTGGTATGACTATTCCGATAAGAAATAGCTGTCTGAACCCGGCCCGATGGGCCGCATTGTATTCGGGCCTTTCATATCAGGACGGGGATGCCAGTTTGAGCCCGATGATTCCGGTGACGATCAAACCAATGCTGACCAGCCGGCCGGCACCGGCCGGCTCATCAAACAGTACAATGCCTAGAATTACGGTTCCCACCGCGCCAATGCCCACCCACACGGCATAGGCGGTTCCCACAGGCAGGCTTTTCATGGCGAGCCCCAGCAGCCACACACTGGCAAGCATGGCTGAAAGAGTCCATACGCTGGGCCACAGGCGGGTAAAACCCTGGGTGTATTTCAATCCAATGGCCCAGCCGGTTTCAAATAAGCCGGCAAGAATCAGGACAATCCAAACCATGGGTTAATTTTCTGCCTTTATTTCAGCCTGCCAGGGCAATGGCCTGCTCCTCGAGAAGGGATTTGAAACGCTCGAGGGTAATGGGACAGGGCTGGATGGGTATGCCCATCCAGTCCGAATATTCCAGCAGTTCCTCGGGCTTTTCCGCCATGTACTGGTCCATAAAACCGATGGCGTCGAGTACCATGGCGCCGCCGGTATGTTTGGGGAAATTTTCATTGGCCAGACCCTTGTCCCATCCCTTGTACACTTGATGGCGGAATTTGATCCATCCAGGGGTGAGCCACAACACCTTTTCCCCGTTTGCCAGCTCCTGTCGCTGCTCTTTGCCCGCGAGCATGTCCATGCAATGGGTGGCGTTAATCCGGGCAATATTGCCACCCTGTTCATGGATAATCGTGTCAATGGTACGGGTAACGTCACCGGTATTGACATAGCAGAACTTCCCGCCGTAGACAACAAGGATTTTTTCGGTTTTCTCCTGTGCTTTTCGGATCTTATCAGTGAGCTGTTTTTCCAGTTCCCGGGGGTCTTCATGGAGTCCGGGGGTGGTGAAGTACAAATGCGCCGGGTTTAAGAATCCTTCCTGGCGCAGGTAATTGAGTTCCAGGCTCAGTGTGCCGCAAGATACAATTGCGATGTTTTCAAAATCCATGATCGAAGCCTTTATCCTTTTCAAGGTTTGGGTTTGGATGCCATTCAAACATCTTTTTTTCTTTTTGTTAATAAAATATACAAAATTGATGCCAGCATGCTTAATATAGGATGAGGTAAAAGTACTTTGCTTTTATTTCAAAAAGTTGTCCATTAGCTTAAATTAGGATTCAGCCATGCGATCGCTTTTTGCTGCCGTGGCGCAAAACGGTATATAACGTTAGGTAGCGGTATTGAATAAAAACCGGATTCGGGTCTGTTGTGTTGGTGAAACCCTGTTTTCAATATCGTACAAACTGTGATAATCAAAAAATAAGGAAGAAAGTGTGGTTTTTGAAACCGCCGTTCGGTCAATGCTGTCTGAACCCTTTTGATAAATCCTGAAGATTTCAACAATGGCCTACTACTCCCATATCAGCACAGGCTGGCCAAGCCTGGATACAATCATTGATCACCTGCGCCGGGGCGATAACGTGGTCTGGCAGGTCGACAGCATTGAGGACTACCAGCGTCTTGTAACACCCTTTGTCAACAGTGCACTGGCAAGAAATGAGCGGGTGGTCTACATGCGCTTTGCCCGGCATATTCCGCTTGTGGAGCCCCGCGACAATATCGTCGTCTATCACTTGAGAACCGAAAACGGATTTGAGTCCTTTTCCGCCGAAGTCCACGGCATTATCACCCGGCAGGGGCGGGATGTCTGCTATGTTTTTGATTCATTGTCGGATCTGCAGCATGTCTGGGCCACGGACCTGATGATCGGGGATTTTTTTTTCATCACCTGCCCGTATTTGTTTGAGCTCAATACCACCGCCTATTTCGGGATTTTGAGAAACCGGCATTCTTTCAAGGCCATCGCCCGCATCCGGGAGACCACCCAGGTGCTCATTGATGTCTACAATTATCAGGGCCAGGTGTGTGTTCATCCCATCAAGGTGCAGCACCGCTATTCGCCCACCATGTTTTTCCCCCACATCAAGAAAAAAGACGAGCTGATGCCGGTGATCAACAGCGTGGAGGCCACCCGGCTGTTTTCCTATCTGGCCGACCACCAGACGGTTAGCGCCCAGCGGCGCCTGGACTATTGGGACCGCCTTTTCATGCAGGCCCGCAGCCTCCTGGAATCCGGAGCCGGAGCCGCGGAAAAAAAAGACATGGTCGAGCAGTTGAGCCGGCTGCTGCTGACGCGCAACAAGCGGCTTTTATCCATGATCCGCAGGCATCTGGGCCTGGAGGATCTGCTGATGATCAAAGAAAGACTCATCGGTACCGGCTTTATCGGCGGCAAATCTTTGGGCATGCTCATGGCCCGCAAAATCCTGATACAAGACACCGCCTTTGACTGGTCACAGGTGATAGAGCCCCATGATTCGTTTTATATCGGTTCGGACGTGTTTTATTCCTATATTGTTCAAAACGGCTGGTGGAAGCTGTTTATGGCCCACAAGACCCGCACGGGTTATTTCAGCCGGGCCGCGGAACTGCGGGAGAAAATGTTAAACGGGGTGTTTCCCGAAGAGATCACCGAGCAGTTCCAGCTGATGCTCGAGTATTTCGGCCAGTCGCCCATTATCGTGCGTTCCAGCAGTCTGCTCGAAGACGCTTTCGGAAGCGCCTTTGCCGGCAAGTACGAGAGTTTTTTCTGCGTCAACCAGGGTTCTCCGGAAAAACGGTACGAAAAGTTCGAGGAAGCCGTCAGGCGGATTTTTGCCAGCACCATGAGCGAAGACGCCCTGGCCTACAGGCTGCAGCGGGGCCTGGACCAGATGGATGAGCAGATGGCGCTTCTGGTGCAAAGGGTATCAGGCGCCTATCATCAGAGTTTTTTCTACCCTGAGCTGGCCGGCGTGGGGCTTTCCTACAATCCCTTTGTGTGGAAAAAGGGTATGGACCCGCATGCCGGAATGATTCGGCTGGTATTCGGCCTGGGCACCCGGGCGGTTAACCGGGTGGAAAATGACTATCCCAGAATTGTGGCTGCAGACGACCCCCTGGTGCGTCCGCTTGCGGGCATGCATGATATCCGGAAATTTTCCCAGCATTATATTGACCTGCTCAACCTGGAGCAAAACGATATCCAGAGCCTGTCTGTCCAGGAGCTGCTGGAAAAGCAGCGGCCGGAAAAATTTGATTTGCTGGGCACCCGGGATGAAGAAGCCGCCGGGGAAATGCGGCGCATGGGGCGGCCGCAAAAAGATATCTGGATTCTGACCTTTGATCCGTTTTTGACCCGCACGTCGTTTATTGACTGGATGAAGCGCATGCTGGGCCGGCTGGAAAAGGCCTATGAATACCCGGTGGATGTGGAATTTACCGTTAACTTCAATCAGTCCGATCAGCTCCAGATCAACCTGCTCCAGTGCCGGCCTTTGCAGACCATTGGTGACAGAAGCCGGGTGTTTCTGCCCAGCACCGTGCAGCCGGACCGGATTCTGGTCCGCACGGAAGGCAATTTCATGGGCGGCAATATCAGTCAGCCCATATCCCGGATTATTTTCGTGGATTCCGAGGCCTATGCCGGGCTTTCCCGTTCGGAGAAATACAGCGTGGCCCGCTTGGTGGGCCGGTTAAACCGGCAGATCCCCAATCGGGAGAAAATGCCCACCCTGCTGATGGGCCCGGGGCGCTGGGGGACCCATACCCCGGAGATGGGCGTTGCCGTTCATTTTTCGGAAATCAACCACATTGCCGCCATTGCTGAAATCAGCTACCAGGACGGCAGTCTGATCCCGGATCTGTCCTTTGGGACCCATTTTTTCCATGATCTGATTGAAACCGGAATTTTTTACCTGGCCATTTATCCGGAATCTCCGGGCGTGGAATTCAATGCCGGCTGGATCCGGTCTCTGCCGAACGCACTGGAAGAAACCGCCGAACAAGATACCCGGCTTTCTCACGTGGTCCGGGTGGTGGACACAACCGGTTTGGGATTAAAGCTTCAGTCTGACGTGGCCAAACAAAGGGTGATCTGTTACCGGGAATAAAGCCCTGGCAGATCACCCTTTGTCTGATTTTTGCGGGAGTTGGGATTACACCACGCCGTAGGCCAGCATGGCCTTGGCCACCTTGACAAAACCGGCAATATTGGCGCCCATGACGTAATTGCCTTTTTTCCCGTAGGCCTCTGCCGCATCCAGGCAGGACTGGTGGATGTCTTTCATGATCGTCTGCAGCCTGCGGTCAACTTCCTCCCGGCTCCAGGAAAGCTTGAGGCTGTTCTGGCTCATTTCCAGGCCCGAGGTGGCCACGCCCCCGGCATTGGCCGCTTTTCCCGGACCATAAAGAATGCCATTGTCCTGGTAGACTGTTATGGCTTCCGGGGTGGAGGGCATGTTGGCGCCTTCGGCCAGGCACATGCACCCGTTTTTGATCAGGGCCTCGGCGTTTTGGGCATCGATTTCATTCTGGGTGGCGCACGGCAGGGCAATGTCGACCTTGATCTCCTGTTCACGGATCACATCCCAGACACTCTTTCCTTCAAAGCAGACGGTCTTGTATTTGTCCGCGTATTCGGACACCCGCCCCCGGTGGACGTTTTTGAGCTCCATGAGATAGCAGCTCTTGTCGTTGTCAATACCTTTTTCATCGATGACCGTTCCGGCAGAATCCGAAACCGAAACAATCCGGCCGCCCAATTCATTGACCTTTTCAATGGCAAACTGGGCCACGTTGCCCGATCCGCTGACAGCCACTGTTTTGTCCTTGAAATCCAGGCCCCGGGTGGCCAGCATTTCAGCGGCAAAATAGACGGTGCCGTAGCCGGTGGCCTCGGGCCGGATCAGGCTGCCGCCGTATTCCAGGGCCTTTCCGGTGAGCACGCCGGTATGCTCGTTGCGAAGCTTTTTGTAATATCCGTACAAATAGCCAATCTCCCGTGCCCCCACGCCGATGTCACCGGCCGGGACATCGGTTTCCGGGCCGATGTGCCGGCACAATTCCCGCATAAAGGCCTGGCAGAAACGCATGATTTCATTGTCGCTCTTGCCCTTGGGGTCAAAGTCAGAGCCGCCCTTGCCGCCGCCCATGGGCAGGGTGGTCAGTGAATTTTTAAAAACCTGTTCAAAGCCCAGAAACTTGATGATGCTTAAATTGACCGAGGGATGAAAACGGATGCCGCCTTTAAACGGGCCGATGGCATTGTTGAACTGAACCCGGAAGCCGCGGTTGACATGAACTTCTCCCCTGTCATCCATCCAGGGAACACGGAATAAAACCGCCCTTTCAGGTTCCACGATCCGCTCATAAATCCCGGCCTTTACAAATTCCGGATGCTTTTCAGCCGTGGGCTCAAGGGTTTCGAGCACCTCGGTAACGGCCTGATGAAACTCCTTCTGGCCGGGGTCTGTGTGTTTGACTTTTTCAATAACGCTTTGGATTACCGACATTCACTGGCCTCCTTGAAAATAAAAAATGGTTCCGGGTAAGGTTATGGGTTATTTGACAATATAGATCTTGCCCATGGATGCAGAGGCGATGGCACCGTGGGGCTTTTTTTGAAAATATTGGAAATCGCTTTCCCCGATACCGTCGATGCCTGAAAATCCCGCCATGAGTTCGGCAAGGCGGTCAAACCCGCTGCCGAAAAAGGCAAGCTTGGAAAAAAACGGTCTCTGGCGCTGAAAATCAACGGGCACGGCAAAGTGCGCCGGAAAAAGGGGGTCGCCCACTACCAGGAGATATCTTTCAGGGCATTCCAGGATATTATAGTCTGCGGCGATGTCAGCGGCCCGCACCGGGAAAAAATCATTTTGCAGGATTCTGCCGGCCTCACCGGCGTCAATGTCATCAACTGCCATCAGATCCGGGCAGTCAAAATATCCCAGGATGTAGAGGCAGATGCCGAAGCTGCTGATCTGTTCATACACGGGGTTGTCCCGATCGCACATCATCAGGACTTCATCAATGCGTTCCCGGATTTCCAGGCCCTGGCGCCGGATTTTTTCCAGGTTTGCCGATACAGCGGTGTTTTGGAAACCGTCTTTGGGTCCGGTTTTGCGGCCGGATGTGTGCTGGGTATACATGGGAGCCCTCCTTGTTTGCATGCGAACCATCTGAAAATCGACTTTTACGAGTCCATCATCATTATTGTCCGATGATCCGTTTTTGCCCAAAGGAGGATGCAGGGGGCATGCCAGAATGCGGAGTTTATGGTGGTCTATGGTAACCTTTTGAAATTAAATAAAATAATTATGAAAAGGTTTGCAGCTCAGAAAAAAAAGAACTTTTATGTGGTTGAATAAAGGCATCAGGCCCTGGCAATACAGGCAAATTTGGTATGCGGCAGGCGGGCAATCCGGAGGCTGCGGGTCTTTGCGGGATTTGTATAAATTTTGAACAGCAGGGGTAGTTTTTGCACAAATCTGCGGGAGCGGTTTTACTCACCTTCGGGTTCCTGGTTTTCCTTTTGGGTTTGTTTTTTGATCCGGTGCCGGAGGGTGTTTCTGCTGATGCCCAGCATTTCGGCCGCCTTGACCTGGTTGTTGCCGCATTCTTCCAGGGCTTTGCGGATCAGGGTTTCTTCCACGATTTCGATGATATTGGCGTGAATGTCCTGCTCGGAAATCCGGAAAATATCGGGCAGGATTTCTTCGAGTTTTTCCTTGAGCCGGTCAATGAGCTGTTCACGGTTCATGTTTTGAGGCGGGGCATCAGCGTCGGCATTGGGAATCATGAGACTGCCTTCGGAAATCACCCCGCCGGTGCACAGCAGCACTGCCCGACGCACGCAGTTTTCCAGTTCCCGGACGTTTCCGGGCCAGTGATAGTCTTTGAGCTTCCGAAGGGCTGATTCGGATATATAACAGCCGGGCCGGTCGTATTCCGTGGCAAACCGGGCCAGGAAATATTGCGCCAGCTCGGCGATGTCATGCTTTCGCTGCCGCAGGGCGGGCAGGTCCAGGGAAATGACCTTCAGCCGCCAGTACAGGTCTTCCCTGAATCGGCCGGCCCGGACCTCGGCTTCCAGGTCCTTGTTGGTGGCCGCAATGATGCGCACATCTACGGTGATGGGCTGGCCGCTGCCAAGCCTTTCAATTTCCCCTGTCTGCAGGGCCCGCAGCAGCTTGGCCTGCAGGGGCGGCGACATTTCCCCGATTTCATCGAGAAACAGGGTGCCCTTGTGGCATCGCTCAAATTTTCCGATATAGGTCCGCTCCGCACCGGTGAAGGCGCCGCGCTCATGTCCGAACAGCTCGCTTTCAAACAGGGATTCGGGAATGGCGGCACAGTTGACGGCGATAAAGGGTTTTTCCTTGCGCTGGCTGTGATGGTAAATGGCCCGGGCGGCCAGTTCCTTTCCAGTGCCGCTTTCACCGGTAATCAACACAGACACGTCCTTTTCCGCCACCTGGCCGATGAGCTTGTAAATTTCCTGCATTTGGCGGCTGGAGCCGATCATCTGCAGGCTGTCGCGGCTGTCCGCGGGCTGCTGCTGGTCAGCAGAGGCGGCCGGAAACCGGACAATCTGCTTCATCTGCCGGCTGACCTGCAGGGCCTCGGACACGATGCCGGTCAGGTCCTTTTTTTCAAAAGGCTTGACCAGGTAATCATAGGCCCCGCGCTTCATGGCCTCGATGGCCAGGTTGGTGGTGCCGTAAGCGGTCATGAGAATTACCGGGGTTTTGACCGCAATGCCCCGGATTTCCGAAAGGGTGTCAAGCCCGTTGAGTTCCGGCATCTTGTAATCAAGCAGAATCAGGTCAAAGTCCTGCCGCCCGATGGTCTCAATGGCCTGCCGGCCGGTTGCGCAGGCAGTGACCGCATATCCTTTTCTCTGAAAAAACCGGCTCAGAAAATGGATCAGGCCTTCGTCGTCATCAATGAGCAGTATCTTGTCCATGGTCCTTGTCCGCCGAATAACTGGATTCAATGGGGATATACAGGCGAAATGCGGTGCCTGCCCCGGGTGTGCTCTGCACCCCGATGGTGCCGCCGTGGCTCTGTATGGTGTTGAGCACCAGGGGCAGGCCCAGTCCCGTGCCGGCCGCCTTGGTGGTGTAAAAGGGCTCAAACAGGTGTTCCATCTGTTCTTCGGAAATGCCGCAGCCGGTATCCTGCACGTCGATGCGCACGCAGGCGACGGTCTGATTGTTTTGCGCAAACCGGTCGGTTTTCGCTGATACGCTCAGGGTGCCTTGCTCCTCCATGGCCTCCAGGCAATTGACCATGAGGTTGACCAGGGCCTCGGCCAGCAGCTTTCTGTCCCCGAAAACCGCGGGAAGATGATCCTGCATGCGGGTTTCCAGGCGGCATTCCTGGCGGTTGGCAAGGGGGCGGATCATGTATAGCACATCCTCGATGAGCACGGTGACATCAATGACGGAAAAGACCAGTTCCTCGGGTTTGACAAAATCGAGGAACCGGTTGATGGAGGATTCAATCCGGTTGACCTGTTTCATTGCAATCCGGAAATCCTCCTGATCTTCCGCGCTTTTGGCGATCTGTTCCTGGGCGGATTCCAGATACAGCTTCAGCGATGTCAGGGGGGTGCGGATCTCATGGGCCACGGCCGCGCCCATGCGCCCCATGGCGGCGAATTTTTCAGACCGCTCGGCCATGCGCCGGGTTTTTTCCAGCATGATGTCGGTTTCCCTGAGCTGGGCATCCTTTAAGCCCACTTTTTCCCGGAGATGATGGTGCCGCTGCTGCAGATTGGCATGCATGTGCTCAAAGGCCCGGTAGAGCATCCCGATTTCGTCCTTGCGGGTGGTTTTCACAATGGGCTGATCAGTTTTGGAATCGGCGATCATGTCGGCATACCGGCTTAAGCGCCGGATCGGGCCCACGATGTGATAGGAGATCATCCAGGTGAGGGCCAGGGCCGAGCCGATGCACAAAAAAATCGTCAGGTAGATGATGGATTTGAGGGTGCTGGCGCTTTCAAAGGCCTCTTTTCTGTCCTGTTCCACAACAATATACCAGTCTGTGCCGGCAACGTTCATGGAAGTGCCCAGCACCTCGATGCCCCGGTAGTCCAGGTAGGCTTTTTCCCTGTCCCTTTTTTCAAAGATGTTTTTGAAACTCTCTGACTGGGAAATGTTTTCCGATAGAATCCGGCGGGGCTCCTTGTGGGCTAGAAACTGCCCGTCTTCATTGACCAGGTAGCATTCCCCGGTTTCTCCCAGAAAGATATTGAGGATAAAGAAAATAATCTTGTTGGTGCCCACCTGGCCGTAGATGGTGCCGGCCCTTTTTTCACTGTTTGGCGCAAAAATCGGGGCGGACACGTAAAATGAGGACTCATGCTGTCGGGGGGCATAGGTGATCTTTGATATCCGAAGGGTTGTATCCGAAGCCGCCGGTTCAGGCGGGGGCTGCAGCGGGCGGGTGCCGCTGTTGCAAACCAGGCGGCCGTCTGCGGCCACCACCGTGAGGTTTTTATACACCTCGTATTTTTTGCGGATCAGATCCAGATAGGGTTGGATACGCTGTGCATCCATGGACCGGACCAGGGAGGTGCCGGCCATGACTTCCATGTCGGCCTTGCGCTCATCGAGCCAGCGCTCGAGAATGGCGGTCTTGTCTGTTGCCGCGTTTTCCAGCTGCCGCATGACCATGCTCACAATGAGCTTTTCGGTGATCTGCAGGGAAAACCAACCGATAACCATCAGCGGGACCAGGGCCAGCACCAGAAAGATAATCATTACCTTGGTGCGTAGGTTCCACAGCGGCCTGTTGGATGGCCTTTGCCGGGCATGTGAAGCGTTTGGGTTCAAATTCGGATCTCCTGGAAAAAAACAGCAGGCGTTGCAATGCCTACCGGGGTTTCTAAAAAAGATCCAGGTGCGGGTCAAGCAATAAGTGCCGGGCCGGGTAAAGTTGGCAAAAAAATGATTTTGCCCGGTGCGGCTTTCTGTTATTCCAGAACAAGACTTGCATGGAACCGGAATTTGATGTTCGGCTTTGAAAACCGGTTTTTTTTTGCAACCCAGCAAGGGTCACATATAATGAAAACCTATTTTGCATGCATGCCCTGTTTTCTGAGCCAGGCCCTGCGGGCCTGCCGGTTCATGGGCCTGGATGATCAAAAAACGCGCCGGGTGATCAATGCGGTGGCGGAACTGATCCCGCAAATCCCCATGGACAGCTCCCCGCCGGAAACCGGCAGGGAGGTTTACCGAATCATCCGGGAGGTTTCGGGCAATGCCGATCCATACCAGCAGGTCAAGGCGGAAAATACGGCCAATGCCCTGGCCCTGTACCCGGTCATGAAACAGATGGTGGCGGCCGCGGACAATGCTTTGAGTGCCGCTGTCCGGATTGCTGCGGCCGGTAACGTGATTGACTGCGGGGTCAACGCTTCCTATGCCATTGAAAGGGAAGTGGATCAGATGCTGGAAAACGAGTTTGCGGTATTTGATATGGACGCGTTTCTGGCGCAACTGGAAAAAACCGAGCGGATTTTGTATATCGGGGACAATGCCGGCGAATGCGTGTTTGACCGGGTGCTCATCGAGCAGCTGCCCAGGCCGGTGACATACGTGGTGCGCCAGGCGCCCATTATTAATGACGCCACAATGGAGGACGCGCTTGCCGCAGGCATTGACCGCGTGGCCGATATTGTCTCTTCCGGCACCGATGCCCCGGGCACTGTTCTGTCCACGTGCACTTCGGATTTTCTGGACCTGCTCAACCAGCCCTGGCTGAAAATCAGCAAGGGGCAGGGCAATTATGAGGCCCTTTCCGCGAGCCCCTATCCGGTATTTTTCCTGCTCAAGGCCAAGTGCAGTGTCATTGCCCGGGATCTGGATGTGGACGAGGGGCAGATGATTTTTGCCCGCAGCAACCGCCCTGATTTTTCATAACCCCCATGAAGCTGCTTTTCCTGGAACCTTTTTACGGCGGATCTCACCGGGATTTTGCCGACGGCCTGTGCCGGCATTCCCGCCATGTGATTGATCTGCGCACCATGCCGGAGCGGTTCTGGAAATGGCGGATGCGCGGGGCGGCCCTGCATTTTATACGCCGGATCAGCGATCCCGGGGCTTATGACGCCATGATTTGTCCGGCGCTGATGAGCCTGGCCGACTTCCGCATGCTGTGCCGGGGCCGCTGCCCCCCGGCTATTGTCTATTTTCATGAAAATCAGCTTACCTACCCGGTGGCCCCGGGCGAAAGCCGGGACCTGCATTTTGCCTTCACGGACATCACCACCGCCCTGGCTGCTGACCGGGCGCTGTTTAATTCCCGGACCCATTTGACGGATTTTTTTCATCATGTGCCTGAACTGCTGAACAGGATGCCGGATTTCCGGCCTTCCTGGGTGGTGGATCAGATCCGGGCCAAATCCGGCGTCTGTTATCCCGGCTGCCGGTTTCCGGCAGATCCCCCGGACAGCCACGCCCTCCAAACAGCCGGCCAGGATCCGCCCCTGGTCATCTGGAACCATCGCTGGGAATTTGACAAGCAGCCGGAGATGTTTTTTGCTGCCCTGGAACAGGTGGCCCAAACGGGCGTGGATTTTGAGGTGGCCGTGCTCGGCCGGGCATATGAAAAAACACCCTGGGTGTTTGCAGCCGCGCGCAGCCGCCTGGGCGGCAGAATTCGGCAGTTCGGTCACGTGGAAGACAAGGGCCGATACCTGCAATGGCTGGCACGGGGTACTGTGGTGGTCAGCACGGCCATCCAGGAAAATTTCGGCATTTCCGTGGTGGAAGCCGCACGCTTCGGGTGCCTGCCCCTGGTCCCAAACAGGCTGGTTTACCCGGAAATTATCCCGGCGGACCTGCACCGGCTTTGCCTGTATGACAGCTTTGAAGGGCTTGTGGAAAAGCTCGGGGACATGCTTTGCCGTCCCCGGGCATACGACGATCAGCGGCGGGCGCTGGCTGCACACATGAGGCGATACAGCTGGGAGCATCGGATTGGTGAATTTGACCGGGAGTTTGAAGAGTTGGCTGCCGGCAGCAGGGGATAGGTTCACTTTTGTACAATTTTGTCCTGCCGCCGGCGGGTTTCGTAACCTGGTCTACGTTTTATCGCTCCTTTTTCCGGTTGACTGACGCATCAGGCCTGGATTTTTGTGCCCAGCACTTCGAGAAATTTTGCCAGCCATTGGGGATGGGCCGGCCAGGCCGGGGCAGTGACCAGGTTGCCGTCCACGTTGGCCTGATCCACCGGGATGTCTGCATATGTTCCGCCCGAAAGGGTGACATCCGGTCCCACGGCCGGGTAGGCCGAGCAGGTTCTGCCTTTCAGGATGCCGGCGGCCGCCAGCACCTGGGCCCCGTGGCAGATGGCGGCAATGGGCTTGCCGGCTTCGTCAAAATGGCGGACAATTTCCAGTACATTTTTGTTTAACCGGATGTATTCAGGCGCGCGGCCGCCGGGTATGACCAGCGCATCGTAATCCCCGGGCCGGATGCTGTCGAAATCCGCTGTAAGGGCAAAGTTGTGCCCGGGCTTTTCGCTGTAGGTCTGATCACCTTCAAAGTCATGAATGGCGGTGCGAACCGAATCCCCGGATTTTTTTCCGGGACAGACCGTATCCACATGGTGGCCCGTCATCAGCAGTGCCTGATAAGGCACCATGGCCTCGTAGTCCTCCACAAAATCGCCCACGAGCATTAAAATTTTTTTGGCACTCATAACACTCCCCCTTGGATTTGTCGGGTTTGAAAGGAAATCGTTGCCCCGCCTGCATGTCTGTCTTATTTTGAACAAGATATGGATCTTTTTTCTGCGCGGATCCATAACAAAACAAACGTAACCGCATTCCGGCATGTTTGCAAGGCGCGCTTTGCAGCGGGAAAAAGGCGGTTTCAAAGCGCAAAAACCAAATAGAGATAACATTGTGGAGGTATCATGTACGCACTGGCAATCAGCGGAAGCCCGAGAAAAGACGGCAATACGGAATATCTGTTAAAGGAGGTCCTGGCCCCCGTTTCCAGGGCCGGGTGGGAAACCGAACTGGTCCGGGCGGGCGGCAGGGAAATCCGCGGCTGCATTGCCTGCTACAAGTGCTTTGAAAATCAAAACCAGCGCTGCGCCGTGGAAACAGACATGTTCAACGAGATCATGGAAAAAATCGTCCGGGCAGACGCCCTGATCATGGGATCGCCCACGTATTTTACAGACGTGAGCGCCGAATTAAAGGCGGTTGTGGACCGCGCCGGGCTGGTGTCCCAGGCAAACGGGGTGCTGCTGCGCGGCAAGATCGGCGCGGCTGTGGCCGCTGTCCGGCGGGCCGGGGCGGTGCATGTTTTTGATTCCATCAATCATATGTTTCTGATGTCCCAGATGATTGTGCCCGGCTCCACCTACTGGAACATGGGCATGGGCTTTGACAAGGGCGATGTGGCAGATGATGCCGAGGGTATCAAAAACATGCGCCACCTGGGGGCGGTCATTGCCTGGCTGGGCAGCGCGGTGAGCAAGCACCTGGATGCTTATCCCAATCCCTAGCCCAAAGGGGTGCAAGCCTGCTTTACAGCGCTGCTCCCCGGCAGATTACAGCCGGGGGGCAGCGTTTTTTTACCACAGGCAGATAACCTTTGCGCCCTGCTGAAGCTGGGCGCGCACCTTTTCCATGTGTCGTAGCGGCGCCATTTCCCGTTCAAACTCATCCATGGTCAGACCCATGTCCCGGGCCAGTTTTTCCGGGGGTGTGGGGCCGTTTTTTTTGAGATAATCCACAATGGCAGACTGGTTTTGTGTCAGATCCGGTCCTGTGCCGGTTTTTTCCAGATTTTTGGCGCTGTAGACCGCCCATGGATCACAGGTTTTGGGCTTGGCCGCCATGTCGATATAACAGTCCTCGCATACGGTCTGCCCCCGTGCTTCCATGGCCTGGTCTGTGCTGATTTCAGCTCCGCAATTCTGGCATTTCATGTCTCGGCCTCCTTTTTGTTCTCTGCAGTCCGGCTTTTGAGTGAAAAACAGCCGAATTCTACGATTTTTCAATAATGTAAGGATTTGTTCTTATGGACGCAAAGAGACCCTTGTATTTGAGTATTGAACAGTGCGTGGATTAAATTTTAAACAGTTTTTATGAGTTTATCCAGCGTTGTTGCAAAAAGGCAGACAAAAATCAAAAAGAAATGTTTTTTTCAGTTCAGGGCTGTCAGCGGATCAAAGGTGTATTTTTTTGGCGATCCATGGACCTGCCAGGATCTGGGGGAGGCTCCAGCGGGTAACCGGCGCCAGGCAAAAGGGTTGGCCGGTGGCAATGGACCGGGCTGCGATTTTTCCGCTTTCAACGGCCGGGCCGATGCCCTCGCCCATGTCGCAGGTTGCAAGGCCGGCTGCATCTCCGATAAGCAACGCGTTTTTGTTGCGGGTGTTTTTTGTATCTCCCCGAAGATAATAGATATGGCCCCTGGGAGAAAACCGCCGGCCGCAGACCAGGCCCTTGCGGGAAAGTTTTTCCACAAAATCGAGCCAATGGGCGTTGATGTTTTGTCCGCGTTTTTTCAGGGCGTTGAGCTTGCCGCCGATGCCGATGTTGAGATATCCTTTTTGTTTGGGCACATACCAGGCATAGCCCGGAAGGCCCTTGTCAAAAAACCACAGCCGGCACTGGCGGTCTTTGCAGTGCCAGGCAAATTCCTTTTCCGCGGTGGCAATGCATTGTTTTGGATCCCTGGGATGGATCCGGGCAAAAAGGAATTTGTAAACCGGACAATGGGTGCCGCCTGCGCCCACAAGCCAGGTGCACTGAAATTTGTCGTCAATGATGTATTTGTCGCCGCTCTGGCGGATTTTTTGGACCTGGTGCGAAAATACGGGCACGTCTGCGCGCCTGAGCAGAAAATCATCGAATTCAACCCGGCGGATGGAGTACTGGCAGGTGGGCACCGGCATTGGAACGCCTTTGAAGTGAAAAACAATGCTGCGATAGGTCAGAATTCTGTGCGGGTAATCTTGCGGGGTCAGGTCCAGATCGGCCATGACCCGGGGCGTGATCCAGCCGGCGCACAGCTTGGGTCTGGGAAACGGCTGCTTGTCGACAATCAGGACGTCTATGCCGTGCTTTTTTAATTCCCACGCGCAGGTGGCGCCGGCCGGACCGCCGCCCACGACAATGACTTCGGCCTGAATCATGGGTTTTACTTAAGCCGGCAGTCGGGCTGGGCCCGGCCGGGCTTGGTCATGACGATCTGCCACAGCTGGATGGATCTGGAGCGGAAAGCCGCGGCAGAGCTGAGCAGATAGAATTTCCACATCCGGTAGAAGCGATCGCTATAATCGTTTTTGTGTTTGGGCCATGATTTTTCAAAATTGTCATGCCAGGCCATGAGGGTCTTGTCATAATCCGGGCCGAAGTTGTGCCAGTCCTCCATCACGAAAATGTCTTCCATGGCCGCGCCCAGCTGTGCAATCGAGGGCAGCATGCTATTGGGGAAAATATAGGTGGTGGTCCAGGGGTTGCCGATGGTGATGCTGACATTGCCGCCGATGGTGTGCATCAGAGCAATGCCGTCGTCTTTCAAACACCGGTCAGCCACTTCCATGTGGGTCCGGTGATTTTTGTAGCCCACGTGCTCCATCATGCCGATGGAAACCACCCGGTCGTATGTGCCTGTTGCGTTTCTGTAGTCGTCGAGATAAATATTGACTGGAAGTCCCTCGCACATGCGGTTTGCCAGGTCTACCTGCTGCTGGGAGACCGTGACGCCGGTCACTTCGGCGCCGTATTTTTCCGCTGCATACCTGGCAAAGCATCCCCAGCCGCATCCCAGGTCCAAAACCTTCATTCCGGGTTCAAGTTCGATTTTTCGGCAGATCAGTTCCATCTTGGCTTCCTGGGCTTCGTCCAGATCGCAGGCACCTCCGCTCCAGTATCCGCAGGTATAAGCCATGCGGGAATCGAGCATGTCCCGGTACAGTTCGTTTCCCACGTCATAGTGCTGTTTGCCCACTGTGTAGGCCCGCTCGCTTTTCTGCAGGTTTAGCAGCCGGGCCTTTAACAGGTGCATGGTGGCTTTCCAGTTGTCCCTGAAGTACTGCTGCAGATTGGCCCGGAATACGCGGTCGAAAAACTGGTCCAGGGCAGGGCTGTCCCACCATCCGTCCATGTAGGATTCGCCCACGCCCAGCTCCCCGTCGCGCACCACCCGGTCGAAGAGTTCTTCGTTATGCACCTGCATATCCCAGGGATTGGCTCCCCCTATGGTGATGCCGGCGTGATTTAACGCGTCTTCAACGATTTGTCTGGATTTGTTGATTTTCATATGGCTTGCTCCGGGGTTGGTTGAGGTTGCTCAATTGTGGTTCAGCCGTTTTACCGCAACGATTAAATGGTTTTGAGCCTGATGCCCTCCAAAACCACTTTTGAAAGCACTATGCTAAGAAAAAGCAAATTTTGAGTCAAGCACTATTTCCCGGAACGGTTTCCGGGCAATCCTGTGCAACCGGCTCGCAAGTATTTTAATTTTTGAAAAAAATTGGCAGAATTGCTCCAAGGCAGATCAGGACACCCACAAGCACGATGCCTGCGGCAAATGATCCGGCATCTCCTGTAATGCCGATGATGGCCGGGGCAATGCCGCCGCCGTAGACAAAAGCCAGGGGAATGGCAAGCGAGATAGCCACGTTGCGGTGTTTGGCAGGGGCAATGGCAGACAGCAGGGCAAAGCCTGCGGGAAAATAGCCCGTGGAAAGTCCGGCCTGAGCGATAATCAGGCCGGTGGCCAGCCCCGGATCTTTGCAAACCCCGATGCCGATGGTGGCCATGCCGGTAAGACCCAGCATCAGGATGATGGTTCGCCTGGGGCCGAATCTGTCAACGGCCCAGCCCGCGGCCAGCGCCATTGCCACCCCGGGCAGCCGGGACAAAGCGACCAGGGAATTGGCAAAGCCTTGAGAAACCTCAAGTTCCTTTATCAGGTAAAGCGGCAGCATGGTATAAAGTCCCATGGTACTGCTGATGGCCACTGCAAACAACAGCACCATGAGCCAGAATGCCCGGGTGGCCGCCAGGTCCCGTATAGCTTCGACCCCGGGCGGTTTTCCCGGAAAATCCCCGCCTTTGCCCCAAATGGCAAAGCTTGCACCCAGCAGCAGGCAGACCGCACCGGTTGCCGCGGGCATGGTGCGCCAAGTGAAATAGAGGAAAAACTGGGCGATTACCGGGGCGGTCACAAAAGCCAGATTGGGAGCCATTTCGTGGATTGACACCGCTTTTCCCCAGTTTCTGGCATCCACCATGTTTGTCAGGGAGGTGATGCCGGAGGGCAGGTAGGTTCCGGCGGCCATGCCCAGGATGAATATGGATGCCTGCAGCTGCCAGTACTCATGGGACACAGACACCAGAAGCAGGCCCATACCCGCCCCGCTGGCTGCGGCCGCGATGGTAAACCGGTGAAAAATCCGCGCGGAAATAAAGCCCGAGCCGGCCAGGGCGAAGAAATAGCCGATGGACATGATCAAAAACATGGATCCGGCCTGGGCATGGCTCAGGTTCATTTCCGTTTCAATGCTAGGCATCAGGGGCGAAAACATCACCCGGGCCAGAAAGGTCATAAAGAAGATCAGGGAGATAAACAATATGGGCACAAGGGGATCCGGCCGGTAAAAAGGCGGCGGCAAGGCTTTGTCTGTGTTTGAAGTCTGCATGGCACCTCTATAACAAAACCCGGCGGATAAATCCATGGCTCCATTGCCGGCGGCATTGGTGTTTTGTCCTTGTCTGCCGGGCTGTTGCAGGCTATGGTAATAAAATCGGTTCATACAAACAACATGGCACAAGCCGGCTGTTTTTTTGCCGGCCGGCCGGATTGCAAAGCAGGCGGGGCGGATATGAACAAACAGGGAAAAATTTTGCTGGATGCCGCGGTACAGGCGCTGGATGGAAATATCGTTCGTATCTGCTGGCAACCTGTTAGAAAATGCAGACATATCGGTTTATGCGGGCACGCACCCGGAAGCCATTGACAGGTCCGAATCGGTTGTCCGCTCCAAAGACGGCTGCGCGCAGGTAAGCGGCCTGGACCCGGATCTGCGGTACTATTTCGAGCTTGATGCCGGAAACCATCGCATGATCACCGCAGCCAGGCGGGTGCATTTGGATGGAGCGGTCAATTTTCGGGACATCGGGGGCTATGAAACAACCGACGGGCAACGGGTGAAATGGGGCAGGGCCTTTCGGGCAGACGGCCTGTCAAGGCTCACTGACCCGGATCTGGACCTTTTGGGCCGGATGGGCATCCAGCGGGTCTATGACTTTCGCACCACAACGGAAATGGCCGGTTCCCCGGACCGGCTGTTTCCATACCTGACTGCGCCCCGGCAATGCATTGTGGGCGTGATTGATTACCTGACAGACACATACGGCACGGCTGTGGATTACCTGGTAGGCAAGGCCGGGCTGCGGCCGGCGGTCATCGATCAGATGCGCAAGAACATGCTGGAGTAAAAATTTGCTTTTTATGAGTTTATCAATTATAGCCCGGGGTTATTGGACCCGGCGGACTTCGACATCATCAATCCAGATGGTGCCGCTGGTGAGCACAAAATCCAGGTGGATGCGGCTACTGTTTTCCAGGGCCGTGGCTTTTTGGGAAATTTGTACCCAGCCTGAAGTGCCCTGCAGCTTGTTGATCAGATCTACAAGCTTGCCGGGCCGGATGCGCTGGGGGCGGAAGTTTAACCGGAACGCCGGGGCCTCGTGGAAACGGTTGTAGTCCAGGTTTTGGGTCCTGATCCAGCAGGAGGCCTCATAGGTCGATCCCGGGGTGATGGGAGCTGCCCCGGCTTTATCCAGGTATACGATGACCCGGCCACCCGGCGGGGTGATGGCAATTTTCAAGGATTGCTGCCCGCTGTACTTCTCTCTTGAATCCAGGCTGATTTCAGCCGTTGTGTTCCGGTTGATCGTTGTCTTCCAACCCTTGGGCTGTCCACTTTCGACTGGTCCTTCAAAGCCCCCGTTGTAAAGCATGTTTGCCCCGGCAGCGCTGCCGGCCGAGGAAATCAGGACAATTGCCATCCATGCCAGCGCAACGGTGAGTTGTTTTTTCATGGCCAACCTCTTGTGGTGAATTGTTGCAAGTATTGACAAGAATTGTAATGGTGTTTTTAGAATAGATCAATTTTATAATAACTCACTGTTTGTTTTCAATGCAAGAAAAAATCGTATACGCACAAGCGGGTCCCAAGGGGCTTTCCTGATACCTGAACTGAGGGTTTCAAAATTTGAAAC
Source organism: Desulfosalsimonas sp. (assembly GCF_046483245.1). Lineage (GTDB taxonomy): Bacteria > Desulfobacterota > Desulfobacteria > Desulfobacterales > Desulfosalsimonadaceae > Desulfosalsimonas. Next base: position 7,718 of record NZ_JAWODO010000028.1, on the reverse strand, counting down.
ACTCGGTTTGAGTGATATATAAAAAGGGCTTGATGATTTGGAAGAATTTTGTTTTAGTATTTCATCCATTTTGGTGTGTCGGGAAAAATTTTCATGAAGCAGACAGGGAGGAAAAGATGCGGACAAGGTTGCAATACGTTGGGTTCAGTGTTTTGTCGATCCTGGTGGGAGGATTGTGTTTGCTCGGATGCACCAAGGAGGAAAAACAGGCCAGTCTTGAGATTGTGGATTCTGAATTTTCAATCCGAAAAGACAGTGACCTTTCCTATGTGATTGATGCCAGCGGCACCATTGCCAACACCGGTGATGTGGATGTCAAAAACGTGGAGGTCACCGGCAGGTGTGAATCCTGCGGCGATCAGATCATCAACGCAACCTGGTTTGTCAGTGACGTGGACAAAATGCCCAATCAAATAGACGTGATCAATTATCTGGCGGCTGGTGCCGAGGAAGAATTTGAATTTGAGGAAGTGGCCTTTTACTCCGCCCAGACCGGCTCTGAAGTCCCCGAAGGCCTTCCCGACGGGTTGAAAGTGGTGATTAAATCCCATGAAATTGTGGAATAAATCAATTTTTCGGGGGCAGGGGCCTCTCTTGCCCCTGTTGTTTATCCCTTTGACTCCACCAAGCGGATGGCCACGGGTACGCCGAGGTTTTCCCGGAGCCGGTTTTCAGACCGACGCAGCAGCTGTTCCAGTTCCTTAATTTCATCGGAAAATATGGCATCGTTCATTTCCATGAGCACTTCCAGGACCTTGCGGCCCTGTTGATGCGCCACCCGGTAAGAAACCCGCCGCGGATCCATCCCCATCATTTCTTTGAGGTGAAATCCCGCCTGATTGCCGTGGACATTGACTCCATCGATGTTCATGATATCGTCTGTGCGCTCTGAATCCCATTTCATACGCACAAGAGTGCTGCCGCACGAGCAGGGATCTTCCAGTAACCGGGCACGGTCACCGGTTTTAAAACGGATCAGGGGAAAGGCCCGGGTAGTCAGGGTGGTGAGCACCAGTTCCCCGGTGCCGCCCGGCGAAAGCACCTCCCGGGTTTCCGGGTCAATGATTTCAGCCAGGAAATGATCCTCCTGGATGTGGAGTCCGCCGTGGCTCCGGCATTCAAAGGCAACCGCCGGCCCGGGGATTTCGCTTAACCCGTAGTGCAGCCATGTGCGCACATGCAGCCGGGTTTCAATGCTGTTTCGAAACGCCGGGTCAATGAATTCCCCGCACAAAACCAGGGTGTGCAGGGAAAGCGATGCCGGCCCGATACCTTTTTCCGCCGTGTAATCGGCCAGGTGGCCGGCCATGGCCGGGGTGGTGATCAGCACTGTGGTCTTGTAGTCGCGCAGCACCATCAGCTGTTTTTCCACTGAAAGCGGGGTGTTGGGAATCACGCTGGCCCCGATGGCTTCGGCCCCGTCCTTGTAATCCCGTCCCCAGTTGGCCAGGCCCGGATTCAGGGCAATCTGGAGGATATCATTGGCCCCTATGCCTGCTGTGCGAAGAGCCCGGCCCAGAATGTGGCGCCAGTGGTCCAGGTCCTGTGCTGTATAGCCGCTGACCGTGGGATTGCGGGTTGTGCCCGGGGCTGTATGAATCCGCACAATGTCTCGCAAGGGCACGGCAAACAGATCATAGGGATAATGCTCGCTGAAATCCGCCCGCTCCATAAAGGGCAGGCGGGCAATGTCGGCCAGGGCGGAGATGTCCGAGGGTTCCATGCCCAGTACGCCGAGTCGGTTGGCATGAAAGGGCACATGGCGGCAGGCCCGGTTTAACGTGCTTTGCAGCCGCTCTAACTGTACCTGTTGTTTTTCTTCGGCTGAGAGCTGAAAAAAGGGATCATCCGGCATCGTAAAAATCTCCATAATCCTTGCCCAGATAGGCGCGTTTGACATCCTTGTCCGCCAGCAGTTCACCGGCCTCGCCCTGGAGCACCACGGCTCCGGTCTCAAATACATAGCCCCGGTCCGAGACTTCCAGGGCAGCCAGGGCATTTTGCTCCACCAAAACGATGGTCAGGCCCCGGGAGCGCAGCAGGGAAATCACTTCCAGGATTTTTTCCACCACCATGGGAGCCAGTCCCATGGAGGGTTCATCGAGCAGCAGGAGCCTGGGCCGGGCCATCAGCGCCCTTGCAATGGCCAGCATCTGCTGTTCTCCGCCCGAAAGGGTGCCTGCCGGCTGCCGTTGTCGCTGCCGCAGAATAGGAAACAGCTCCATGACCGATTCCAGATCCTGTTGTACGGCTGCATGGGCCTTTTTTTTGTACATGGTATAGGCACCGAGTCTTAAATTGTCGAACACGGAAAGCGGTGCAAAAATCTGCCGTCCCTCCGGCACCAGGCTGATGCCAGCGCGCACGATGGCCGGGGGCTCCAGGCCTTTTATGCTTTTTTTTTCAAAATCGATCTGCCCGGTCCAGTCGGCCAGCAGGCCGCACACGGCTGAAAGCAGAGTGGTTTTTCCCGCGCCGTTGGCGCCGATCAGGCAGATGATTTCCCCGGGGTTGACCGACAGGCTCACGCCCTTGACCGCCATGATCCGACCGTAGAAACATTTGAGATTGCGAATGCGCAGCATAAGGGAATTGTCAATCGTTTGTCGGGTTTGTTTTTTTGCCCAGGTAGGCCGCCATGACCGCCTCATCTTCCTGAATCGCCCTCGGAGGGCCTTCGGCGATTTTTCTGCCCTGGTCAAGCACCACGATCTGATCGGAAATGGACATGGTTAGGCTCATGTCATGCTCCACCAGCAGAATTGTGATACCCTGGTTGCGGATTTCTTTGACCAGTTCTCCGAGATGGCCGGTTTCTGACATGTTTAATCCGGCTGCCGGCTCATCGAGCAGCAGCAGGCGCGGTTGTGCTGCCATGGCCCGGGCCACTTCCAGCATTCGCTGCCATCCAAAGGGCAAATCCCCGCTTTTGCGGCCTGCGTAGTCCTGGAGCCCCACAAAATTTAAAAGTTCCATGGCCTGGTCCCGGCCACGGGCTTCCTCCTGCCGGGTGCGGGGCAGGCGCAGCATGCTTTGGATCATACCCGCCCGGGTCCGGGTATATAGGCCCACCAGAATGTTTTCCATCGCGGTCATGCTTTCGAAAAGCTCCACGTTCTGAAATGTGCGGGCAATGCCAAGGGAGACCCGCTGGTGGACTTCCAGATTTTCAATGGATTGACCGGCAAAGCGTATGTCGCCAGCATCCGGGGCAAATATTCCTGTGATCACATTAAACAAAGTGGTCTTGCCCGCGCCGTTGGGGCCGATCAATCCGGTGATCGAGGCTTTTTCCAGGGCAAAGCCGATCCGGTCCAGGGCTTGGACGCCGCCAAAGGCCTTGTCCACGTCACGGATTTCCAGTATGGGGTCACTGCCGGTCATGGGTTTTGCGGTACCGTTCATAAATGTCCATCAGTCCCCGGGTCAGCCCCCGGGGCATGAAAATCATCACGACCATGAGGATCAGGCCGTATACCACCATCTCGAATTCCGAAAAGGCATGGAGCCATTCCGGCAAAAGGGTGAGAAGCGAAGCGCCGAAAAGCGCTCCCCAGATGCTGGCCATCCCGCCGATGACCACCATGGTCACAATTTTGATTGAAGCCATGAAGCCAAAGCTGCCCGGGCTGATGAAAAACACCAGGTGGGCGTAGAGAAACCCGGCCAGAGCGGCAATTCCCGCACTTAAAACAAATACCTGGAGCTTTAAGCGCCGGGTGTTGACTCCCACGGCGGCCGCGGCCTTTTCCCCGTCATGGATCGCACAAAGGGCCCGGCCCACCCGGGAGTCGATGATGCGCCGGCAAAGGATGATTACTGCCAGCACCACCGCCCATACCAGAAAGAAGTAGGATTTGTTGGAGGTAAATTCAACCGGGCCGAGCTCCAGGGGCGGGATCCCCACAAATCCGGATGCGCCCCCGGTTACACTGCTCCATTCCCGGAGCACGATGTGAACGATCATGCCGAATCCCAGGGTTCCCATGCCCAAGTAATATCCGGAAAGCCGCAGAGTGGGCATGCCGACGATCCAGGCGATCACCATGGCTGCACCAACAGCGGCCGGAAGGGCCAGCAGGGGCGGCACTTGGTAAGTGGTGGTCAGTATTGCGGTCACATACGCGCCAATGCCGTAAAAAGCCGCATGTCCCAGGGATATCTGGCCGGCATAGCCCATGAGCATGTTCAGGGAAAGGGCCAGCAAGGTGTTTAAGCCGATGAAAATCAGCAGCTGCAGATAATAGGCATTATCAATGCGCCATCCCAGAAAAGCGATGCCAAGGGCAAAGCCTGTATAGATTGCGGGCAGATATTTATCGTCCATGTTAAAACCGTTTGACCTCGGCCGTGCCCAAAATGCCCTGGGGCCGGACATAGAGTACCAGCAAAAGCAGCAGAAAGGCGGTTGCATCTTTAAATCCCGAGGAGACAAACCCCACACCCATGGCCTCGAGGATTCCGAGCAGAAAGCCGCCTAAAATCGCCCCCCAGAGGCTGCCCAGGCCGCCAAGCATGGCCCCGCAGAACCCTTTTAGTCCCAGGATGGTGCCCATGTCGTAGCTCGACATGGTAATCGGAGCGATGCTGGCCCCGGCCACGGCCCCCAGGCCGGTGGACAGGCCGAATGCCAGCAGCACCATCCACTTAAATGGGATTCCGACGATCCATGCCCCTTTTTTATTTACCGCACAGGCGGTCATGGCTTTTCCGGTGAGTGTTTTTTTGTAAAACAGGTGCAGGCCGGCGGCAAGCGCGGTGACAATCACAAGAATCCAGACGCTTTGGGCCAGCAGGCGCGCGCCTGCGATGTCAATGGGGGCAATGTCGAGAAACGGCGGCATGCTGTGGGCATCCTTTCCCCAGATAAGCATGCCCGTGCCCCGCAGAAAGATCGAGGCCCCCACGGTAATGATAATCAGCACAATGGGTTCGGGATGCCGTACCGGCCGGATGGCCAGTCGTTCAAAAAGCATCCCTGCCGCGGCGACCGCCGCCACGGTGACAAAAAACGCGGGTACCAGGGCGAGCCCCGCACCTGCTGTCAGGCTGACCATGCACAGGGCCCCGAGCATGACAAATTCCCCGTGGGCGAAATTAATCAGGTCCGTGGAACTGTAGAGCATGGAAAACCCCAGGGCAATCACCGCGTACACAGCCCCGTTGGTCATGCCTGAAAACAGGTATTGCAAAAGTTCCTGCATGGGCTTTTTCCCGGATTGGCGGGTTATTTCACAAGCTGCCACTTGCCGTCGGTAATGCGCACCATGACAAAAGCCGACGGGTCCAGGCCGTTGTGATCGGTTTGGCTGAAGGAAAATACCCCGCTGATGCCCACATGGCCTTTTATGTTTTCAAGGTTTTCACGGATTTTTTCCTTGTCCCCGCCGGTGCCTTCCATGGCACGGGCCAGCAGATAAACCGCATCATAGGCATATCCGCCGAATCCGGAAACCGTTTCGTCATACTTGTTTTCATAGGCGTCAATGTAATCGGTCAGCACCTGCTTCTGGGGGTCATCATCCGGCAGCAGATCGGCCACGAGGATCTTGCCGGTTGGCAGCAGTATGCCTTCGGCTGAATCTCCGGCCAGGTCAATGAATTTCGGAGAGGCCACACCGTGGCTCTGGTAGAGCGGAATGTCAATGCCGAGCTGCTCGACGTTTTTGGCCACAACCGCCGGGCCCGGATTGGTTCCCCAGCAGATGAGGGCCCCGGCTTTTTCCTGACGGATCTTGGTGAGCTGGGATGTCATGTCCGTATCCCCGGCGCCGAAGCTTTCCTTGCGCACCACGGTAATGCCGAAATTTTCTGCCTGTGCTATTAGCTGTTCCCTGCCGCTTTCACCAAACGAATTGGACACGGTGAGAATGCCCACCTTGTCAATTTCCTTTTGTGATATATGCTTGTAGATGGCTGCAACAGCCTGAATATCGCTCTGGGCGGTTTTAAATACCCATGGCTTGATGGGCTCCACGATTTTGTTGCCGGCGGCACAGCTGACAAACGGCAGCTGCGTCCGATTGATCATGGGGACCACGGCAAGGGTGGTGGGTGTGAGGCTTGGGCCGACAATGGCCGTCACCCGGTCTTTGTTGATGAGCTTGCCTGCGGCCGATACAGCTTTTGACGGATCTCCCTCGGTGTCATAGATAACGGCTTCCAGCATCCGGCCGTCAACGCCGCCTGCGGCATTGATTTCTTCAATAGCCAGTTCCATGGATTTTTTTTCCGGATCGCCGAGAAAAGACGCAGGTCCGGTAACTGAAAATATCCCGCCGATTTTCCATGTTTTCTTCCCGGACTCGGCCAGGGCCGGGAAAGCCGATGCAAAAACAACTGCAGCCAGCAGGGCTGCGGCCAGCAAAACCGGGCTGTATTTTTTGACAAAGCGCATGATCGGGCTCCTTTTCTGTGAAATGGTTTCGGGGCGTTTTCATTGCCGGCTACATGGTATAGAGCCGCGCGCCTTCCACAATGGTCACCCCGTTTTGGGAAAGTACGTCAATGGCCTGTTCCGGCTGGTCAAACCGGAAGATCATCACGGCATTGTCCCCGCTCTGGCGGACAAAGGCATACATGTATTCCACGTTGATGCCGGCTTTGTAGAGCATTTCCAGGATGCTGTGGAGCCCGCCGGGCTGGTCTGCGACCTCCACGGCAACCACTTTGGTTTTACGTACCGTGAATCCGGCATTTTTCAGCACCTGCTCGGCTTTGGCATTGTCGTCGACAATCAGGCGCAGCACGCCGAAATCGGTTGTGTCGGCCACAGCCAGGGCCCGGATGTTGACCTGATTCTGCCAAAGAATCCCGGTCACTTCCGAGAGGCGGCCGGCTTTGTTTTCCAGGAAAATCGAAATCTGTTCGGCTTGCATGGATCTCTCCTTATTCTGCATTTGGGGTGGATGCTAAATCTTTCGTCTGTCAATGACCCTGGCGGCCTTGCCTTCGCTTCGGGCAATGCTTTTGGGTTCTGCGAGCTTGACATCCACGGATATGCCCAGCAGTTCCTTGATATCGTTTTCAATGCGCTGTTCAAAGCGCTGGAGTTCCTTGACCTCGTCGGAAAACATCTGCTGGCTGACTTCCACCCGGACCGTGACGGTGTCCAGGTTGTCTTTGCGGTCCACTTCCATCTGGTAATGGGGCTCCACGCCATCGATTTCCATGAGCACGCTTTCGATCTGGGAGGGAAACACGTTCACACCCCGGATAATGAGCATGTCATCGGTTCTGCCGCTGATTTTGTCCATTCGGACCATGGTGCGCCCGCAAACGCAGGGTTCGGGATTTAAGCTGGTGATGTCCCGGGTGCGGTAGCGGATAACCGGAAAGGCTTCCTTGGTGATGGAGGTCAGCACCAGTTCCCCGGTTTCGCCGTAGGGCAGCACTTCTCCGGTGACCGGATCGATGATCTCGGCAATAAAATGATCTTCTGCAATGTGCAGGCCGTTTTTGGCCTCGTGGCATTCTATGGAAACCCCGGGGCCGAGCACTTCGCTTAACCCGTAGATATCCACGGCCGAGAGATTGAGCTTTTCCTCGATTTCCTTTCGCATGTTCTCGGACCAGGGTTCAGCGCCGAAAATGCCGAACTTAAAGCTCAGATCCTTAAATGATACCCCCATGTCTTCGGCCGCCTCGGCCAGGTGCAGGGAGTAGGAGGGGGTGGCCGTGAGAATGGTGGGGGCAAAGTCGCGCATGATAACCACCTG
>NZ_JAWODO010000121.1:0-7178 GCF_046483245.1 Desulfosalsimonas sp. | reverse complement strand
TGCCCTGCTGCAATCCTGGGTTGCAGGCATTTCAGGTAGAAGCTTCGGCATGGCGCGCCTCCTTCCAGTAATCCGCCACGTAATCGGCCGGCACCGGCTCCAGTTGAACGTTAAAAACGCTTGAAAAATGGGCCTTGGCCGATCGGGTGATCCCGTTCATGGATACAGAGTCGCCTGTTTCCTTTGCAATGGAGGTCATCTGAATCCCGGATAGACCGCAGGGCGCAATCCAGTCAAAGGGGTCAAGATGCGGGTCCACGTTTAAGGCCAGTCCGTGAAAACTGACTTTCCGGCGTACCCGCAGGCCAACGCTGCCGATTTTTTTGCCTTGGACCCAGACCCCGCGGCCAAGGGTGTGTCTTTGCGCTACCACACCCCACTGTTCGACAATGGAGATCATTACAGATTCCAGGGCATGAACAAAGTTCACGACAAGCCAGCCATTTAAACGCAGGTCCACGACGGGATAGGCCACAAGCTGTCCCGGCCCGTGATATGTTATGCTCCCACCCCGGTCGGTTTCAACCAGGGAAATGCCCCGGGCCTTTAGAAAATCCTCCGAAACGTGCAGGTGCTCTGCTCCGCCCCGGTTGCCCAGGGTAAAGACCGGGAAGTGCTGGAGGATAACCACGATATCCCGGTTTAACGCCCGGCTGGCCCGGGCGGAAACCAGATTCTGCTGCAGGCGCAGGGCCTGCATGTAATCGGTTACCGGCAGCTCCAGGCAGGCCCATACAGGCTTTGGGCAGCATTGTCCTTGATGTTTGAAACCTGTATTGCTCACGGTTTTTCACCCGCTCAGGCAGGGGTTTCTGGCAGCCGTGGTCTCGTCCAGCCGCCTCACCCTGCTTGCGGTCGGGGCCTGGCGCAGCAGCTCGGGTTCTGTGCGCGCTTCTTTGGCAATGGCTTCCACGGCAGCGATATAAGCGTCCAGGGTTTCCCTGGTTTCGGTTTCCGTGGGCTCGGTCATGAGGGCGCCTTGTACCACAAGGGGAAAATAGATGGTCGGTGGATGAAAACCGTAATCGATCATCCGCTTGGCAATATCCAGGGTGTTGACATGGCATTCAGCCTGGTTTTTGTCCGTAAACACGCACTCGTGCATGCACAGGCGGTCGTAGGGCAAGTAAAGGGTCTGCTTTAAGCGTTCCTTGAGATAGTTGGCGTTTAACACGGCCAGTTCACTGACTTTCTGCAAATTTTCAGCGCCCATGCTGAGTATATAGCAGCAGGCCTTTACCATCACCCCGAAGTTTCCGTAAAACCCGTGCATTCGCCCGATGGAATCCGGCGCATCAGACGACCAGGAAAGCCGGCCCTGTTTTTCCACAAGCCGCGGCACTGGGAGATATTTTTCCAGGTGCTGTTTGACGCACACCGGACCGGCGCCCGGACCGCCGCCGCCGTGCGGCGTGGAAAAGGTTTTGTGCAGGTTTAAATGCAAAACATCCACGCCCATTTTGCGCATGTCGACCCGGCCGAACAGGGCGTTCATGTTGGCGCCGTCACAATAAACCTGGCCGCCTTTTTCATGGACGATTTCAGCGATGGCCATGATGTTTTCCTCAAAAAGCCCAAGGGTGTTGGGATTTGTCACCATGATCCCGGCTGTCTGCTCGTCCATGAACTCTGCCACCGTTTCTGCCGAAAGGATGCCCTGATCATTGGAGGCCACGGCTACCGGCTGGTACCCGCAGAGGGTGGCGCTGGCCGGGTTGGTGCCGTGGGCTGTGTCCGGCACCAGCAGTTTGGTGCGGGAATCGCCCCGGGCCTGATGGTAGGCCTGAATCAAAAGCATGCCGGTCAGTTCTCCCTGGGCACCGGCCGCCGGCTGCAGGGAAACCGCATCCAGCCCCGTAATTTCTGCAAGAAATCGCTCCAGTTCCGCCATTACCCGCAGGGTTCCCTGGCAGAATTGTTCCGGCAGAAGGGGATGGGGGCTGGCAAAGCCCGGCAAAGCGGCAATTGCTTCATTGATCTTGGGATTGTATTTCATGGTACAGGAGCCAAGGGGATAGAGCCCGGCGTCAATTCCATAATTCCACTGCGACAGCCGCGTATAGTGGCGAACTACTTCAGGCTCGCTTAAATCCGGAAAATCCGGTCCTTTTCCTTCCATGCCGGATTCCACGGCAAATTGCTCCACGTCCCGGGCGGGAAGCGAAAAAGCGCTTCGGCCGCTCTGGCCCTTTTCCCACAGCAAGGGCTCGTCCCATTTCAATCCGGTGGTTGCACTCGGTTTTTTCATTCAGACACCTCTTTTATCAAATGGTCCATATCCGCCCGGGTAATTTTTTCAGTGACGCATAACAGGTAATGATCCGCCAGATCCGGATACCACTCTGCCAGGGGCAGGCCGGCCACGATCCCGGCGGAGGCGGCAAGGTCTGCGTGTTTGCGTTCAAACCCCGGGGGCAATTTGGCCACGAATTCGTTGAATGTCGGGGCACCAAAGGGCAGGGTCATGCCGGCCCGGCGCAGCTGCTGTTTCAGGTATTCTGTTTTGTCATAGTTGAGCCGGGCCAGTTCCCGGAATCCGGTTTTACCCAGGCAGGCCATGTACACTGCGGCGGCGATCGCGCAAAAATTGCTGTTGGTACAAATATTAGAGGTGGCCCTGGCCCGTCGGATATGCTGCTCCCGGGTGGCCAGGGTTAAAACAAAACCCTCCTTGCCGTTGGCATCAGTGGTCTTGCCCACCACGCGGCCCGGCATGCGCCGCACATAATCCATCTTCGTGGCCAGCATGCCCAGACCCGGACCGCCGTAGGCCGGGGGAAGTCCCAGGCTGCCGCCCTCCCCGCATGCAATGGCTGCGCCCTGGATCCCCGGCGGCTGATAAAGCCCGAATGCCAGGGGTTCGGTGAAACAGGTCACAAATATTGCCTCTGTTTGCCCGACAAGGCTACCGATCCCGGCCAGGTCCTCCAAACATCCGAAAAAATTGGGCGACTGGACTGCCACGGCAACCACATCATCCATATCCGCCAGTGCCGAGACATCGGTTCGGCCATCTGCCAAGGCGGGCAAAAAGGTGATTTCAAACGGGGTGGGCCGGAAATACGTTTTTACCACCTGGCCGTAACTGGGATGGATAAGAGATGACAGGACGATTTTTCCCTTGCTTTTCTTTCGGATGCGGGTGGCCATGAGCAGGGATTCGGCCAGTGCCGAAGCCCCGTCATACATGGAGGCATTGGATATTTCCAGGCCCAGCAGCCTGGCGGTCAGCGTCTGGTATTCATAAACGGCCTGCAGCGTTCCCTGGCTGACTTCCGGCTGGTAGGGCGTATACGAAGTCAGCAGCTCGGAGCGCTCAAGCAGGTTGGCCACTACTGCCGGAATGTAATGATCATACTTGCCCGCGCCCAGAAAAAGCTTGCAGTCGGGGGATTCTGCGGCAAGGGCTTCCATGCGGGCGCACAGGTCCCATTCGCTCATTGCCGGCGGCAGATCCATCTTTCTGCCGCTGCGGACGGCTTCCGGGATGTTGGCAAACAGATCATCCGTGCTGCCTGCGCCGATCGCCTTGAGCATGGCCGCGATATCGGAATCTGTATGTGGCAGGTATCGCATGATTAGAGTCCTTTCAACAGATTGTAATAGGCGGTTTTATCCATCAGGGATTGCATTTCCCCGGGGTCTGCAGGCCTGATCGTAACCAGCCAGCCCCGGCCATAGGGGTCTTCATTGACCAGTTCCGGCCGGTTTTCCAGTTCCGGGTTGATACCGGCAATCTCTCCGGCAACCGGCATGTAAAGTTCCGCCACAGCCTTGACCGACTCCACCGTACCGAATTCCGCCCCTTTTTCAAAGCTCTGCCCGATTTCGGGCAATTCCACGTAAACGATGTCGCCCAGTTCCTCCTGGGCATAATCGGTAATACCCGCCACCACCTCGGACCCGTCCTTTCTGGCCCATTCATGGTTTTCGGTATACCCAACATCATCCGGTAGCATCAATTCGTCCACTGGTCTCATGACAACTCCTCTATGATTCGGTTGATATCCCATCCGGCGCTGCGATCAGGCCGGATATCCCGGGTGAGTTCCGCCTTGACCTTTCGCCGGCCGTCATTTAAGGATACGAGCTCTCCGATTTCCGGCGGCCGATCCAGTCTTAGGAAGCCGCAGCACAATCCCCGCGGCTCAAATCCCTGGGGTTTGTCCGGGCTGCGCACGCTGTAGACGCGGCCGCCGCTGTCGCGGCCAATGGCCATATCCGTAACACAGGTCAAAACAATGCCCACGGACTTCCCGGCCGAATCCAGGACCTGCGGGGGAGCTGTTTCCGACACCGTGATTTTCCGCAGATCATAGCCCACAAAGGCACAGGTGTAAAAATGCCGGTCAAGATCCAGAAGCGCCCGGCTTCCAATAAATTGCTTTGTAAAGCCGGTGCCGTCCGGGGAAAACGGAAGCGCAATGTGCCAGGGATGATGGATAAAGGGCCAGTCGCCGATATCCTGGTGGGACAGGGGCAAACCCGCACCGGTGCGCAGGGAATCCCGGGCAGCCAGGCCGCAGGGGATGAGTTCTTCCTTTTGGCCTGTTGCAAGCAAAAGGTCCCATGCGGTGATCAGATCCTGCGGCCGGACAAACAGCTCAAAACCCATCTCCCCGGTATACCCGCTGCGCGAGAGCATGAGGGGGATATTTTCGCCCAGGCGCACCCGGGTCTGCGAACCCGGAAAAATCTCCGGATCCGCCCTGAAGGAAAAAAACGACAAACCCTCCAGGACATTGACGGGATTTTCCAGGGTTTTGATGAGAATGGCAACCGAGGCCGGTCCCTGCAGATCCAGTTTTCCCATCCGGTCTGTCAGGTCGGTGACATCAAGGCGGCTGTTGCCGGCGGCCGTGCGCAGATGATCGGATACCAGTGCGCCCTGCCCGGCGTTTACCACCGAGAGGTAATCCTGGTGGGCCAATTGGTAAATCAGGGTATCGTCGATCACGCCGCCGCTTTCGTTGAGATAGGCGCCGTATGCGGTCCTCCCGGGCATAAGGGGACGATTGTCCCTGCCGAAACAGCGCTCCAGGTCCCGGGTGCAGCACTGCTGAAGCAAGCCCAAGGCTCCGGGGCCGCTTACGCGGAGGGCTGCCATGTGGCTGGTATCAAACAATCCGGCCCGACAAATAACGGCCAGGTGCTCGGTTTTGGCGCCGGAGGGATACCACAGCGGCATACGATAGCCGCCAAAAACGGAGAAGTTGGCACCCAATTGCCGGTGCCGTTGAAAAAGCGGGGTTTGCTTCGGCTCCGGAGACATATCCGTATCTCCTTTTCCGGGTACCCGGCCTGAGAAGCAAACCGCTACCCGTAAACCGCACGGCCGATGGCCTTGGCCGCCAGCTCTTCCATGATTTCCGCATGGGTGGGATGGCCGTGCATGGTATTGGCAACATCTCTCACCGTGGCATGGCTTTTTACCGCCAGGGTGGCCTCGGGGATGATATCGGTGGCCTTGGGGCCGACAATGTGCACCCCGAGTATCTGCTCACTTCCGGTGTCAAAGACCACCTGGGCCTGGCCGGTAATGTTGCCGGTCACCTGGGGTTTGCCAAGGCTTCGGAACAGCACTGTTTCAGTTTCCACCGCATAGCCCGCATCTGCTGCCTGCCCCCGGGTCAACCCGACATTGGCCACCTCAGGCAGGGTAAAAACCACATTGGGAATAGCTTCATAGCTCATTTGCCGGTCCTCTCCAAGGGCGTTTTCCGCTGCTGTCATGCCCTCCTTGGAGGCAACATAGGCGAGCATCAATTTATCCGGTCCCAGCACATCGCCCACGGCATAGACGTTTTCCGCAGAGGTCTCCATCCGGGAATCAGCCTTGATCCAACCCTGATCGTCGATTTCCACGCCGAGATTCTCCAGGCCCATGCCAGACAACACGGGCGTTCGTCCAATGCAAACCAGCAGTTTTTCCGCGGAGGCGCCGGTACTCGGCTGCGGCTGACGCTGCTGCACAAACGGCGAGTCGCAGATGGTCACATCCACGCCCTGATCTGTTTCTTGAATGGAGTCCACAATCCGGCCGAGGCAGCATGTGATTTTCTGCTTTTTAAATTCGCGCAAAAGGGTTTTGGAACAGGTTTCGTCAATAAGCGGAAGCGGAAGCAGTCTGTCCATGGCTTCAACAAGGGTCACCCGGCTACCCAGGGCGGAAAAAATCGTGGCAAATTCGCAGCCAATGACACCGCCGCCGGCAATCACCAGCGATTTTGGCACGGTCTCAAGGCAGAGGGCATTTGTGCTGGAAATGATGCGCTCGCCGTCAAACGGAATGCCGGGTAGCGGCCGGGGACTGGCTCCCGCGGCAATAATCAGGCGATCCCACTGCACGGTTTGCGTACTGCCGTCTGCCTGCGTAACCGTGAGCTTGCGGGGGCCTTCAATAAAGCCGCGTCCGCTTACCACCCGGATTCCGAGCTTATCCAGAATTCGGGCGACCCCCTTGGCCTGGGCGGAGACAACTTCCTGCCTGCGGGCACTGAGCTGCGGCATGTCAATTTCAGGAGGACCCGGCAGGCGCACGCCGAATTTGCTGAAACGTCGACAATCGGCCATCAATGCGCCGGCCTCCCGCATCACCTTGGAGGGAATGCATCCCCGGTTCAGGCAAGTGCCCCCAAGGGCATCGGCTTCCACCAGGATCACCTCGGCATTTAACCGGGCTGCACGGACGGCTGCAAACAATCCGCCCGGACCGGCTCCCAATACGGCAATTCTTACAGGCATATCAAATCCCCGGGCCTGTTGCCGAACTCGTTGGTTGAAAAGCAAAAGATATGGGCTTTGCTTTTTATAATTATAATATAACAATGATTGGGTTTCATGCAAACGGCTTGGAGCCCTTTGCGCCGGTAACTGAGAATTCGCACACTTGTCTTCCCCTGCCCCTTGTTATGCCGTTAATGCATCCTGTGGCCCCGGGGATATGGTGCGCCCCCCTGTTGACCGCGGTTTACCCCGACGCAGGGACCGTCCGGGGCCCTGGATCAATCCCATGGTGGCGGCAATAATCAACGCCCCGCCGGCCATGGTGGACCATCCAAGGGGCTCGGAAAACAAAACATACCCGTACACCGCCCCGAAAGCCACCTCCAGCATGCTGATGCTGCCCACCTTGGCCGAAGCTATATAGCCCAGAGCCCTGTTGGTGACAATATGGG
>NZ_JAWODO010000046.1:0-50578 GCF_046483245.1 Desulfosalsimonas sp. | reverse complement strand
CCCTTAAGAAAAAACAGGTGTAATATGTCAGAACATCAAGAAAGCCAAAATCCAAACATTGCTAAAGTCTTTGAACCCTGTCTGGAAACCGGGATGAAGATGTTTATTACTCCCGCCAACCTGCTCTCTGCAGCCCAGAACTATTGGCTGGCTTTATTCAAATATCAGAGGGATTTTTATTTTCCTATGTTTAAGGCTATGACTTATTTCAATAATGTTGAAAGTCTTAGAATTATGACAGAAAATCCCCTGGACACTGTGTTGCAATACACAAACCTCCTGCAATACAATGGGGAAATATTTTCCCGGGGGCAGTTAGGCGGCCTGGAAGCTGCCCTTGACTACCATTGTGCTGATTTGCGCAAGGCCTTTCCCGCCTGGTTAAACAGCTTTAACGGTGACCAGAAAGGTGAGACGATTTTTGATTTTATTGCTCATAACGCAAAGGCAACCGAAGTCATAGCCCGGCGCTTTCCTCAAGAGATCAAAGATATTGCCGATGAATACGGCTTCCACTTCGAACGGGGAGGATATGAACTGATTGCCGAGACAGACCGCTTCATGATCTACCAGGTTCTTCCAACGGAAAAAGAGACAGAAGTACGGCAAGACGGCAAGCCGATTCTAATTGTTCATCCCTATGTTCTGGGGGCTGACATCCTGGCCTTTCTGCCCTCGGAGAACAAGAGCTATGTACATTGTTTCGCCAATCAGGGCATTCCAACGTATGTTCGTATCCTGAAAGACATCGGGGAAAACCCTGCAGTGCAATCCATAACCCTGGAAGACGACATCAGGGATATGAAGTTTTTTTGCGAAAAGATCAAAAAAAGGCACGGCCGGCCCCTGACCTTAAACGGCTACTGCCAGGGCGGCCTGATCACCCTGGCCAACCTGCTGTCCGGAGAGTTGGATGACCTGGTGGATACTCATCTCACCTGCGTGGCTCCTATTGACGGGACCCGCAGCACTGGTTTTACCAGCTTTCTCGGGAGGCTGCCGCAACGGTTTAACGATCTGGCATATGGCACGAAAAGGCTGGATACCGGCAATTTGGTTGCTGACGGCAGCCTTATGAGCTGGGTGTACAAAATCAAAAGCATCGAGGATGAAGCCCCCATGGTCGCCTTTTACAGGGATCTGGCCATGATCCGCAACCTGGAAGCAAGAGGTGGCAGGATCAGCAAGACGGTGGCTGCCCTAAATTACTGGATTGTCCATCAGCGACATGATCTTCCCATAGAAATCACCAAACTCAGCTTCGCCTCCTACAATACCCCGATCAGCGAAGACGGCACCTTGCCTTTCAGGGCTTTCGGCCGCGAGTTAAACATGAAGCGCATTCAGGAAAAGAAAATCCGGTGGCTGATTTGCTACGGAGAGAGCGACAGGCTTGTAGAAAGGGATACTGCCCTGGCGCCGCTGGACTATGTGGACGCCGAAGTTACATCCTTTCCCAAAGGGCATGTTGCCATTGCCACATCCTGGTCTCTGCCTACCTCTGAATATGCATTACATATGCGTTTTGGCGAAAAAAACACCAGGGGGCCTGTTCGCTTTCATTTGGATGTGGAACAGGAAGAAAATGAGAAGACAAGGCAAAAGGCGGCGGCTACGAAAAGGTCAAAATCAGGTAAAACAAAGAAGTCTTCGGACAAGAAATAAATCTGTTTTCCATCTAACCTTTACGGCCGCTCAGATCTTGCCCAAAACAGCCAGACTCATGACCTTTTGGGAGTAGCCAAGCCAAAAATGGTGATGGTCAACAGGAAACATCGGGTCTTTGCATAGTGAAAACGCCTTACGCGGAGGCGAGTACAACCGAGGAACCGGATGCGGGAAAACCGCACGTCCGGGTCTGTGCGGGGGGTGCCGGGTAACTGGCATTCCTACCGTAAGAACTCTCCTGAGGAATCCGGTATGAAGTATCATATTTTTTATAATCAGGAGAATTGTTCCGGATGTTTTCGTTGTCAGCTTGCTTGTTCATGGGCATATGCAAAATGTTTCCAGCCTTAGGTCGCCCATATAAGGGTGGACGCCCGGGCAGAAAGTTACCATGCCTCGTTCTCCGATGAGTGCATGGCATGCGGTATTTGTGTTGATCATTGTTTGTTCAATGCCCTTACCAAAGGGCTTAAAGAGGGAGAAGCATAATGGATGGGGGAATTGCCGGACAGGTTCTGCATGGAAATCTGAGCGAACAGCGGACATGGACTGAGCCAATAGGTGAAACGAATGTCAGGGATTATGTGGGCGGTTTGGGAACCTGCATCAAGCTGGCGTCGGATTTGATACCTTCAGGTGCGTTGTCGCTGTATCCTGAAAGCGTTTTTGTACCGGGAGTCGGCGCTCTTGTCGGAACGGATTTGCCGTCCTCATCCCGGATGTATGCGGTGGGAAAACTTCCTGGCAGCGACACCGGCGGCGGGTGTGATGCAGGAGGATATATTCCTTTGGGGCCCAATTGAAATATGCGGGCTATGATCACGGTGACTGATCGCAAACGCTTTGGCAAGCTCAGCCGTTCACTTGTAGATAACATCCGGTTGTATCCATATCTCCAGGAATGGCAGGATATAGGCATGCTCAAGGTTTTTCCGATGGTTCCGGTTGATGTTTAAAAGAGAGTATTTTGATGAGTGGGGATGGGAGTAAAAAAATATCGCACAGCACCGATCACCGGGGATCTATTTGGTTTAGCTCCAATCAAATCTGAGGCTTGCCGCTTGTTTTAAATAGTGGTCACAGCCATCCTTTCTGAAAGCACTACTTGCCAGCGTTGGCGATATTCTGGCGCTTTCCCACGGCTGCACCTTGAATTTGATATTTTTCAATACCCAGAATTCGGATTATTGCCGGGGCATAGCCGCATGGTGCATTTTACAAGATCGGAAAAATTTTTTAAAAAATTTGCCCAAAATATTTGACACCCGTGTTTTTCGGACACATATAAGGATTATGATAAAGCCAAACCAGCCGTAAGACTGGGACGGAAAGTCACGGATCTTTTCAGTAGCGCTTTTCATCGTTGATTCGGTTCCAAGATAGCCGGACTGCCATTTACGTGGTGGTTCGGCTTTTTTTTGAGTCCTTTATCGAAGATGGTTTATGAAAATCTGTAGGGACGTTAGGGTGATCCATTTTTTTATTCTAAATTTACAAAATTAAATAAACAAGGAGGAACCCAAAATGACTGATGCGGTCGGACCCGTATTTACAGGCGGATTTGAAGAATTCGTCGTCAACGATGAACAGGGGCAACAATATACAATACTTTACCTGCCAGACAGAAATAATGATCATTTACAGCGGGAAGGTAAACCTCCGGTTTATTACTGGGTTCCCGGGCAAGTACGTCTGGCCCGTTTCGGGGATGTAGGGGATTTCAAATTCAGGCACATCCATTTTGTAGGAGTTCTGGATGAACAGACTCATGTGGGTGTGGAAGGCAGGGCGGAAGTTGTAGGTGGGTTGCTTTCATTCACAACAACATCCCGCTATCCAACTTCTGTGCTTCAACAGGCAGAACAACAGGTTTTAGCAAAATTCCGTGGAGATGATGATCGATACTGGGGTTGGCGAAGCCAGGCCGCTCCGATGTTCAGGATCGCTCCGATCCGTGATAATCGGACGGCCATTACCAATTTGGCACCTGGTGCGGACGGAACGGCACCCGCCGAGAATATTCCCACCACAGCCGGTGCATTGACCGGGGTTGGTGGAGTTGGAGGGGCTTCTGGTGGCGGAGCATCTGGTGGTGGGGTGCCTCCTGGTCGAACACGGAGTCTGGTCCGACGGGCGGACCTGAACCGGAAGGTGATTCATGGACGTGCTATAAACCGCTCCACTCTGGATGCCTGGGCCTGGAATTTGCAAGGACAGGGACCTGGTTCTGTCACGGGTGGTGAGAACGCTTATGCCGGTTTAATCGGACAATATCCTAGTGAATTGATCTGGGCTGGTTTCAAGGGGGGAGCCAGTCCCATCGTTGCTGCCCAGCACCTGATCCTGCCGATGTGGAGCCAGGAAATCTGGCTGAAGATAACGGGCGAATGGGATCGGATTTTCCAGCATTTTTCAGCACACGCAAACGCTCGGTATCTCTGGTTCAGTGCCGATATCAAAGCTGAATTCAACCAATTGCGTATCAATGGCGATATTCAGGTTGAGATGGCCATAGATGGCACCTTGCCGGGTGCTGAGAAGATGCAAGAGCAAATTGACAAGCGGGTTGATATGGTACTGCAACGTTTCATGGATCAGGCAACCCAGAGAATTTTTGAACCAGCTCCCCCCGAAGTTAAACCAGCCAAGGCTTCCAGTGGGGGCATTTTCAGCAGTATTTTCGGGGGAGGAGGTGGGTTGGCGCTCAAATACCGACGGGATGAGCAGCACCTCAATCTCCACTATGAAGAAACCCGTTATCAGCGATATCTACAACCCACAACGATCAGTTCTTCTTTCGAAGGTTTTTACAACGAGATCAAGGATGATCCTGAAGCGGAACGAAAATATTTCACCCGGCTGATCATGGGAGAGATCGGTCGCAAGGTAACAAGGATTGTCAAGCCGGTGGTTAATTGGCCTGATCCTGCCAAAGACTGGGTCGGTGAGCCAGCGGCTTTTCTTTCAGCTGAAATCGGTTATCCGGACCATACGGGCAACAAGCAATGGTTATCGCATGTATTTCAAAGTACCGATACCACGGATCAGAGTAACTGGACTCCGGCCTTTGCACGTCGGGAAGAAAATGAAGTCAGTAATGCTCCGGCTGATTGGAAGCCGGATGTGGCTTATGTACGCCGTCGTGTTCATTTGTCAGAACCCATGGGAATGACGGATAACCCTTTTGTCAAAGTGGATGTAGAAAAAAATGTGGTAGATATTGACCCGGAGGGAGGTGTCGCCACAACCGATCAAATCCTTGAGGTTCGTGCCGATTCTGTGGGGAAACTCGAAGTCGGTCCCATCGATATTGATGTGGTGCTGCAGGACAACACCCAGGTGGTGACAGTGGAATTCAAGGCCGAGGGTCGCAAGATTGATGGAAGTGAACGTCCGGTAGTCAAATTCCAGTGGAACAATGATGATCAGGATGATTCAAGATACTGGGAGATCTTTACAGGCCAGCCGGATTATGTTCCACGGTACAAATATCGTGTATCTGTCAATGTCAAGGGAACCCTTTTCAGTGCAGGAATGGCGTGGACAGGACCCTGGATCGAGGGGCAGGGGAACGGTCCGCTCATGGTACATGTGCCAAAACCAGATGACGAAGGAGTCCGTACCCGTCGTCTGGCACCCCGGGCACTGGCGCTGGAGGCGCCACGCGTCGGAGAAGCTGTAGAGGATGGACAACCGGCAGTCCCGCTGCCACCGGGTGGAGAGCCAGAACCCGCAGAACCTGATGTTGGGGCTCCTCCAGGTGGTCGGGAAGTCCGTGCACGGGGAGAAGGGGGAGGGGAGACACTCTCTGGTTACGATTTCAGGGGTGAATCAAGAATGTCGCCGCCTCCTGGCGAAGAAGAACCTGCCGGTGAACGAACGGAAAGAAGCAGCAACATGACTGATCGACCAGCTGATCATGGTGTACTTGAAGAACTGTCAGGTAAGAACGGCTGGAATCAACTTTAGATAGATTAAGGACCGTGGCCGCAGGATAAATGATTTAAATTCTGCTAACGCTTGATATATGGGTCGTTGAGACAAGAAATAAACCGCGATAGCAGGAGATTTCTATAGAATGACATTAAGATCGAGAGAATTCAGGCGGAACTCATAAGCGCCTATCCTGGATGCCATGTAAGGATAACAGAGGACAAGCAGGAAATCTATCACGTACTGCGTGGTGAACTTTACGTAGATTGTGGAGGACGTGGTTGTTTCGTTCGTGAAGGAGAATCACTTTGCATAGAACCAGGGCTGATCCATTACGCAAGAACCGTCAGTGAACCCGCTTGGGTTGAAGTTGAATCAGCTCCGCCTTGGTTGTCGGAGGATCACATTTCTTGTAAGGGCATGATTTATCTAAAATCTGGCAGGTTATCAATAGCTAGTTCTCATGAGTAGCAGGTATTCAAAGTTTGGAAGTCAACCAGTATGAACAGGATCTTTTTCTCACGATGGGGTTTCGCTTCCTTAACGGTATACGGCAAGGAAGATTGGAATCAATTCCAGATTGAAACGGAATCCGGGCCCGCAGGATAGTAGTAATAGATTCTGCGGTTCGGTTCTGGATTCTGATCGGAATGATGTCAAAGCCGGAAAATTTGTCGCGGCTTGTCGCTTCCACAAAAAAGGTTTCTATGTAATGACAACTGAGACTGCCAGTTCCCGTTCTGATTTCCGTAAATCTGTCTTCTCCGGATTGCAGTCATTTTTTCTTAATGACGGCACGGAAGTACTTGTTCTTGAAACAACCGGAGATTCAGGTGAGACAAGGCATATCTTGTCACCTGCCCCACGACTTGTTCGTCGCCAGTCGGGAGGGCCGTTATTTTCCCTGTCGCTGATTCTCAAGCATCGGCCCGGTCCGCAAGAGAAGTCTATCCATCCGTTAATTGATAAAGGTCTTCTTACAATGGACTGTCAGGTGGGAGTGTTGCCGGCAGTGCTGGAAAAGATGAAAAATTATGCAAGAGGTGAGATTCATCGCCTTTTTACGAGGAAAGTTGATTATGAGCTGGTTTGGAAGGAGGATGGTGAATCATCCCTGATCATTACCCGGGCCGAGGGAAGTGGCACCGAAGCTCGGGCAGGTATAATCGCCTATCTGGACCGATGGCAATCACTGGATGTTCTTTCAGCACTGGATCGAAATCCGTCTCGTCTGAACCTTGAGGCCACTGTTCAGTATCGTGGTGGCAGATCTTCAAAGGTGATCAGACTCACCGGCTCATGGAGTCGTATCCATGATTTTTTCACCGGTCAGGTGAATAGTCAGGGACGGCTTTCCGAAGCTGAATTGCACCGGTTGATTCCCTTACTTTCTGAAAAGGGTCTGATTTCAGTACACAATGACAATGATAATCCAGCAGATATTCCGGAGGATATCCTTATACAGTTTTTCATGCGCAACGTCATGGTCATTATGCGTCGTGAAGCCGGCATGGACGGAGTGGAACCGGAATATATATTGCGGGGACGCCCTCACGAAAGTTTCCATCTCAACTATACAGAAACGATTACTGGTCCTGCACTTCAATCCCACAAGATAAATGCATCCTTGGATCAAATGATTGGAGGTATGCTGGATGAATATAAAAGGGAAGATTTCGTCCATCTTATAGCAGAACAGGCAAATCATCCGGCAATGACAGGATATGTTCCCAGCCGCGTTCGTTCCACTCCGCCTGATGTGCGCAATCGGCGGGAAGGAAGTATGAAGCTGGCAAAGATGGGCAATAGTGTTTCATCTTTTTCGTTGGCTACACGGCCCGACACCTCTGCCATTGTCCATCCCAACCCATCGGTAATTCACAAGCCAGAAATTGTGTCAGAACATGTGATGCTGGATGACGTCAGGATTGAACTGCCTCAAAAAGAAAGACCGGTCAGCCTGCCTGTTGTTCATGATGTCAATGCACCGTGGTGGCATGATCGCATGAGCCAGAATAAATGCTGGTATGCACCCGAATTCGAGTTAATCTCGCCGTCACCGACTGATGATCCTGTCAATAGTTCTTTCCTGTTTTCATTCAGGAGGACAGGAGCAACCAGTACAGGAGAACCGGCATTGAGTGCTTCAATTCGTCTGAGTCTCCGGCAGGTGATGAGCAAGGAAACATCCTCTGCCCTGTCGAGAGAAAACCATGATAATAATCAACCTGTTTCTTTCGAAACCCTGTCTGTGTTTTTATTGATTCCCTTCATTGACCAGGAGAGTGGCCAGGTCAGGGTGCATGTTTTTTCAGCTGTATCTGAAGAGATTGGCGGTACAGTAACAGCGACTCTGTCATTGCTGAATGACTGGGTTCGACTTGCCTATGGTGCCTTGGCGATGGAAGGATTTCAGTCTATTCCTCCCCGGGTAAGGGTTGCCTATACATTCCGCGGGTATGTTCCTGTTCGGGAAAAGGACCTTGAACTGGCGTATGGGGGGAAGGCTCTGTATACGCCGGTTCTATATTCTGCCAGTGATGTAAACTCCTTCCAGGGTAGGAGTTTTTTTGATGCCACTACCCTGACATACGTCCAATCAAAGACAGAACTGCGTTATCAGCGGGAAACGGATGGTCATGTCACTCGCGGTGATCGGAAAGCATCTGCTGATATGCTGGCACGTCCCACGTCCGTTGCAGTGAAACCAGTCTTATCGACCGCGGCTGTTGTACGTCCTCAGCTGGAAATTGTTTCCAGCATTGCTACTCTCTTGCAAAAAGTGAAATATTCAATACGAACCCAGGTGCGCTGGCAAACAATGCCGGTTTTGCTGCCCTGTAACAGACTGGGACGGTTTTATCAGGAGATCCGGAATGGTGTGCCGGCTACCATCGGTTGCCAGAATGCCCTCACATTAGGCGAGACACTTTATCGCCAGTATGAAGAAATTATTGAAATGAGAACATCCCGTTATCGTGTTTACCGTTCCCTGCAGCAGCCCGGGCATTTTCTTGTAAATCCTGCCGCCTATTGTATTGGACGGCGTTCTGCTAATGAATCGGATCCATATCGTCCTCTTCTATTTCTCCATGCTCTTATTGATACCGAAGTGCCGGCCAATAACCAAGTTGAGATGCGAACCACACTCCAGCCTGACCTGTTTATGTTTGAACGCAAAAAAATTTTTGAAATATTGCAGCTCTATGATCCCCAGCCTGTCATCCACTATCCTACGGAAGTGACAACAGAATCGGTCATTACGGAATGGTTGGTGGATCCATCCATAACAACCGAAACTCTGGAGGCAAACAGTTTCTTCATCAGCGCCTATTTTAGAATGGATCTCCCCCGTTGGCAACTGACTAAAAACATTTTGAACCATCCGGGACTGATGGGTAGTGTCCGGTTCGAGTTTTTTGATGGAACCATACTGGAGGCCAATCTAATGGTCAAACTGGATCATATCCGCGGTCCGTGGGAACAGGGACCTCTGGAAAAAATGGCGGGAAACGGAAAAATCAAAATTACAAATCGTTCTGAACGAACCATTGATATCAGGGATCTGGTGCAATATTCAGGAAGAGGTATCGCGCAAAAGATTCCAGTGGAAATATCTCTTTCACCCGGGCAGACGCATACTGTACAGGCATCAAATGAAATGGAACCGGTATATAGTTATCCTCCGGGAGATCCGGTTGCCATCGAGGAAATTCGTAGTTTTGTTGAAGATATCCATAGCAATATTATATTCATTAATCTTCTGAACATGGCCCAACACAACCTGATCCGTCTTGATGTGGAAGCACGTATCCAGGGTATCAACGAACAATATCGGGCACAACTTACCGGTGATATGCCTGTAGCGGATATTCCTGTGATCCTGCCATTGACAACCTATCTGGAGAATCGGACACTGGAATTTCGCGTTATCAAGATTTTCAGTAACAAGCAAGCAGAGATGACCGAATGGATGGTATGGGATCTGGATACCACTGTACCTGTCAGTTTGACGCAAGATCTTCTTGATCTTTGATGGAGGAATAGAAGATGGCTGAGAATTCCGGAAACAGAAGCGATTATCAGGAAAGCAAAAATACATATTATTACGCTAATGGACAACGGATCCGTCTAGTACGCGAGCCCCGTGTTTTTGCGGTACGTTACCGGGCAGGACGTGATTCGCGCGATCCTGATCTGTCTCGTCGTGCTTTCAATCTGTTACACGAAGAGTCCGAACATACTGGTTTTATTTCCAATTATGGTCTGCAGATTTACAATATCAATCCGGCTGCCATCAGTCGACGAACAGAGCCAGAAAAACAACAGCAGGATCTGGTCGCTGAGGTCAAAAATCTGGAAAAAGAAGCACCGGTGGAATATGCGGCTGTGGCTTATCGCCGGAATGCAGAGCGGGCGGCAAACCGGATTGATGATCTGATGTTTGTCAATCGTGAATTTGTGGTCCAGTTCAAATCAAATGTGAGTCTGGATGAAATTGAGAAATTTAATTACCGTTATGGAGTACTGATTCTGAAAGCTCAGGCTTATGTCGAAAATGGGTTTGTATTACAAGCCCCGGAGGCGGAAGGGGAACATGGTCCGATTGTTCTTTCCAACATCTATTATGAATCAGGTCTGGTAGAGTTTGCCCACCCCAATTTTATTCGGCGTCGCCATTTACGACAAACCGGAACAATGTTGCTTGAACCTGGCATGGAAGCATCTACGGACAGGGAACGTGCTGATCGTTCGATGTACCTTTCCCGACAGTGGCATCTGGAAACAGCCAGAGTGGTAGATGTCTGGGATATCACACGGGGCAACAGTCAAATCAAGATTGCCATACTGGATGATGGGGTGGATACCGGACATCCGGAATTTTCAGGGAAAATCAGCGCCGAGTATGATTTTGCATCCGGCACGGCGGATGGGGGTCCCAACAGCAGTGGAGACAGACATGGTACTGCCTGTGCAGGGGTAGCGGTTGCAAAGGGGGTACGTGCTTTTGGATCCGCACCGGATTGTTCCTTGATAGCAGTACGTTATCCCGATTTTTTAGGAGTGGTCGAGGAAGCAGAAATGTTTCGTTGGACGGCGGATCAGGGGGCTGATGTGATCAGCTGCAGCTGGGGACCTGCAGACGGGACCGGAGCTATGGATCCTCTTCCGGACAATGTACGTGCTGCCATTCGATACTGTGTGAACCAGGGGCGTAATGGACTGGGGATACCGATTTTCTGGGCGGCCGGTAACGGAAATGAATCGGTTAGCAATGATGGATATGCCTCCAATCCCGATATCATGGCAGTGGCGGCTTCCAGCAGCAATGAGCGTCGCTCCTGGTACAGTGATTATGGTCCGGAGATATTTATCTGTGCTCCTTCCAGCGGTGACAGCAGCGTAGGAGAGCGCAGGATATTCACAGTAGACAGACGCGGTAGCAGTGGATATAACCCTGATCCGGATACAGGAGCCCATCATCCGTCTGGTGATCTGGATTATACGGACGATTTTGGTGGCACCTCTTCTGCCACACCATTGGTGGCCGGTATAACCGGTCTCTTGTTATCTGTAAATTCAAACCTGCGGGTTCAAGATGTACGCCGGATTTTGCAAGAGACCACGGACCGTATTGATTCAGCAGGGGGGAACTATGAAAGCAATGGCCATAGCCGCTTTTACGGGTATGGTCGTGTCAATGCCTTGCAGGCCGTGGAACGAGCGCGGAATTTCGGTGGCGGGGGAGGAACATCAACCGGACAACTCTCGATCAATGCACCCGAAACGATCAATCGAAACGATTCACCGCCCACTTTTCAGATCGGGACCGGTGGTCGACGGTATTATGCTGTGGAAGTAGCCACTCGTCCGGACCTGTTCAACAATTCAGTCCATGGTATCGATCGGAATAACAGCAACTTCTTTGGATCATGGCATGATGGCATGGAAGAGAATACGCCTTTCCACCTGCCCCGGGATGTATGGGACCGGCTCAAACACGCGGATCATCTTTACTACCGGTTGCACGTGGCGGATGACAGTTCCTGGTCCAATCATGCTGTCACAACCAATGATTATGAGGCGGCCAGTGCGCCTTTAATCAGGATCCAATCCTCATCAGGACCTGCTACTCCTGTCGGAACAGGACCATCCATAACTGCACCGGCTACAATCAACCGAAATGATTTGTCCCCAAATTTTCAGGTCAGCAAAGGACAGCGCAGGTTGTATGCTGTGGAAGTGGCTATTCGGGCGGAATTGTTTGATAGTACCAATTACGGGAATGAACGAAATGCAAATAATTTCTACGGTTCTTGGCAGGATGGTCTGGAGGAGAACACCCCCTACCGTTTGCCTGAAAACGTCTGGAATCGACTCAGGCAGGCCAATAATCTTTACTACCGATTGCATGTAGCCGATGACAATGCCTGGTCCAATCATAATGTTACCATCAGCGATAATGAAGCAGGTACTGCTCCACATATTCAGATAACCGGAGGGCCAGGGGTGACTGACGGTGGTAGCGGGGGTACATCTCGAACTGTCGTTTTCCCCAGTGGCGCCACTTTCCAGGAGGTAAGTTCACCAATGGATGGTGTGGATTACAGGGATCACGTCGGTAATGGTATAGTCCCCCTGATTGAGGTGAGCGGCAGGATGGAAGAATTCCTTTCCCCCCATTTCAAGGTGAAGGAGATGGTTTCAGACAATTCAAGATATGCACGCATATCCGTGGAACTGATTGAGGGGCTCCAGAATATACGGGATAGGATCGGATCTTCGCTCATTGTCAAATCAGCTTATCGACATCCTACCTACAATGATTCGGTGGGAGGAGTTAATAACAGTCAGCATATTGCGGGACGCGCAGTTGATATTAGAACCAATAGCATGCGTCCTCTAGAACTGGCTCGTGTGGCATTGGAGGAATTGGGAAGCGATATCGGAATTGGCCTGGGACAATACAACATTCATGTTGATTTGAGGGGACATCAGGCAATCTGGGTCTATGAAGGAGCGGAATTAAGCGAGAGCGCATTTGAAAGATGGGTTAAGGATGTTGTTCAGCAGTCTGGGCGGAAGGGAACCACCAGAATGGATATCACAGAACGTCTGCTGCCAACCATCATGGGACCCGAAAGGTATTCAATTCATGAGCCCTCTCCCGTTTTTTTTGTGAATCCGGGACATGACACCTATTATGCTGTGGAAATCGCAACCCATCCCGACTTGTTTAAGGACCAATGTTCTGGTGAACGTACATCCAATAATTTTTTCGCTTCCTGGTTTGATGATCTTTTGTTCAAGGCCTGTGAATCAACAACCTATACTCTTCCTGAAGAGGCCTGGAAGAGACTGCGATCGGGGTATCGACTTTATTATCGTATATTGACTTCAGCCGTACAGACAAAATGGGAAAATATACACTATTCCATTACCGGAGAAAAGGTGGTAAATGCACCCCGTATCATTCTCGTGGATGGCAGGGAAATACGGGATATTGCTAATGTGATTCCCCGATTGGACTTGAATGCGAGTCGCCGTGCTGAGGAGGCTTTGTGGAGAGGTTGAAAACTAAAATGGCACCGGATCTTGCTGTCCGTCCAGTGCCGTATCGGTCGGATGCCGACGATGTCATCATTATTGCTGACCTGGAACCGGTTTTCAACCTGCCAGCGATCTATGCTCGCTTCCACGATTTCCCGGGTGCTCCAGTCGATGTTGTCTGTAATGATGATGTTTTTTCCGAGCATGGCTTCTTTCCGGTTCACCTGGTACGGATCTTTGCGGAAGCTCATTTTCAGGCCGCCTTTTGTTTGCTCGAATGCCAGCTGATAAAATTCCGGTGATATGTGCAGTTGTTGGCAGCGCCATATATACCGCTCTTTTATGACTTCCGGATCCCGCCATTGGGGTGAGTCGTTTGCTTTGACCTTTGCGCGCATGGAAAGCAGTTCATTGCGAAGCATCTCCAGCTTGCTTTCGAGGGTATACCCCTGCTTTCTGGCGGTTCTCGGGTTGTAGGTGATAATTACCGTTCGCTCTTTGCCCCAGTATTCACCTTTGGTCCGATATGCAAGCAGGCAGTCTTCTTCCTGGCCGCAAGCCTTTAGTTGACGGTTCTTTTCCATGTCAACGGGCTCAAAATGATCCAGGTTAACCGTTGCTAAATCCTGGGCAAAATAAGTGGAATACGTTGTAATGAAGTGGATCCTGGAGTGTTTGTCAATCCAGGTGAAGTTGTCTTCCGAGTTCATGCCCTTGTCAATCACGACCGTAAGCCGCTGCTTGGTGTCGTAAAGCCCGCATACGATGCCGAACATCTCATCCATTATGGCTTCAAAGTGCCGACTGTCATGGAGATTGCCCGGATATACACTGTAATGCAATGGAAGTTGTGATCCACTGGCCGGATATGCTGGATTGCGGTGTGTCCATACCATTTTGCAAGCTGGTTTTTGCTCACCGCTTCCACCATCCGGTTCCAGATGCAATAAAGGAAGTATTCGCCCATGCTGGGACCGGATTCCCGGTCGGCCCGGGGAATATGCTCGTCAATGATATCTGCAAGATCAATGTCCCGATCGATCTGCTGCGCAAGCCAGAGAGAACCGAATTCCTCGACCTTGAGCGTATGGACCTCCGTATCCTGTTCGCTGGCCAGTTCAGCTACCCGAGCCGGAGAGCCGATGTAGGTCTGGGAAATCACTTTAGGTTTGCCATCGACACGGGCAATTTCCCGGACATATAAGTAGGGTCTTCCCTTTTTCTTTTTGATGTGGAAATGAACCATGCCCATACAATATATGGTAGGGTCTTATAAGTCAAGCATAAAATGCATGAAAAGCTGAAACAATCTGATTGTTTGGGTATGGTCACGATATATTAAGAGGGGCCTTACAAGGACGGGCACCGAAAACCCCCGCCATTATTGGAATTTGGGAGTTTTGAGGGGTTCATCTCTGAAATTCCTGTCTGTGCCGGATTTCCTTATGTTTTTTAATCCTTGCAAGTCATGTGGCAAACTCCGGTCGGGGTTTCCACGGCATACGGGAAATATTTTCGTTTAAACCACAGGGCCACATTGACCAGCGAGATCAGCACCGGCACCTCCACCAGCGGGCCGATCACCGCGGCAAATGCCACGCCCGAGTTGATGCCGAACACGGCAACGGCCAGCTCGAAGTTGTTGGATGCCGCGGTAAACGACAACGTGGTGGATTGCTCGTAGGTGGCCTTGAACTTCATGGACATGTAAAAGGTGATCAGAAACATAACCACGAAATAGATGCAAAGCGGAATGGCGATGCGCACCACGTCAAGCGGCAGCTTTACGATGTATTCGCCCTTGAGCGAAAACATGACCACGATGGTAAACAGCAGCGCGATCAGGGTGAGCGGACTGATTTTGGGGATGAATTTTTCCATGTACCAGTCATTGCCCTTGGTCTTCAGGCCGATGAAGCGCGAGATAATCCCGGCGATAAACGGGATGCCCAGGTATATGAACACGCTTTCGGCAATCTGGCCGATGGTGACATCCACGGCCGCGCCCTCAAGCCCGAACCAACCCGGCAGAATTGTGATGAAAAACCAGGCATAAACAGAGAAAAAAAGCACCTGGAAAACCGAGTTAAATGCCACCAGTCCGGCGCAGTACTCGGCATCGCCCCGGGCCAGCTCGTTCCAGACCAGCACCATGGCAATGCAGCGCGCCAGACCGATTATGATCAGCCCACCATGTATTCGTGATGGCCGGACAGAAATGCAATGGCCAGCAGGAACATCAAAACGGGACCGATCACCCAGTTCTGCACCAGGGACAGGCCCAAAATTTTGTAATCCCGAAACACCTCGCCGAGTTTCTCATATCGCACCTTGGCCAGGGGCGGATACATCATCAGAATCAAGCCGGCGGCAATCGGAATGTTGGTGGTGCCCACGGTCACATGATCCAGCAGGTCTGTGACCCCCGGATAGAAGTAGCCGGCCAAAACCCCTGCGGCCATGGCCAGAAAGATCCACAGGGTCAAAAACCGGTCGAGAAGGGGCAGTTTTTTTGCGGTGGATTCGGTCATGTTTTTTTCTCCAAAAGTACTATTCAAATTTGAATTCGGAAAGATAAGCGTCCAGCTTCTCCTTGTTTTCCGGGTCGATCTCCGGGCAGTCCTCAGCCCCGCGGCCGCCTTCGGCGGCTTGAACGGCAAAGACCATGCAGGTAGGCTGTCCGCATTTTCTGCAATTGGTTTTGGGCAGAAGTTTTAGAATTTCAAATATCTGCGGCTTTGCCCGGCTTTCTTCGCTGGGAGTGATGGTGTCTTTTTCCGCCCAGACCCGGTTGATCTCGTTTTTGAGCCAGTTCATGATCTTGTCGGCTTCCTGCTCATCTGCGAGCGCGTTGATAGCAATCTCGGCAGCCCCGACCTTGATCATCTTGCCGTGCACGTGGAGCATGACCGCGGGCGGATCCCTGAAATACTGGATACCGCCCAGCTCTGCATTCAGGTAGGGCAGGGCGGCCGAGATGTCCTGGTCCAGCCGGGCAATGCAGTGCACCGATTCAAAGCTCGGGTTGCACTTCGGCCGGAAGATGTTTTTTGTGTAGGACTTTAGCAGCATTGCGTTTCCCCTGTATGAACCTATCCTTTTTACTTGATCCACTTCAGGACATCGTCTTTTTTCGGGATCTTGCCCACGGACTTGACCTCGCCGTCGACAACCACAGCCGGGGTGCCAAAAACCCCGTATTTTGCGATTTCCATGGTGTCGGTAACTTTTTCCACACTGGCCTCCATGCCGGCATCAGCCAGAGCCTGGTTGACTGTTTCTTCGGTCTGCTGGCATTTTGGGCATCCAGGACCCAGTACTTTGATATCCATGTCAAACCTCCTTTTTTTAATGAGCTTTATAAATCATTCTCTTTATTTATATTTGAGCCTGAACCTTTCGACTGCGGGGAATTTGCGTCCGGCAGACTTCCTCGCGCCGGATTTCAGGGAGCTTGCGGTTCAGTTCGGCCACTTCAGGATCATCTTCGAGCCAGTGCCTTAGATTGCCCAGCATGCTATCTGCATAGGGGCTGTCTGATCCGTCCGCCAGGGTATAGTTTACCCACAGGCCATCTTTTTTATATGTTGCCAAGCCCGCTTCCTCCAGGATTTTTAAATGCTTGCTGGCCGTGGACTGCGCGATTCCCAGGGCTTCCTGGATTTCGCATACACACATCTATCTGCGTTGAAGCATCTTTGCAATTTTGACCCGTGTCGGATCAGACAAGGCTTTCATAACTTTTGTGAATTTTTTTCATTTTTTCTGCCTCCGGATATACAATGGCCCGGTTTTGGTCTGCCGCTATTATTTATATCGTTTAAATGTAATATAAAAATAGTTTTTCAGACTGTCAAGAAGGAAGTATAAAGGGTATGTTTGATTGTATTAGAAAGATAAATTGTGATTTGGGGGTATAAATTTCGTATCAGTATTTGTAATATTGCATGGTTTTCGGGATCAATCACTTGATATTGGCAATTCGATTGTCGTTTCCCTGATGGACGTTTAAGAATTAATGCAGGCTTTTCTTCTTTTGCTTTGCCATACAATGCCAGAAGGCAACTGAGCGACTCCTTCAATTTTATACCAGTGGATTTGTTGGTGATCTGAAAACCCACGACATAACTTGCCACGGAGGGCAATATTTTCGCGGCGCCTGTAAGTTGCATCTTGAATTTGGCATTCCTCTCCGACCCCAAATTAGCATTATTGGAACGGCATAGTCGAACGCTAATCAATGCATGGTGCATTTTTCAGCAAGGGAATATTTTTTTTAGTTTAAGCCAAAAAAAAGATTGACACAGGGATTCCCAACGATAATTTAGAAGTTATGATAAAGCCAAACCAGTCGTAAGATTGGGACGGAAAGTCACGGGTCTTTTCGATACTGGTTTTCCCTTGATTTAGTTTTGAGATAGCCGGACTGCCATTTACATGTGGCGGTTCGGCTTTTTTTATAACCAATTGAAGAGGAATGGAGGAAAAACCCGATATTATGGATCATACCGGGTTTTTCAAAAACCCTGGCCCATCTGCAATCGAACCTTATTCAAAAGAAAGGAGTAGGGAGATGCAAAAGAAAATTTTTCTGTTCATCGTTTCATTAATGCTTACTACAGCATTTTCCACAGTTGGTTTTGCCGCCTCCGTGCCTGCCCCCAGCACCGGAGGGCAAGGATTTGAAGCTGTAAGCCTTGAACAAGCAAAAAAACTCCATGACCAGGGGGCAACCCTAGTGGCATGCCACAGTCATACCACTGATTTCATGAAGGGGCATCCTTCCGGCACAATCCACATCACTTGTTTAGTTCCAAAAGATCACAAAAGCACTGATATGCCACTTAGCGAAGTTGATTTCGACATAGCACAGCTTCCCAAAGATAAAAATACGGCAATTATGACCTATTGCGCATCAGACACATGATGGAAATCATATCATGCCGCCAGGTTGGCGGTCGCCAATGGTTATACGAATGTTTACTGGATGAGAGACGGCATAAAGGGATGGAAAAGTGCTGGGTATCCTACAGTAGGCGAAGCGGACCTTCTAAACGCCCTCATCGAGGTGAATAAGAACGATTTTGCCGCATTCGTTATAGCTGAAGAAAAAGCCCGGGAACTAAAAAAATGTGAATTTGTCGATTTTCGGGATTATAGAAAGTTTGAAAAGGGGCATATTAAGGGTGCCAGTCATGTAGACTATGACGATATGTTTTCAAAGCCTATGATGGAAAAACTTAATAAAAGTAATGACTTGGTTATCATTCACGATATTCCACAGGTTGCAGGGGTCATTGCTGCAACGCTTAAGCTAATGGACTACCCAAGTGTGCATATCCTGAAATAGGTGAAGAAAGATTGAATTCCGGGTATGATCCTAGTTTTCGTTCGGGCACTATTGAATCATCATCAAGATCAAACTCAGGGTACAGTTTTTTTGCATACTCAGGGCATATGCTGTGGGTAAAATCTAAATCGACATACTTCTTGCTAAGGAATGTAATATTCCCAGGTTTCTTGAAATTTGCACAAAGGGTATTTTAACGCGGGCGAATGAATTCCCGGGGAAATTTTGGGAGGATTTTTTTATGTCTGAAGGCAGTATCAAAAAGATTGTTTCCGATCGGGGTTTTGGTTTTATTATCCCGGAAGGGGGAGGTCAAGACGTATTCTTTCACGTTTCCGCTCTTGAGGGAGTAAAAATTGAAGCTCTAGGAGAAGGAGAAAAGGTGGAGTATGAGACGGAGATAGGGGATAAAGGCCCCAAGGCCACTGTGGTTAGGAAAAGGTAAAAAATTTCAACCGTTACCGAAAAGAAGAGGCAAGACCGTGAGCGGAGACCGTAAGAACAAGCCCTTCGGTCCTTAAAGATCGAAGAGGGGGGTAATATGGACTTTGAAAAGAATGAAATTGCGGCTATTTACATTAATGAGGCTGTTGTTTGTACCAATTGCATGACGGATGAAGATTGGAACCTGCTGACACAGGATCGTGTTATTACCCGGAAAGAAGAGGATGAAAAAGACAAGATTTTTTTCTGCGATAGGTGTGGTGAGCCAATTTAACAACGAGTCTTGGATTGGGAAGCACTTCCGGCAAAATAATTCTTGATAAATGTATGCCTTCAAAGGCGTAACATTTCTGGGTAGGGTTAATTTAAGAGGCCCATGAAAGCCAATCCTGCAGAAAAAGCCCAATACTTGATTGAAAAGCTGTCAAATTTACCGTCATCAAAGAAACACTGGAGACAGTGCAGAAGTGTTTGAAGAAAGGAAGTGTGGATGTAAATAAACCGGCCGAATATCCAATTTGCCCGGATTGCGGAAATCCATCTGAATCCTTACAGCAGCAGGTGGTTGATGACGAGGGATACCCGATCATAATTACCTCGTGTCCAGCTTGCGGTTGGATTCAAGGGATGGGAATGCACCGCAAGCAGCAGTCACTGGATTGAGGAACGTTTTCTCGCCGGGGGAGCCTCCTGATTGAGCACGCAATGCAGCATTCCAAGGTTTCCTGAAATTTGCAAAATGGTTCTGGCAATCATTTTTGGCCTGGCTCTCCGGATCAATTTTGCATATTGCAGCTTTCAATTTGCCTAATGTGCCAAGAATTATCCGGCAGCCTAAAGTATAAGCGCCAACCATCCGATTTATAATATTTGGGTACATCCGGTTCATTTGATGTACTGGATTAAATGTGATAAGGTCATGTTCTTATTAGAGTTAAAATTGAACGTGATCTTTATGAAAGCCGTTGGATATCTATCGGCTCGTCGCACCTGCGGGGATCTTATGACTGCCAAACCGGCCTATGAAGAACTGGAACAGGAACTAAAAACTCACCGACAAGAAGTTCAAAAATACCGCCAGTTAATCGAAAACCTGAACGAAGTGCTCTTCATGTTGGAGCTTGATGCAAAGGTCACATATGTTTCCCCCAACATCAAAAACATCAGTGGATATAACCCGGAAGAAATTGTCGGCCGTAGGTTTACCGATTTCGTGCATTCCGAGGATCTATCAGATCGCATCCATTCTTTCCAGAAAGTTATTTCAGGCCAAAAGGTAACAACGGAATACCGATACCTTACAAAAAATGGCGGAATGGTATGGGTTATGACCAATGCCAGGCCGGTTTTTGAAGGAAAAGAGGTCGTCGGAATTCAGGGTATGCTAGTCGACATCACCGACCGCAAGCAGGCCGAAGAAGCCTTAAAAGAGCAATCCCGCACGCTTAATGAAAGAAATAAGGAATTGAGCTGCCTTTACGGCATATCCAGGCTTGTAGAGGATCGGGACAACTCGCTCGATGATATCCTTCAGGGCACCGTAAACCTTCTTCCTGATTCCTGGCAATATCCCGAAGCTGCATGCGCGCGGATAAAGTTTGAAGACCGCGTTTATGTAACCGGAAATTTCCGCGAAACCTCCCGGCGCCAAGCCCAGGACATCATTTCAGAAAAACAGGTGGTCGGGTGTGTGGAAATTTTTTATCTGGAAGAAAACCCCCCGGCTCATGAAGACCCTTTCATTAAAGAAGAAAAGGAATTGATTGATGCTGTGGCTGAAATGCTCGGCAATATAATCGAGCACGTACACGCACAAACCCGGCTGCGCCGGAGTGAGCAAAAATTCAGGGATATTTTCCACGGTTCCAATGACGCTGTTTTTATCCACTACATCTCGGGGCAAATCATAGAGGTAAACCAAGTCGCCTGCAGCAGGCTCGGCTACAGCCGTGAGGAACTTCTGCTCATGACGACCATGGACCTTGATGACGATGAATATTTAGGCACCGGGCCGGAACGAATTCAGGATATTGATCAGCAGGGCTCCCTGGTGTTTGAATCGGCTCACCGGTGCAAAGACGGTAGCACAATTGCCATTGAGATAAGCAGCCGCAGAATTGACTATGAGGGTATAAACTGTATACTCTGCATTGCCCGGGATATCACCGAGCGGAAAAAGGTAGAGCAGGAAAGAGAGAAACTACAAGCCCAGCTTCGCCAGTCCCAGAAAATGGAGGCAATAGGGACACTGGCAGGCGGCATTGCCCATGATTTCAACAACATTTTATCCTCCGTGCTCGGATATACCGAACTATCACTGGAGGAAGCTGAAAAAGACTCGCTTGTGCATCAAAATCTGTCTCAGGTGCTTGCCGCAGGCAACCGTGCCAAAGATTTGGTCAAACAAATTTTGAGACTCAGCAGGCGGGAAGAACAGGAGTTTGTGCCTACACCAATTGTTTCCTTGGTCAAAGAAGCGCTGAAAATGCTGCGCTCCACATTTCCCGCAACCATTGAGATTCAAGAAAACATTCGCACCGAACAGGCAATTGTCCATGCCGATCCCACACAGCTCCATCAGGCCATTATCAACCTGGCGACCAATGCCAGGGATGCCATGGGTGATGGGAGCGGAGTACTGGAAATTTGCCTGGAGCCTGTCAGCTTTGACCAAACCATCAGGAAAAAATCTCCGGACATAATGCCCGGAGACTACATATGCATCGCTATAATCGACACCGGATGCGGCATTTCAGATCAATATCTAAATAAAATTTTCGAGCCTTATTTTACCACCAAGGAAAAAGGAACCGGCACCGGGCTGGGGCTTTCCATGGTTCACGGCATCATAAAAAGCCACAAAGGACATATTTCCGTCCACAGCGAGTCTGGCAAGGGGACTGCTTTCTACATATACCTCCCGCTTGCTGAACAAAGCCGGCCCGTATCGCCGGCACGAAAACAGGAGCCGTTGCCGACAGGCATCGAAAAAATTCTCCTGGTGGACGATGAACAGCCGATTATTGAGATACAGCAGCGAATTCTTGAGCGCCTGGGCTATCAGGTCACCCCGAGAACGAGCAGCATTGAAGCTTTGGAGGCTTTTCGTGCGAATCCAGATAAATTCGATGTACTCATAACCGATACGACAATGCCGAATATGACCGGAGACAGACTCGCCAGAGAAGTGAAACAAATCCGGCCGGGTTTGCCGGTTGTTTTGTCCACTGGCTTTAGCGAAAAAGTAAACAAGAACAATAAAGAAGATTTGGGAGTTGACGGGTTTTTAATGAAACCGGTAACTAAAACGGATTTGGCAGAAATGGTAAGGAAAGTATTGGATAAGAGTGGAAACGATTAAGTGATATTAACGGTATGAACTATTGAAAAAATTGAAGAAAAATCTAGATTTTTTATTTTGGGTGTGCTATAGCCCTGAATATGGACATCAAACGACCGATTTTTATTCACGGTTTATCTGTTTGCTGATACTTTTTGAAGGTGCTGGCGATACGGCGGGCACAATGGCCCGGCGGCTGGCCAAAGAGATGGAATCCTTGTGGTTGTTTCTTGATCAGCAGGGTGTTGAACCCACCAACAATCATGCTGAGAGAGCCTTGCGTTTTGGAGTGCTGTGGCGCAAACGCAACAACGGGACCCAAAGTGACAAAGGCGATCGCTGGGCCGAACGGAACTCATGAATATCTAAGAAGCCACACGACAAGACTTCGACCAGGTCTGCCCAATTTTCCGGTTCAAGTTGCCATTGTTGGCCTTATATTGATTGGGTTGATTGGATGTGCAAGTATGAAGGCTCCAACTGTTACCGATTTTGACCAGATTGCAGCAGCAAAGAGTGCATATGTTGTTGAGGCCAACACCTCTACAGACGAAATGCGGTTGGCAGTTCAAAAGGCTATCTCAGATATAGGAATCGCACTCCCGGCCTTTCTTTCGCCTTATCAATCTTAATGATATCTCTTGTTGCGCCTCGTGTCGATTTGCTGCCCGGAAGCCTGTGTATCGGCTTTCTTCTGCCAGAACGGGTGGATCAGGTCTTCGAAAATGGTCAGTGCGGCGGCCGAGCCTTGGCCGCTGGCAATCACAATCTGGTTGAAGCCGCCGGTGACATCGCCGGCGGTATAAATACCCTCGATGTTGGTCCGGTGGTTTTCGTGGGCGATATAGCCCTGGGGAGTCAGGCGGACCCCGAGTTTTTGGGCAAGATCCACCGCAGGTTCATATCCGATG
The DNA here is from genome assembly GCF_046483245.1 of Desulfosalsimonas sp. Taxonomy (GTDB): domain Bacteria; phylum Desulfobacterota; class Desulfobacteria; order Desulfobacterales; family Desulfosalsimonadaceae; genus Desulfosalsimonas. The sequence continues at coordinate 27,381 of NZ_JAWODO010000046.1, read as the reverse complement.
GCAACAAAGATTCCGTCCACTTTTACTTCCTGCTTTTTCCCGGTCTGGTTGTTTTCCAGGACAGCCTTTTGCACGCTTCTGTCACCCAGTATTTCCTTTGCTTCTGTGTTGTAGATTACCGGAATGCCGGTTTCTGTTATTTGCCGGGCGAGGTAGTCCTGGGCATCGAGACGGTCTTTCCAGTGCACGATGGTCACATCCACGCCAATATTGTGCATGTGCAGGGCATCGGTTGCCGCACTGTCACCCCCGCCGACGATGATCACCTTCCGGCCCTTGAAAATGGGACCGTCGCATGTGGAGCAATAGCTCACCCCCCGCCCGGAAAGTCTGGATTCGCCGGGAATGTTCAATTTACGGTGCCTGGCACCGGTTGCAAGCAAGATGGCCCTGGTAAAAAATTTCCTGCGGTTTGTCTTTACGGTAAACTGCCGGGATTGGACCGGATCCTTTTCCACTTCAAGCACTTCTTCGCTCTGGAAAATCCGGACATACTCCAGGGCGTGGGAAACCATCATGTCCACAAGCGCCTTGCCACCCACCTGGTTGAAACCGGGATAATTTTCCACCATCGGCGTGATGGCCACCTGTCCGCCCAAAGCCTCCCGTTCGATGATCACAGCATGAAATCCGCTCCTGGCCGCGTATATGCCCGCACTCAGCCCGGCCGGTCCGCCGCCGACGATAACAAGATCCGCCTCCACCTCCGGGGCGTCGTTGTCCGGGATAAAAATGTTTTGCTGTTCCATTTTGAGCAGGGAAGCGGCAAACAGCTCTTCGGTCTGGGCGCCCAGGGCGATAAGGGTTTCGTTGGCAAAAGCCTGGGGCACGGACTGGGCATCATATTGCTCTGCGATCTCGGGAAAGGCCTGGATGTCGATGATCTCCAGGGAAACTTGATCCGGGTGCGCCATGGCCGCCTTGATGGCATTGATCGCCTGCTGGGGGCAATAGGGGCATGTGGGGCTAACAAAAACCTTCACATGCCGGGGACCGGTAATTTGCTCCAGTACAGAGGCGGCATCCTCTCCCAGGTTGGGATCTTGAAAAGCCAGCAGCAGAATCAGTTCCACCAGGGTGCGCCCCTCTTCTCCCGCCGGGGCGCCCAGCCATCGGATATTGACGGTTTCGGGTTCAAAAACAATGGTGGGAGAATGGGCAACGTTGTATTTGTCTGCCAGGGAATGATCCAGGCCGTAGGTTTTGATAATGATTTTATCGTTAACCTTTCCCACCAGTTGCAGAACCTGCCGGGCCAGGTCATTGTAGGTTTCGTTTTTGTTTTTGCGGGTAAACAGGTAAATATACACCGGTTTTTGAACTGCGGAGAAAATCCGTTCAAGCTCCTTTCGGGTATCTTCATGGTGGTGCTCGTGGTCGTGGCCGCCGTTGTTTTGTTCAGGCATATGACTGGACTCCTTGCATGATTGTGGCTAAAACCGATAAGTAAACCGGGTGGATTTGTTTTTATAAATAATGACCATGAAGTCGATTTTTTGCAAATCACTGAACATTTAGAAACACCCGCAACGGCGGGTCAAAAAAATATGGGATTGATCTGTTTCATAGTTTCGTCGTATACAATTGACAGAGAAGCAATGCAGCGCGTAACGCCGGGTTTTTTCCTAATTTTTCAGACAACTTCTTAAAGGAGGAAAGTACATGAAATCGCAGATGACATTGACGGCAGCCGCCATTTTGGGCCTTGTCCTCTTGATTCAGCATCCTGCATGGTGCAGTGAAAGTGAGAACAAGGAGGCCGGGGCAGCTGAGCAGGTGGAGGAAACCGTGGACAAGGCCGAAGATGCCGCAGAAGTTGCAAAACAAAAGGTTTCCGACCTGATCCGGGACGCGGAAGCCTTTTTTGCCAGGGGGGATCTGGAGGATCTCAAACGGGTGGTGGAAATTTATGAACAGGTCCTTGAAGATGATCCGGACAATTTTGAATTCAACTGGAAATGCGCCCGGGCATGCCGGTACTACGGAGATCTGGCCCAGAAGCGGAAGGTTGACGGCTGGAAGGACATCTGTGCTGAATACGGCAAAAAGGGCATGGAATATGCCGCCCGGGCACGGGAATTGGAACCCGACAAGCCCAACGGGTATTATTACTACGGCCTGTGTGTGGGCACATATTCAGACGGGGTGGGCCTTATCACCGCTTTGAAGGAAGGGCTGAAGAACAAAACCCAGGAAAACCTGGAAAAAGCCTATGAAATGGATAAAGATTTTGAAAACGGCGGCCCCATTGTGGCCCTGGGCCGGTTCTGGCAGGTAGTGCCCTGGCCCTACAATGACAAGGACCGCGCCCTGGAGTTATATCGGGAGTTTCAGGAAACCGAGTATTTTAACACTTCCCATGGTGTGACCACCCATGTGTACATGGCCGAGATCTTAATGGACAAGTGGGGCAGCGAGCCCAAGGAAGAAGCTCGGGATCTGCTGAAAGAGGCGATATCGCTGACGGACAATCCCTACTGGGAGAAAAAAGCCCGGCAGATGATAGATGAGTTATAAGGCAAAACGGTCGCCCGGAAACAATTTCAATACCATAATATCTAAAGAATATTTTTGACAATCCGGGTCCACCGTGTCATAGTTTCAAATTTGTAAAAAGTGCCTGAATACAATAAATACAGGCAGCGCAGGGATTGTTGCAGGAAGATATATGACTCAGCAGGCAGTGAAAAAGGAACTGGCCCGGGCCGCCCGGGAGCTGAAGGAGCTCCTTGACCGGGCGGCGGGGCAAATATCGTCGGGCGAAAGCCGGGAGCTGGAGCAATGGCGGCATTTATGCGAAAATTGCCGGCAGCGCCTGGAAGAGGACCTGCTGCGCATGGCCGTGGTGGGCACCATCAAGTCCGGCAAGAGCACATTTATCAACTCCCTGTTTTCCGGTGACTACCTGAAACGGGGCGCAGGTGTCATTACTTCCATTGTCACCCGTGTCCGGCGTTCAGACCTGCTGGAAGCCGTTGTCTATTTCAAGTCCTGGGAGGAGATCAACAGCGAGATCCGGCAGTCCCTGAATCTTTTTCCCTCAGCCGGGTGGCGCTCCTCTGCAGAACCGTTTGATATCCGTAACCAATCCGACCGCCGGGACCTGCGCCAGGCCCTGACCAGCCTGGAAACAGGATACCTGGTCAACCGCGACAGCCGTAGTGTCAGCAGTGTGCTGCTGGATTCTTATCTGCAGGGATACGACAAGGTTGCCGGAATTGTTTCGGATCAGACCGAAACCCGTAGCTATACAGGCCGGAATTTTCACGAACATCAGGCCTTTGCCGGCGACCAGGCGCTGGCGGTTTACCTCAAGGACCTGGAGCTGTTTATCGATTCCGGCGATATGGCTGAAAACATTGAAATTGCCGACTGCCAGGGAAGCGATTCCCCCAATCCCCTGCACCTTGCCATGATCCAGGATTATCTGCACACATCGGACCTGATTATTTATCTGATCAGCAGCCGCACGGGCATCCGCCAGGCGGATCTCAAATTTATGTCCATGATCAAACAGATGGGGGCCATGGGCAATGTGTTGTTTGTGATCAACTGCGATTTTAACGAACATGAAAACCTGGATGATTTAAAGCGTGTAAGGGATCAGGTCCGCCAGGACCTTGCCCTGCTCACCCCCTCTCCGGCGGTATACACGTTTTCATCCCTTTATGCCCTGTTTTTGGATATCCGTGATTTTCTGACGGAAAAGGACCGGGCCCGCCTGGACCAGTGGCGCGGCGACCAGGCCCTTGCCCAATTTTCCCAAAAGGAAAAAACCCGGTTTGAGGCGGATTTTAATCACCTGATCACTGAGCATCGCTACATGCTGCTGCTTAAAAATCAGCTCCAGCGAATGGAAACCGTATCTTCGGATTTTGCGCAATGGCTGGCATTTAACCAGAAAGTTTTCTCATCGGATGCCAGCGGAGCAGATGCACTGGTCAGCCAGATCCGGGAGCAGCAGAAAAAGACCGAAAAAATCCGGTCCATGATCAACAGCACCTTTGACGGTGCCTGCAGACAGCTGAAAAAAGAGTTGAAAACCAATACAGACCGGTTTTTTGACCTTCGCCACGGACAGGTGGTGCCGGCTGTGGTGGATTTTATCCGCAGCTATCATATTTCGCCGGATCAATACCGGGCCATGCTTTCGGAAAACGGGTTGTCTGAAACCCTGCTTGTGGTGTTCCAGGATTTCAAGGACAGACTCGACGTTTTCATGGCAGAGCAGATCAATCCCCGGCTGTTTGGCTTTGTTGCGGAAAACGAGGCTTATGCATTCGAATACCTGGAATCCATCTGCCGGCCTTATGAAAGCATGATCCGCGAAACCCTTGCGGATTTTGGACAACACGGCGGGCCCGGGCAGGAAAACAGCGACCGGCAATCCGTCGGCAAACCGGCGCCGGTATCCATTGACGGGGTGAAAAAGGCCCATGGTATTGCCATGCCCAATGCGGCGGCCACTTTTGATTACACCCGGGGCATTCAGACCGAGGCCTTCATGAAGCTCGGGTTTTTCCGCATGGTTCAGGGGATTAAAAAACTGGTGAACCGATCCGGATCTGCCGGAAACGCGGACTTTTCCGCCCTGGAAAGCGGTGTAGCCAGGATGAAACAGGAAACCGAGGCCACGGTGGTGTTTCATTTCAAAAATTACCGGGAAAATCTTAAGTTCCAGTATCTGTTTCTGCTCATTGATGCGGTGGCCGGGGAAATGAGCCAGTGGCTGATCCAGCGCTTTCAAACATACGCAACGGATTTGAACCGGATCCGGGAGATCGGCAACAGAAGCCAGGAGGAAAAGAAACATTCCCTGGCGGAAATGGCGGAAATGATTTCCGAACTTGAGCGGATCAAGGGCCAGGTGAACAGCCTGGAAAAGTCCCTGGGCCGGCAAAGCCCTGGAGGCGGCGGGGCGGGCACAGGCGATAAGGACCCGTAACCCATGATAAGGAGGTGACAATGGCGGCAAAGCAGGCGCGTTTTGTGGCGGTGGCCAATGAAAAAGGGGGCGTGGGCAAAACCGCAATGGTAATCAATCTCGGCGCGGCCCTGTCTGCGATGGGCAAGCGAATTTTGATCGTTGACATGGACCCCCAGCACAATGCCGGAAGCGGCCTGGGCATTGAAGCCGATGATGAGGCCATAACCGTCTATGACCTGATGTCCGCCCCGGACCAATACAACGCCGCAGATGCGGTTTTTCCCACAAAATGGAAAAACCTGGAGCTCATCGCCTCCCATATTGATCTGGCCGGTGCGGAATTGGAGCTGGTGGAAGCCGAGGGCCGGGAAAACCGCTTAAACATGGCCCTGAAGGGATTGGCAACAAAGTATGACGTCATTCTCATGGACACCCCGCCGAGCCTGTCGCTGCTGACCATCAACGTGTTTGCCTTCTGCCGGGAAGTGCTGGTGCCCTGCCAGACCCATCCCTATGCGTTCCGCGCCCTGACAGACCTGTTTGACACCATTGAGGCCGTACAGGAGGAGATCAACCCCGAATTGCGGATCTCCGGACTTGTGCCCACTTTCTTTGATCAGCGCACCCGGGTCAGCAACATGATTCTGGACCGGCTGCGAAGCGATGAACGCTATTCCCACATGCTTTATGACACGGCCATTCGCGCCAACACCACCATTGCCGCAAGCACTGAGGCGGCCAAGCCCGTGGTGTTTTACCGCAAAACCAGCAACGGCGCACGGGATTTTACAGCCCTGGCAGCGGAATTTCTCAAAAGGGCGCCATAGCCGGCCGTTTTTGCCGGGTTCTCTAATATTTTTTTTCAGCCGATGTGTCCAGAAACACCAGGGCCTGCGCCCATACCGTCTGGCAGGTTTCCCAGGAAAACCCGCGGCGGTTGAGGTATTGATAGAATTTTTGCTTCAATTCGGTCCGGTCCAGCTTTGCCCATGTGGCAAGCCGCGGGGCCACGGCCCGCCACGCCGGCCCGGTTTCTTCAAAGTCTGCAAGCATCCGGTCGATGATGGCTTCAGCCACGCCTTTCTGCCGCAGTTCATGGCGCAGGGCAAATTCCCCCCTTGGCCGGCTGCGGCAGCGGCTTTCAATCCACATGCGGGCAAAGGATTTATCATCAATGTAACCGTAGGATTCCAGCCGGTAGATTGCGTTTTGGACCGCAGGCCCGGAAAATCCCTTTTTCTCGAGATACCCCTTTATTTCCGCACGGCTGCGGGGCCGGTACTGCAGGTAGTGCAGGCACCGTTGAAAGGCTTTTTGCTTTTCATCCTCGTGCAGGAGCCGTTGTTTTTCCTCAGGGGTCAGTACCGCACCCACCTGAAGCGATGCCGCCAGTTTTTCAGACAATGAAAAGGCATACTCGCCGTCAACAAATATATTGCAGCGCCCCCGGTTTTTCTTTTGTGGGGAAATGGCGGTAATGGACGAACTCATTTTTCCGAAGCTGCGGGCCGGTCCTGCGGCGGTGGGGACAATTGATCCGGGTCGCTGGCATCATCTGCGGATTTATCGCCGGAAAAATCTTCATCTTCAATGGGCCTGGAAATGTTGTCAAACACTGCCTGATCCGGTGCCATGTTGGCCAGCTCATTTAAGGCCTTTCTGACTTCCCGGCTGCCCTCGGTGTAGATTTCATGGACCTGTGCATATTCGTTTTTCAGGGTTTTTACAGGATAGCGACCGCTGGTTTTCTGAAGGTAACGAAATACCAGGGGGCCCACGGACTGCCAGTTGTCTTTGCGGGTCTGGGTATCCAGGGAAATGATGGAATCGGTTTTTTTGCGCCACCTGCGCTGAAAGGCCTTCATCATGATGCGCATGGGACCGTAAATCCAAAAAGCCAGCCCTGCGCCAAAGGCCGCTACTGCAAGGACCATGGCCCATGGATCAGTCATGGCGCCGGCCAAGCCGAAAATCACGGCCCCGTATGCAGCCGCCCCGCTCAGAAAAAGGCTCAAAACCGCCCCGATCAATGTGAGCTTGAGCTGGAATTTTTGTGTTCTTTTTCTGTGGGTCAGCAGGGCCTCGAGAAACTGGTCAAGGCGTTCGGAATGGGTTTCGATAAACGAGGCCAAGTTGTCAAGCCGCCGGCGCGGGGCGTCCAGTACCGATTCCCGGAGCTTTTTGCGCTGATTCTGGAGATGATAAAGAAAGTCGTGTGAGCCGGGCCGGCTGTTGTCAGATTTGCCGGCCGCCCGGGAGGAGTAGGTCAGATGGATGGCCGGAATGTCTTTTCGGCCCGTTATCTGAGACAGATTCCAGCACAGGGTCCCGTAGACCTGGAGCAAATCACTTAAGGATGAACATTCATCAATTCGGTTGAGCACAAAAAGAACCCGGTCCTCAAAGGTTCGGGCGGAGATGGTCTCGCGCAGGCTGGTGTGGGCCTCGCGCACGGTGCCGGCCTTGTGCGGGTCAAAAAGCACCAGCACCAAGTCGGCCAGCTGGGCCAGATCCCCGATCACGTCCTGATAATTGTAGCCCCGGTCCCGTTCCGTGATGGAATCGAGCATGCCGGGTGTGTCAATGACGGCAAGGTTTCTGAGAAACGGGGAATTGACCTTTTTGAGCCGGAAATGGGAGGCAAAGCGCTGCCCGTGTTTTTTCAGGATTTCAAATGGATAATCCGGATCATTTAGCAGATATTTTCCGTCGCGCTTTTCCGTGACCCGGACTGTGTCCTGTTCAGCGGCCGCATCATCATAGGTGATAATCGTAAAGGAATCATCTGTGGGGGCCTGGCCCACCGCCTGCACATCCCCGCCCAGAAATTCGTTGATCAGGGTTGACTTGCCCGAGGAATAGTTGCCCACCACCAGCACAAGCGGGCGCCACTTGATGGTACTCTCCAGGGCCACGTCCGAGTAGCCGTATTTGAGCGCCACAGGCGAGAGCCCGTCGCGCACCATTTCCACCATTTCCAGGCGCAGTGCGTTTATGTAGTTTTCCCGATACATTCTTTTTCTTTATCAATAAATATCAGGCAGGTCAAGCGCTGGTAAGGACCCGGAAACCAGAGGAAACAAAAGCACAATTCGGGAAAATTGATTGAACACCCTTGAATATCAGGTTGTTTCCGGTTAGGATACCCACGAATTTCAGTTTTGATCCCCAAGGCCGGCTTTCAATGGCCGGTGCACATGGTGCAGACAGATGGAGAAAATATGGTGTTGGAAATCAGCGAAACCGGGCTGAACCCGGCGCGCATGATCATGAATCGTATAGAAGAGGCCAAAAATGGTCAATGACAAAACAAAGCCGGTCGGTCGGAAAATTCCAACGCTGATTTTTTTATTTTTTTTGCTTGGCGCAGGGTTTGTGCATGCAGAGATGGTCATGGATCACACCGGCCGCAAGGTCCAGGTGCCCCATGATCCGCAGCGAGTGGTAAGCCTGGCGCCGAGTATTACGGAGATTGTCTATTCCTTAAACAGCCAGCAGCGCCTGGTGGGTGCAACCCAGTACAGCGATTATCCCGCAGAGGCCGGGGAGTTGCCGTCTGTGGGGTCATATGTTTATCTGGATCTGGAAAAAATCGTGTCCCTAAAGCCGGATCTGTGCATTGCCATCAAGGACGGCAATCCATTGAGCATCATCCGGCGCCTGGAGGAAATGGGCATTGCCGTGTATGCGGTCAATCCCAGGGACCTGGACTCGGTGATGCAGACCATAACCGACATCGGTACAATCCTTGGGGCAGAGCAGCGGGCCGGGGAGGTGGTCTCGGACATGGATCAGCGCATGGCCGCGGTGAGCAAAAAGGTGGACAGCGTATCCGACCGCCCCGGGGTGTTTTTTCAGATTGGCGTGGATCCCATTGTTTCGGCCGGGTCCAACACCTTTATCAACGAATTGATCCAAAAGGCCGGCGGCCGCAACCTGGCCGGCGGCCATCCCGGATATCCGCGGTATTCAGTGGAGGATGTGCTGGCCCTTGCCCCGGAGGTTATCATTGTCACCTCCATGGATAGACAGAAGGTTTTTGACCGGGTGCTGCAGCAGTGGCGGCAATGGGAGGACCTGCCCGCGGTGGCCGAAGACCGCATTCACCTGGTAAACTCCAATCTTTACGACCGCCCCTCGCCCCGGCTGATCAGGGGACTTGAAGAACTGGTCCGGCTCATCCATCCGCAACTGTTTGACCCTGAAGGGGACAGCGCGAGATGACGGCCGTGGTCAAGCGAATTTTTCTGGTCTCGGCGATTCTTGCTGCGCTTTTGGCGGCAGCCGGATTTCTGGGCCTGACCATGGGCTCTTCCGGAGCCGGGGTGGCAGACGTTGTCCGGGCCATCCGGGATTTTTTCCGGGATGAAAGCCTGATGCATTCGATTATCTGGGAAATCCGGTTTCCGCGGGTGCTTCTGGCCGCCCTTGTGGGCGCATCCCTTTCCCTTGGCGGCTTGGTTTTCCAGGCGCTTTTGCGAAATCCCCTGGCAGAGCCCTATATCCTTGGAATCTCCGGTGGTTCGGCCATTGGTGCGATCATCGGCATCCTTCTGGGCCTGGCCCGGTTTCCGGGGGTGGGCATGCTGGCGTTTGCCGGGGGTATGGCCACCCTGTTTCTGGTTTTGGGTATTGCCTCCGGGCAGACCACGGCCAAAAAAGAATCCCTCCTGCTATCCGGGGTCATGGTCAATGCGTTTTGTTCCGCCGGCATCATGTTTCTGCTGTCCCTTGCCAGGGATGCCCGGCTGCAGAACATCATGTTCTGGCTTATGGGGGACTTGTCCTCGGGGGGCATGGCCGAAGCCCGCCTTCTGGCCATGATGGTGCTGCCCTGTTTTGTCGCCATTTTCTGGCTGTCGCACAAGATGAACCTGCTGCTGATGGGAAGGGAAATGGCCCAGTCCATGGGGGTCAATGTCCGGCTGGTGAGTGTCAGCCTGCTGGTGCTCACATCGTTTATGGTCAGCGCAACAGTGTTTCAGTGCGGGCTGATCGCATTTGTAGGCTTGGTGATCCCACACCTGCTGCGGCTGGTGCTGGGCTCGGACCACCGGGTCCTGACTCCGGCCTGTATTTTCGGCGGAGCGGCCTACCTGGTGCTCTGTGACCTGCTGGCTCGCGTTTTGCCCAGGCAGGGGGAAATGCCCGCCGGGGTGATTACCGCCATGATCGGCGCACCTGTTTTTATTTTCCTGCTGAGAAGGAGCAGCGCATGAACCCGGCTGTGTCGGTTACAGGCGTGTCTGCAGCATATGCGGATCAACCCGTTCTCGAAGATGTCTCCTTTGATGTCAAAACAGGCGAATGCTTTATCCTCATCGGCCCGAACGGGTCCGGCAAAACCACCCTGATGAAAATCATGGCCGGCCTGCTCAGGCCCGTGTCCGGCCGGTTGCAGATCCTGGGTCGCAGGCTTAAAAGTTACGGCAGAAGGGATCTTGCCCGGCGCATGGCATTTGTGCCCCAGCAGGTGCCCCTGGATTTTCCATTCCGGGTCCGGGACGTGGTATTGTTCGGCCGCAGTCCGCATCTGGGCACATTCGGTCTGGAATCTTCCAGGGATCACGCCCTGGCTGATCAGGCCATGGATTTTACCGGGGTTGCCCGTCTGGCAGACCGGCGAATGGACCAGCTAAGCGGCGGCGAGCGCCAGCGGGTTTTTATCGCCAGGGCCATCTGCCAGGAGCCGGAACTGATTTTGCTCGACGAGCCCACCGCCGCCCTGGACATCTCCCACCAGCTCCGGGTCATGGACCTGATGGAAAAGATGCGCAATGAAAAAAGCATTACCGTGGTCATGGTTTCCCATGACGTGAATCTGGCGGCCATGTATGCCGACACCCTGATGCTTTTGCACCAGGGAAAAATGATCCAATGGGGCCCCCCGGACCAGGTGCTGACCTATGAGACCCTGGAAGCGGCTTATGGGTGTCCCCTGCTTGTGGATCAAAGCCCCCTTGGCCCCATGCCCCGGGTGACCCCTGTGCCGGGCCGCTATATCCGGGAGGATCTCAAAACCCTTATTTCCTGAGCGCTTCCAGGTGCTGGCGGGCAAACTCCAGAGAAGGGTCCAGGTCCAGGGCAATCCGGAAAAACCGCACTGCCGCCTCTGTTTCCCCCATTTCCCTGTAGTTGACCGCCAGATTGGCATGATCGATGCCCGATGCCGGGTTAAGTGCAATCACCCGGGAAAAATTGTCAACCGCAGCCTCATGGTCTTTTTTCTTAAAATGGCAGAATCCGGCCAGGTTGAGCAAATCGGTGCGCTCATGGTCCCACTCAAGCCCTTTTTCCGCGCTTTGCAGGGCCTTGTCATAGTCGCCCGCCGCTTTCCAGGCCTGGCCCATGTAGGAATAGATGCTGGCAACATCCTGGGCATGAGGACCAAGGTCCAGGGCGGATTGAAAAAGCGCTATGGCGGCCCGGGTTTCTCCGAGTTCCATGCGGGTTTTTCCCAAATAAAATTGCACGTAATATTTGCCCGGCATCATGGCGTCCATCTGCGCCAGCCGTTGTGCGACCTCTTGCGGATCAAATTTTTCCGTGATCAGCCGGGCGCAGAACATGCCCACACTTCCGGCGGCAGCCCGCTCCCTGAAGCGCGCTCCGGGAACCACCGTGTACAAAGCGCATACCCCGAGACCGGGGTGGGTGGTGTCCATGGTGATGACATCCAGGTTCTGCTGCTTTAGGGCGGCAATGCAGCGCCGGACCTCGCTGCGGATATTGCTGTCTGAGATATCCGGCAGGTCCGTGATTTTCTTTATCATGCCGGGCTCAGTAATATGGGCGACATCTTCCGGGCCGGCCGGCTTGGGCAGTCCGCTGGCCACGTAATTGGATCCGGTGTGAAAATCACCGGCCAGCTGGGCGGTTTCAGCCAGGGCGCGCGACAGGGCCTTTTCCGGATCCGGGGCTGTGCCGGCGGTCCAGACGATCTCGCTTTGGTGCGGAAAAGTTTCCGGATCAAAGGCCAGGGCCCCGACCGTGGCAATGCCCGTGTCCAGGGAAAAATCCGACAAAAACACCCGGATTCCGTTTTTTTCGTATTTTTCCAGCATTTCCCGCACCATAGGGTCTGTTGCCGATGCCGGGTCAATGCCGGGCAGGGATATCTGTTCCCGGCAGACCCTATCGGATACGTGGCGCTCCACGATTTCACAGATTCCCTGACAAAGGGCTTCTTCCAGACAGTTGCCCGCAGATGTGCCGTTGAATTCGTTGATGGCAAAAAACCATTCAAATGGAACCCGCACGTCATGGCCGCGGGTGAGATTGGCCCCCATAGCCCATTTAAAGGGAAGAGTGTCAAATACCCGGGCCGCGGCTTCCAGGTCTTCTGAGTCATCATGGACAGATGCGGCAATGGCCTCAAAGGGCAGGGCGGATGCGCCCATTTCCGGCCGGGTGGCTTCCACGAAATTGGCTGGGTCTGCAGCAAAACTGTAAAAGCTGAACCGCTCCACCAGTTCCATGACCGCGCTGGCCTCTGCCTGGGCCGGGGTGGCGCCTTTTCCCATCTGCTTGGCCGTGCCGGTCAGGGCCCGGGCATCCGGGCCGCACACGGAAACATAAACCGGAATATCCAGCCTGCCGGTGTCAATGCGCGCGGTTTTGGCCAGCACAGCCAGGTTCTGTTCGGCAAATCGTCGCCTGACCTTTGTCACGGTTTCCTGCGGGTCGGTAATTTTGTCCTGATCTGCGGTAAATGTTTTATATGCGTCCTTGAGTGTCCATTTCGGATCCATTTCTAATATCACCCTCCGGTTTGAAATCAATAAAAGCAACTTACCATATGCGAGCCGGCGCATATCGTCAAGCTTTGTGTGTGTAAAACCCCCGTTGACAGGAATTTGGTTTTCCGTATATTCTTCATTGAACAGTTTTCAGACTGAATTTTACCTGATTGCAGACAATTGCCCAAAGGGGGGCGCAGCCTGATGGCATCTGAGAAAGTCAGCACGAAAATTGGCATGGCTCCGGGTTCGCTGGTTTACGTGGGCGATGAGGGGACTGCGGATATCCATGTTTCCATAATCCAATACAGCCGGGACCGGTATACCGAAACAGCGGATGCAGCTTTAGAAGACTGCACTCATGCGGTTTCAGAAGACAGCGTCACCTGGATCAATATCTCCGGGGTTCATGACCCGGACCTGATCGCCCGGCTGGGACAGATGTTTGGCCTGCATCCCTTGGTGCTCGAAGACATGCTAAACACCGAGGGCCGGCCCAAGCTCGACGATTATGACACCTATTTGTTTGCGATTCTGAAGATGATCGGTTATGACCCCGGTCAAAAGCGGCTGGATCATGAGCAGGTCAGCCTTGTGGTTCGGCCCGGCCTGGTCATCTCTTTGCAGGAAAAGCCAGGGGATGTGTTTGACCCGGTCCGGGAGCGGATCCGCAAGGGTAAGGGCCGGATCCGGAAGCTGGGCGCAGATTACCTGGCATATGCCCTGATGGACATGATCGTGGATCAATATTTTCTGATCATGGAACAAATCGGAGAGCAGATCGAAGATCTCCAGGACGAGGTGATAGAAGACCCGGGAGAGGAAATTGTCCAGGCCATTCATCAAAGCCGCAGTCGGATTATTTTTTTAAAAAAGGCGGTCTGGCCGGTGCGCGAGATCATCCATAACCTGCTGCGGGATGACACGGATCTGATCAGCGATGATGTGCGCGTCTATCTGCGTGATGTCTATGATCACGCCATCCACGTCTCAGACACCGTGGAAACCCATCGCGATATTCTCTCCGGTGTGCTCGATATCTACCTGACAACGGTGAGCAACAGGATGAACGAGGTCATGAAGGTGCTCACCGTGATTGCCACCATTTTTATTCCCCTGACCTTTATTGCCGGGGTCTACGGAATGAATTTCGAATACATGCCCGAATTGTCCCGGCCCTGGGCCTACCCGGTGCTGTGGGCGATGTTTCTCGGAATTTTCGCCGGGCTTTTGATCTGGTTTAAGCGCAGAAAATGGCTATAAATCCTGACGGCTTCAGGAGACTGTTTCCACGATCTGTTCAGCGATTTTTTCCGCAGACCGGCCAAACAGCTCATCCATGGGCACCTGCTCCAGCAGTTCATCGTTCCAGACAATATTGTTTTCCTGGACAATGTTTTTGATATGCTCATGCTTGCCGCCCAGGGCCTTGACCTTGGCGGCAAGGTCCACGGCCGGGCGGAAGGCCACGTCGAGCAAAAGCAGGTGCTCCACCATGTTGGGCCGGGAGGGATCTCCTGAGATCAGCGGAATGACGAGGATGCTTCTGTCGTCTTTTCTGCCTTTGCCCATGTATACATTGCCCTCGCGCACGATGATGCGCTTGGTGCCTTTCAGGGTGCGGTCTTCTTCGGCCCGGGAGGCAATGGCGGCGGAACTGCCCTGTTTGTCAATGACTTCGATGGTGGTTTCTTCGGTGGGTTCGCCCATCAGATTGACCCCGGAAATCCGGTACAGGGTCCAGCCCTTGATGTGATCCAGGATCTGCTGCATATTTTTAATCACAAGAATGTTGTTTAACGTCAGGTGCTCGATGGTAAAGTCCAGCTGGTGCATCATGTCAAACAGCAGCCCCTCTGCCTTTTCCTCGATGCGGCTGGTGCCCACGGTCACGGTTTTGGCCTGGTGCTTGATGGCATCCACCGGCCGGGCCATGGTGTTGATGGCCTCTGCAAGGGAGGCAAACAAAAGGTCAAAAATGTTGCGCGCTGTGCCCTTGACCCCAAAGTCCAGCTCAAAATCGGCCACAGGCAGCCGGCCGGAGAGGTATTTGAGCAGCAGCACCAGGTTGGTGGAGCCGTTGATACCCATGGTCGGAGCCAGCCCGTTTTCCGCCTGGCGCTTTCGGAATGCGTTGTAAAAGCGCAGGATTTTTTCCCGGAAAGGTTTTTCCAGGGCGATTTCGTAAATATCGAGATTCTGCTCGGCATAGGCCTTGATGGTTTCCCTGAGTTCCTCGCGGAACAGGTGCAGAAAGTGCGAGCCCTCGTTTATGGTCAGGGCCGCGTAATATCCCCACATGTGTCCCACCAGGGTGTTGACAATGGGGGCGAAATGCTCGCTTACCGCGGGCACCCGGAATACGTCTTCTGCATAGGCGTCAAACCTGTATTCATTGGCATCCGCAATGACCACGGGAAGGGCCTTGTGGGACCGGAAAATGGCCGTGTCCTTGACGATGTCGCCGATCACACTTCTGCGGGTGCCTGCTGCACACACGATGATCAGCGGCTCTGAGGACAGGTCGATGTGTTTTTTGTCTTCCACGAAATCCGATGAAATGGTCTTGTAGCAAAGCTCGCTTAACTTGATCCGGATTTCGTCTGCCGCAGCCTTATTCGGGCCGCTGCCCACGGTGGCCCAGTAGGTGCGCTGCAATGCCAGGCGATTGGCCGATACCCGGATCTGCTCCTTCATAGAAAGCACCTGCTCCATGATATCCGGCAGCTGGATCATCTGCCGGACCTCGTTTGAGACAAACGCGTGGCTGCGGCGGCCTGTGGTCTGGGCAATGTATAAGGCCAGCACGGCCCCGGCAATGATCTGGGAGTAAAAGGCCTTGGTGGAGGCCACAGACATTTCAATGTCCCTGCCCGAGCTGGTGTAGAGCACCCCGTCGGTTTTAAATGTCAGGTCCGAATCCCTGCGGTTGACAATACACACCGATGATGCGCCCTTTTTGCGCACCATGTCCACGGCCCGGTTTGTGTCAGTGGTGGTGCCCGACTGGCTGATGGCCACCAGCAGGGTGTCGGACAGATCCCGGCCGTCGGATTCCTTTAGAACAAATCCGGAGAGTTCCGATGATTTGAGGGCTTCTATGCGCATGGCCGGTTCATCCAGGTAATAGCGCATGAGATTGGCGCATGCCGAAGCCGCCACACCCGCGGTTCCTTGGCCGATAAACAGGATCTGCCGGATCCGGCCACCGGTGATTCTGTCAAGCAGAGCCTGTGGTATGGTGGTTTCATCCAGGGTGATTTCGTATCGCCGACCGTCTGTATTGATGATTTTCCAGCGGTTTTCCAGGGTCCGGCGCACTGATGCCGGTGACTCCGAGATTTCTTTTAAAAAGTAATGGTCAAAATCCTGGCGGTCGATATCCCGGGAGGTGAGCAGGGTTTTGCGGATGTCGGCATCTGTGAGCTCAATAGGGGCGCCGTTGTAGAACATGGCTGTGACCCCGGACAATCCGCCTTGGCTGTCCGGGTCAATCACAAAGATCTGGCCGGAGACAAGCCTGCCCTGGCTGTCTTTAAGCACCGCCTCGCCGTCCATTTTCAGAAAATAGGGGGTTTCCTCGGCAAATCCGTAAACCTCGGAAGTGGGAATGTAGAAATCCGGGCCCAGCCCGACAAACACGGCCTGGCCGCTTCCCTTCAGCGCCAGAAACAATTTTCCCGGGGCCAGGTCCGACTGCATGCAGATGGCATGGGATCCTTCAAAATCATTGACCGCCAGGCGGAAGGCTTCTGCGATGTCATGGCCTTTTTTGAGATATCCGGCAATATGGACCGGGATGATTTTGGTATCACAGGTAATTTCGTGGGGATAGGCCATGCCTGCGGCCTCGTGGGATTTCTGCAGGGCCTGGTAGTTATCAATGTCGCCGTTTAAGCTCACATGAATGATTCCGGTTTCCTCGATCAAGGTGGTTTGGGTCTGTGCATCCATGGGGTGGCAGTTGGGTTCGTTGACCTCGCCCACAGAGGCCCACCGGGTATGGGCAGAGACGTTAAACCGCCGGTGAGGCTGGATCAGCAGGGACTGGAGCACGGGATCGGCTGCCAGTTCATCCCGGATATAGGCAATGTTGTCGCCCAGGCGGCCGATTTCAGCGGCCACCTTGTAGGTCAGGGCAATGGAGACTCGCCGGTCAGACGGATCGTCTTTTAAATGCCTGACGGATATGCATTTGTGCAGCAGCAGGCCTTTGTTGGTGCGCCGGGCAAATTCCTCGGCATGCCCGGCCGCATTAATGCGACTTTCAAGGTCAAAATAGGCGGCTTCGTCCAGGATAAACATCAAAGACAATCCTGCCGAATCCCGGCCGCGCACCTCGAGCCTGTCAATGCTGTTTAACACCGAGTTGATCTGCTGGGCCGCAGCCAGGCCGCCCCGGGCAAGTTCCGTTATGCCGGGGGTCATAACACGGATTTTTTCCATGTTGTCCAGCAGTTCGGTTTTCAGGCTCCATATGGCATCCCGCAGGGTCTCAATACGGGTCGAGACAGTGTCAAAGATATCCGGCGCAAGGCGCCCCATGGCCTGTTCCCGGCCCTGAAGTTCCTTCCGGGCCAGATCCTCCAGGTTTTTCAGCAGAGCTGAAAGGCGGCTGCAGGCATTGGCATCGGCAAATAACCAATAAAAATTGTCTGTCTGCTTGAGTTCCCGGATTTTCGAATAAAGCATGCCCACGGTATCGGCTCCCCCCAGATAGGCGGCATCAATCCGGCCGGGTTCAGGGCTGTTTGCGGAAAAACCCGTCTGCGCCATTTGGGCGGCAGCATTTTCCAATTCCGAAATTATGTCCGCGGGCAAAGCATCGGTGTCAGCCCGCTGAAAAGCCACAATGCCGGTCAGGCCGCAGCAAAGACGGTTGGACAAAAGAGGGAAAATAATGAGGGTGTTGTGGCTGACCTGCTTTTGCGGGATTGTGCCGATGCGGATTTGGGGGATCACTTCTGCGGTCTTTTTGAGCAAAGACTGCAAAAAAGTTTTCATGCAATGGGCGTTAGGTGTCATCATTTACAGCGTCCTGTGGTGCCTTGGCCTGGTTTAGGGGTTGTTGCATATATTCGTAAACGATTCTGCGGAAATATTCAGCCGCTCGCACACCGATATAGTTCTTGTGGGCAACGATCACCCCGGCTGCAATGGCGTTTCCGGTTTTGCGGTGCCTGGCATATCCGGTAAACAAGTCAAATTTGACCTTGGCCGGGTTGTCGTTGATGGAACCGGTTTTGCCACCCACATCAAATTCCTTGAAAATCGCAGTTGCCTGTCTGCCCCGGAAGCTGCCCCGGGCCGTACCCCGGGTTACGGCGGTATTCATCATGGACTGCATCTGCCGGGCGGTTTCCGGATGGATGGATCTGACAAGCATTTTTCTGTCCTGGCGGAAAACAACACGATCGTTTAACACGGTGCGTTCAACAAAATAAGGCCGCATCATGGCCCCGTTGTGCACAACTGCTGCTGACAGCATTGCCGCATGCAAAGCGGAGATTTGCGTGGTTTTGTTGAACCCACAGGCAATCTCCGCCCAATTATAAGGCTTTTCTGATACGGATGCAACGCTGACATCCACGGGAAGGTCAAAATCCATTTCACGGTTAAACCAAAAGGCTTGGGCATATTTCTCCAGGCGGGCCTTGTCCAGGTAGTTTTGCCCGATTTTGCCGAAAACCGGATTGATGGATTCGGCAAAGGCTTTTTCCAGGGTGACGTAGTTGGTATATTTGTTTTTGGTGTCGGCCAGCTGGGAGCGATACAGGGTGTATTTGCCGCCGTTAAAGCTCATGCGGCTCTCCGGGGTCAAGTCGCTGTCATCGATTGCGGCTGCGGCACTCACGATCTTAAACAGGCTGGCTGCAGGAAACGAGGCGTTTAAGCAGTTATTGGCATCCGGATTATTCCGGTCATGAGAGGCCATGGCCAGGATTTTTCCGCTCCGGGCGTCCATGACCACAATACCGATCTGCCGGGCATATTTGGGATCCATCATGGACAGCACGGCTTTCTGCAGGTCTTTGTCCAGAGTGGTATGAAGGGCGCAGTCCTGGCCGGCCAGTTTTTTGGAAAACACGGGTGTAACGGGATTGAGCAGATCGCTCCGGTCCAGGAGATTCCGGACCTGATCGCTGGTGATGCGCTCGAGTTCCGGTTCAACAGCGGCCTGCCGCGGCCGTGGCCGGTTTTGAAACCAGTCGGCCACGAAAAATCCGCCCTTGATCAACCCCAGCCCGATGAAGAAAATCAGCAGATATGCCGGCAGCCGCCTGAGGGCTTGCCTTGCTGCCGATTTTTGCCTCAGGCGGAACTGGTATTTGCGCCAGGCGGAATTGTGGAATTTTGTCCGGCTGTTGATGGTTTTGCGCTTGCGAAAAGCATCCATTTTATACAGATGCGCCTTATTTCAGACGGGTTCCCGGCGGAACCGGGCGGTCAATAACGGCTACAGATCCGTCCTGCTGATCCACTGCCGCAAGCACCATTCCCTCGGAGCGGATGCCCATGAGTTTTGCGGGTTTCAGGTTGGCCACCAGAATAACAGTTTTGCCCACCAGGTCTTCCGGTGCATAGAGCTTGGCAATGCCGGCCACCACGGTGCGGGTCTCATGGCCGATGTCCACTTCCAGCTTCAGCAGCTTGTCGGCTTTGGCGACTTTTTCTGCTGAAATCACTCTGGCGGCACGCAGATCCACCCTGGCAAACTCTTCAATTCCGATTTGCGGGGCCATGGGCTCAAATTTCTTTTTTTCAGGTGCCGGGTCCCGGGCAGGTCGGTTGAGTATGGTTGCGGCATCCAGGCGCGGAAACAGGGATATGCCTTTGGGCAATACGGTTTGCGGCGCGATCACACCCCATCTTGAGATTTCTTCCACCAGGTAAAATCCGGGTTTGGCCTCCGGGTCCCGGCCCAGGTGCTTGTGCATGGTCGCCGCTGTTTCCGGCATCACCGGATAGATCAAGCCTGCGACCACCCGGAGGCCTTCGAGCAGGTGACAGATCACCTCCTGCAGCTGCGGGCGGCCGTCGTCCTGCTTGGCCAATTCCCAGGGAGCGCTGGTGTCCACGAACTTGTTCATCTGCCCGATATATTCCCACACCGCAGCCAGTCCCTTGTGAAAATCCAGGTTTTCCATGCTGCGGCAAAAGGTGTCAATGGCGATTTTTGCCCCGGCTTTAAGGTTAGTTCCCAAAATTTCACCGGCTTCCGGGTTCCACTCCGGCACAGTGCCTTTGAAATACTTGTGAAACATGGCCAGAACCCGGGAAAACAGGTTGCCCAGATCGTTTGCCAGATCCGAGTTGATCCGCTGGATCAGGGCGGCTTCTGAAAAACTGGAATCCAGCCCGAAGGTCATTTCCCGCATAAGAAAATAGCGAATGGCATCCACGCCGTAAGTGTCTTTAAGATAAACGGGATCCACCACGTTGCCCAGGCTTTTTGACATTTTGCTTTCATCCACGTTCCAGTAGCCGTGAACAAAGAGGTGCCGGTAGGGAGCAATGCCTGCGGCCTTGAGCATAATAGGCCAGTAAATGCCGTGGGGTTTTAAGATGTCTTTGGCCACCACGTGGCGCACATGAGGCCAGAAGGTTTTGAACTTTTCGCCGTCCGGGTATCCCAGGGCGCTGATATAGTTGATCAGGGCGTCAAACCATACATAGGTGACGTAATTGTCGTCAAAGGGCAGGGTGATACCCCAGGTCAGCCTGGACTTGGGCCGGGAAATGCAGAGGTCTTCCAGGGGTTCGCGAAGAAAGCCGAGCACCTCGTTTTTATAGCGTTCCGGTACGATGAAATCCGGGTTTTCGTGAATGTAGTCAATGAGCCACTGCTGATACCGGCTCATTTTAAAAAAATAGTTAGACTCCCGGATGGGCACGGGCGGCTTTCCGTGATCCGGGCACTTGCCGTCCTCCAGTTCCCGCTCTGTGAAAAACCGCTCACAGTCAAAGCAGTACAGGCCTTCATACTCGCTGAAATAGATATCCCCGCTGTCGTAGATATTCTGCAGCACCTGCTGAACCACGGCGATATGATCCGCATCCGTGGTTCGGATAAAGTAATCGGGATGAATGTTTAATTGCGGCCAGAGGTCGGTGAACAACCCGGAAATCCGGTCCGCATAGGTTTTGGGGTCTTCGTTTCCGGCCTCGGCTGCCTTGACGATTTTATCGCCGTGTTCGTCCGTGCCGGTGAGAAAAAAGGTTTGTTTGCCCTGCATGCGGTGAAAGCGCCGGGCCACGTCAGCAGCTATTGTGGTATAGGTATGTCCCAGGTGGGGCTTGGCATTGACGTAATATATGGGCGTCGTAATGTAAAAATGCGATGTCATGTTGTTATTCCTGTGACGAATGCTTTGGGTTGTCTTTGTTCGAATTCGGGTTCTGCGCCTTCTGGCTGCCGGAATACAGATTGTTTTCAAAGGTCAGGCAGCACATGAGCCGGCCGCAGACACCGGATATTTTGGTTGGATTCAAGGACAACCCCTGTTTTTTGGCCATTTTGATGGTCACCGGGTCGAACCGGGTCATAAACGCCGAGCAGCACAGGATTCTTCCGCATCTACCCACACCGCCGCACATTTTGGCCTGGTTTCGGATGCCCACCTGGCGCATTTCAATTTTGGTGCGGAATTCCTTGACCAGCATTTTCACCAGTTTCCGGAAATCCACCCGGCCGTCTGCAGTGAAAAAGAAAGTGAGTTTTGAGCTGTCGAAATTGCTTTCAACGGAAAACAGGTTCATCTGCAGATTCAGGCTGACCACGCACTCCCGGCAAAAATCATAGGCCTGGTCCTCGATTTCCCGGTTTTTTTCCCGCTGGTCCCGGTCTTCCGGGGTGGCCGGGCGATACACCTTTTTCAGGCTTTGCCTGACGGTTTCCGGATCCCGGTTTTCGGGTTCCGTGGCCACGGTGCCGAAACCCAGCCCGTGCTCGGTCTCCACGATGACATCGTCGCCGGTTTTTAGCACATAAGCGCCGCAATTGAAATCATAGATTTTTCCCGCCGGCTTAAAACGGATGCCGACGATTTTAACAGGCTGCTTTTGTGTGGATTTGGTTTCTTCTGTATTCATAAGCGAAAGCTTTAGTCCTTTGGTCAGTAAGTCTTGGCGCCCTGAGCAGCCAGCGCCTCGACCAGCGCATCCATGACCAGCCGGGCATTGGCGTTTGTGGTCAGAGCTTTTTCCGCTGCGGCAATGGCATCGGTTTTTTCAAGGATCTGATCCATGGAGATCCGGGAGCCGGTTTTGTAAACCTGATCGGAAAGATCCCGGTTGTAGAGCAGCTCGGGTGCAGCTGAACCCACCGCCAGATCCCTGTACCAGTTTTTCATGATTTCAAGATTTGCCTCAATCCTGTCCTTGTCTTTGGCCATGATTTCAGCCAGCACATGCCGAATGCCCCTGGGCTGCGCAGGCAGCTTCCTGAGCTGCCCGATGAAAAAATTTCGCCGCGCAGACCAGTCCTGGGCTGCCATTTCAACGGCCCGGCCAAGGCTTCCCCGGGCCAGAGAGGCAACGATCATGGCCTGCTGCGGGGCAATACCGCATTCGTCGCGAAGATAAGTCTCCAGCTCAGCCGGGGCAATCGGGTGAAAACGGATATGCTGACACCTGGATACAATGGTGGGCAGCAGATCACCGGTATCTGCGGCAATAAGGACAAAAACCGTGTGTTCCGGGGGCTCTTCCAGGATTTTGAGCAAAGCGTTGGCTGCTTCGGCATTCATCCGGCTGGCCGGGTCAATAATCACAAAACGGCAGGAGCGTTCATCGGATTTCAGGGCCAGGTCAGAACACAAGGACCGGATCCGGTCAATGCGGATATTGGGGCCCGAGGGCTCCAGCATCCGAACCTCCGGATGCACACCTGCGGCGATTTTTTTACATGACCGGCAGTTGCCGCAGGCCCGGGGGCAAACAGAGCTTTGTCCGTCTGTTTGAGGTGCGGATAGGCCTGTCAAATCCGGATTTTGGCAGTTGCTGATCATTGCCAGGGCCAGTGCGGCAGTTTTTTTGCCCACCCCGTCTTCTCCGGTAAAAAGCCAGGCATGGGGCATTTTATCGTTTTGCAGGGCATTGGCCAGCAGCTGCACCGGACGCTTCTGCCCGATGAGGTCTTCAAGTCCAATCACAACATTCGCCGTTTACGCCTTTTCATTCACGCGTTCCCGAAGTTCCTTGCCGCACTTGAAAAAAGGCAGCTTTTTGGGACGAATCTGGACTTTTTCCCCGGTTTTGGGGTTTCTGCCGGTATAACTCTTGTAGTTTTTCACAAAAAAACTGCAAAGGCCGCGGATTTCTATGCGTTCTTCATTGACCAGGGCATCGGCCATGGAGTCGAAAAAAATCTGCACAATTTTTGCAGCTTCGGATTTGGAAATATCAGCTTCCTTTTTAAGGGCGGATATCATTTCGAGTTTATTCATTTTTCCTCCTGTGTAAAAATCTCCGGTTGCAAACTGTTCCCCTTAATTAAACATAAATTTTCAATAAGTCAAGGGGTTAAGCAAAAGCGCATGGCCGGAGACTGTCATTTGTAACATATCCGGGCCATCAATCCCCGAAATCCCCGAGCCCGTAAAGGTTAATCATAAACGCGATGTCATGGTCCTCTCCCTCTTTTTCATACCTGACCTGCAGAGCCCAGCACTGGGACCGCCAGCGAAAACCCAGGCCGGTTTCAATGCTTTCGTCTGTTTCCAGGCTTCGCTCGTAATCCGCCAGAAGGGTCAGTCTGCGGGTTACAGGGGTTTCGACTTCAAGATACAGGCTTTCGCGTGCCTGCTGATCGGTGTTGCGGTACGCCACTTCGGATTCATATTCCCGGTTGTTGCGGTATTCGGCGTGAAGCCTGTCTCCCCGGCTGCTGCGGTAATGAACAGAGAAGTTGGTGGAGATGAATTTGTCTGCCTCATGGCTCCATTGGGCATCTGCGCGCAGGGTAACCGGGGATGCCGGGGTAAAGTCGAGTTCCGCAAACAGGGGCTCAAAGGCCAGGTCGGGATCATGGCTCTGGTTGAAATCATAACCCTGCTCGATATAAAAACGCAAAAACTGATTGTAGCGGTGTTCGGGCCCATCGTCTTTTTCCTCCGGGCCGCTGACCGTGCTCCTGGAGGTCAGAAACTGGGTAAGGGAAAGCGCCATGCGGTTTTGCTGTTGATACCGATCGTTTTCATCAAAAAAGGGAAATTCCGACTGGTCGGATTCGGGCACATATTCGTAGGAAAGCAAGGGGATGATCAGGTGCTTGATCTTCTCCACATTCTCGCTGTCCACAGAAAACACCCGGCTGAGCTCTGTGGAGAGCTCAGCACCGATATCATACATTTCCCGGTGCTTATAGCGGTCTGCACCTGCGGTGTAATCCTCCCGGTCCCCGTCAACATACCAGGCCGTCTGTCGGAAACCCAGTGACGGCTCAAGGGTAAAGCTCTCGTAGAGGCGCACAGGCAGATAGATTCGGGGGTGGAGATCCATCCGGTGTCCGGTCAGCCCGTCTTCACGAAAAAAATAGGTGTATTCGCTGTCCATGGAGGCAAACAGCATCTGATTGGAAAAGCCTGGGACATCGAGCAGGGGCTGCTTCAGGGCGCTGTATCCCACCCGGGGAAGCCGCTGGAGGGTATCATTGGTATCGCTCTGCCGGCGCTTGATTACGTCATCATACCATACCAGGTCCGTGTTGACGACATGATAGTTCCAGATCTTGTTGATGTTTAACCGGTTGGTGCGAACAGGATTGTTTTCATCGTCGAGATCCCGCCCGAACTCGGAAAAAAAATGCTCCTCTGCGGCATCATAGCCCATGTATCCGCTGGAAAACTCCCGCAGATAGTCCTGGTCGCTGACCACATCGAGATCCAGCCGGGCCATGGCCCCGCCGGGCATTTCCTGGTCAAACTTTGCGCGGAACCAGTATCTGTCGTCATTGGGCCGGGGTGCGTTGTCGTGATCATACCCCCAGTCCTCGGTGGCTTCCCGGCTTCCGTCATCGATTCTTCTGTCTTCGAACCCGTCAAACATCAGGATCCCTTTTGAGTCCTGGGAGAGCATGTAGCGATATTCCACACCCAGTTTTTCACCCCGCTCCTGGAGGTGCTGGTAATAAAAGGTGGCATCCGTGTTATCGGATATGGCCCAGAAATACGGCTGGGTGTATTCAATGCCGTTGCGGCTGGAATAAGTGGCAAGGGGCGGGAGCAGGCCGCTTTGCCGTTCGGTCTTGGCCGGAAACATGAACCAGGGCATATACAGCATGGGCATTTGCCGAACCCGGAAAGCCGCATGGGAGACGTACCCGTAGCCCTCCAGGGTGACGTCCACTTCCTTTCCGGTGATCTGCCAGTCCGGCGAATCGCCTTCGCAGGTGGTCAGAGAGGCTTCATGGATCCGGTAGGTGGACTCGCCGGTTTTTTCAATACGATCACCGCGGATGCGGAACTGGTTTTCCTGGATAAACACAAATCCGTCATAAAGGGTGCCGGTGTTGTCAGACATGTTCATTTCCAGGCGCCGCCCGGACATCCGGTCACCGCCGGATACCAGTACCACGTTGCCTTCGGCTTTGGCCGTTTTGGCAGCCTGGTCAAGGGTGGCAAAGTCTGCTGTCAGTTCTTTTTGGCCCTGAATGATCAATACGTTGCCCAGGGCCTTGTATAAACGGGTTTCCGGATCATAGGTGAGCCGGTCGGCAAAGATCTGCCAGCCGCCGTTGGTCAGCTCCGGGTCGGAAATCTTCTGAGCGACAGCGGCATTTGTCATCAGCACCGCTGCACATATGGCGGCTATCCACAGACAGGTTTGTTTCCGTAAAAATCGGGACATGGGCATTTGCAACATTTGCGCTGATGGCCGCGCCTGACGCCGCCAAAGGGTTGTGGTCCGGCCTGATCCGAGCTTTTGAATAATACCTTGATGCACACGTAAAATTCCAGTATAAAAAACCGAAAAATAAAAAATGTCAAGCCAATAGCTGGAGAAAATCCCGCCAATTCAGAAGTGACAGGCATTTGATGAAAAAATGGTTCGTCAGTCAGCTAAAATCCGGCCAGGCCGTAACCGAACTCTTTGTCCTGGCGGAAAAGACGCTGAGTCACAAAAAAGACGGGGCCCCGTATCTGAGTATTGCATTATCGGATAAGACCGGCCGGGTCCGGGGCGTTGTATGGGACAACGTGGAGCAGATCGCTGATGCGGCTGCAGCCGGTGACGTGGTCCGTGTGCAGGGCAATGTTTCCGAATACCGGGGGGGGCTGCAGGTGGTGGTCAAGGAGCTGGAGCCGGCTGAAACCGGTGCTGATCCGGCTGACTTTCTGCCCGCCACCCGGAGGAACCCGGAACAGATGCTTGAGCGGATCATAGCTCTCGGACAAGCCGTTTCCTCTGATGTTCTGCGGGGACTGCTCGATGCCTTCTGGAATGATGCCAGCTTTGTTGCGCAATTTAAAAAGGCGCCGGCGGCAAAGAAAATGCATCATGCCTATATCGGCGGCCTGCTTGAGCACAGCCTGTCCCTGTCCCTGCTCGCAGACCGGGTGGCCGGTCATTACTCCGGCATTGACCGGGATCTGCTGATCACCGGTGCAATTCTGCATGACATTGGCAAAATCAATGAATTTGTTTTTGACACAAGCATTGATTATTCCAGTGAAGGCCGGCTTGTCAACCATATTGTCATCGGGGTGGGGATGCTTGAAGAAAAAATCCGGCAGATTCCGGATTTTCCCCAAAAAACGGCGCTTCTGCTGCGGCACATGATGGTCAGCCATCACGGCAGCCGGGAACTGGGTTCCCCGGAACCGCCCAAAACCCTTGAAGCCGTATTGCTCAATTATCTTGACGAGATCGACGCCAAGATTAACGGCATCCGGGAATTTATGGAAAGTCAGGATGCAGGCGCCGAATGGACGGGCTATCACAAACCCCTGGAGCGGTTTTTCTACAGGGGCGGCCCGGAAACCACTGGCTGAGAAAGTGTTGTTGCACAATTTATGCTGATTACATTGGAAGGCATTGAAGGATCCGGCAAGTCCACCCTGATTCCCGCCATTGTGGCGTATCTTGAGGACAGGAGACACCATTGCGTGGTTACCCGGGAGCCGGGAGGCACGGAGGCGGGCCGGCAAATCCGGGCCATATTGCTGTCGCCGGGAAATGCCGGCCTGGATCCCATGGCCGAATTAATGCTTTACGAGGCGGACCGGGCCCAGCACGTCAGCCGAGTGATCCGGCCGGCATTGCAGCGGGGCAGCATCGTGATCTGCGACCGCTTCTGTGACTCAACCGTTGCTTACCAGAGCGCTGCCCGCGGGATTTCCGCAGAAGTTGTCCGGGGCTTGAATGAACTGGTTTTGGGCGGTGTTGCGCCGGATCTGACTTTTTTGCTTGATCTTCCGGCCGAAGTCGGATTATCCCGGGCATGGCGGCAGATCCAATCCGGGGACCGCCATGCGCAGGAAACCCGGTTTGAGATGGAAACCATCCGGTTCCACGAAAAAGTCCGCCAGGGGTATCTGGACCTGGCGCGCGAAAATCCCGAACGCATCCGGGTGGTCTCAGCAGATGCAGCCCGGGACCAGGTGCGGGCGGCAATCATTGAACAACTTGCGCTCCGGCTTGCAGCCGATTTTCAGCCATGATTTGCCCACAGCCGGCAAGCGTGCCATAAGGACCCAAGCACATGCATTATTC
>NZ_JAWODO010000156.1:0-38006 GCF_046483245.1 Desulfosalsimonas sp. | reverse complement strand
AGGCTTCCGGCCTGATAGACCGATACAGCCAGCACAAAGGCCAGCACCGTGTTAAACGCCATTGAAAACACCGCCCATTTCCATGACCCCGCTTCCCGGGCAATGCAGACCACGGCCACAAAGCAGGGCGAGTAAAACATCACAAAAACAATCAGGGCAAAAGCCGTCAGGGGCCCCCATTGCGGAGATTGGGCAAGCCGCTGGGAAAGGCCAGAATCCTCTTGCGCATCGATTTCGCCCATGGAATAGGCCGTGCCCAGAGTGGAGACGATCACTTCCTTGGCCGCAAACCCGCCCACCAGAGCGATGTTGGTGCGCCAGTCAAAACCGGCCAGCTCAGTCACGGGCTCAAGGGATGTGCCGATGCGCCCGGCCACTGAATGCCGAAGCTCTGCGCCCGCAAGGGCCGCCTCCTGGCCGGGCCCGAAGGTTTCGGCCTGATCGGCCGGAAGATTGGGAAAGCTCATCAGGGCCCAGAGCAGGATGGATATGGCCAGAATCACCGTACCGGCCTTGCGGATGTACTGCCAGGTCCGCTCCCAGGCGTGAATGAGCACGCCGCGCACCGTGGGCAGCCGGTACGGGGGCAGTTCCATGATAAAGGGGGTGGGCGCCCCCCGGATGATGGTCTTTCTCAGCAGCCAGGCCACGGCAAGGGCTCCGCCCCAGGACAGCAGGGTGACGGCAAACATCACCCAGGCTTTATGGGAGGCGAAAAACGCGCCAATGAGCAGGGCAAACACCGGCAACTTGGCCCCGCAGTTCATAAAGGGAACCGTGAGCAAAGTGGCAAGGCGTTCCTTCGGCGATTTCAGGGTCCGGCCGGCCATGATGCCGGGCACCGCACACCCGCCGGCAATGCCGCCGGAGATGATAAAAGGCATCACCGAGCTGCCGTGCAGGCCAAAGACCTTAAAGACCCGGTCGAGAATGAACGCCACCCGGGCCAGGTACCCGGAATCCTCCAGAATGGTAATGCCCAGAAACATCAAATGTCTTCTCCGTAGGAGATTTGCAAATCCTTTGGCCCGGCATACGTATCCGCTACCTG
This sequence comes from Desulfosalsimonas sp., assembly GCF_046483245.1. Taxonomy (GTDB): domain Bacteria; phylum Desulfobacterota; class Desulfobacteria; order Desulfobacterales; family Desulfosalsimonadaceae; genus Desulfosalsimonas. Next base: position 36,955 of record NZ_JAWODO010000156.1, on the reverse strand, counting down.
CGCGGCAGCGGTCATGAGCTCCTTTTTGCCGGTGCCGTTTCTGGCTACCGTGGGCACCACGGGCACGCCGAGCAGGGCCGAAAGCCTGGGGGCGTCAATTCGCACTCCGCGGCTTTTGGCCACATCCATCACGTTGAGTGCAATGCAGACCGGCACGCCCATTTCAATGATCTGCAGGGTGAGATAAAGGTTTCTCTCCAGATTGGCGGCATCCACAATATCGACCACCACAGCCGGTTTTGCAGTTGCGATAAAATCCCGGGCAATGATTTCCTCAAGGGAATAGGCGGTCATGGAATAGGTGCCCGGAAGATCCACCAGGGAAAATTCCCGGCCATCGATTTTGTAAACACCGGTCTTTTTTTCAACCGTTACCCCGGGGTAATTGCCCACCTGCTGGCGGGCCCCGGTCAATGCGTTAAAAAGGGTTGTTTTGCCTGTATTGGGATTTCCGGCCAGTGCGATTGTGTGCACCATGGCCAATTATTCCACCTCCACTTCAATAAAGTCGGCTTCGCTGTTTCTCAGGGTCAGGGTAAAACCGGCGATGCGCAGGGCCACCGGATCTTTTAGGGGCGCGCGGGCCTTGACCGAAAACTCGGTTCCCGGAACCAACCCCATGTCCCGGATTCTGCGGCCCAGCTCTCCCCGGGCCCTTATGGCTTTGATTTTACCGGATTGCCGTTCTTTCATCTCCCGCATATTGATAAGCTGCATTGAATTCCTCCTATAAAAGAAATATCAAATTGTTTTCGTTTGTTTGGCAAACAAAACTTTATTCACTGTCAACACATTATTTAATTTTTTTTCCTTTTGTTTGCCTGCAATAAAAAAATCGGTTATAGATATAAAGGATTCACTGACCAAGGAGGGGCCATGACAGGAGTCGATTTATCTGAAAATCTGGAGGATTACCTGGAAACCATCCTGGAGCTGGAAAAAACCCAGAAGGTGGCCCGGGTAAAGGATATTGCGGAAATGCGCGGTGTATTGCGGGGTTCTGTGACAGGTGCGTTAAAAAGCCTGGCTGAAAAGGGCCTGATCAATTACGAGCCCTACAGCTTTATCACCCTGACCCGCAAAGGCACGGCTGTTGCCGGAGAGATCAACCGGCGGCACCGGGTGATCAAGAACTTTCTCACCCATGTGCTCCAGCTCGACCCGCAGATTGCCGAAGACAACGCCTGCCGCATGGAACACGCCATGGACCGGGCGGCCGTGGACCGGATGGTGGCCTTTATCGACTACATGGAAACCTGCCCCAGAACCGATGCCAGCTGGATCCAGGGTTTTGCCAGACACCGGCAGGGAAAAAGCGACAGCAGGCCTGACTGCAAAGACTGCATGGCCAGAAGCGCTGAAAAACATGCACAAAATCAACAGAAAAAATAATTCCAACCATTCAAGGAGGCCGGATGAGCCAATATGAATTTTATGAGATCATAAAAAAACCGCCGGTGGCATGGGTCTATTTGAACCGGCCGGATAAGAAAAACGCCATGAACCCGCCGGCCTGGAAGGAAAGCATCCCCATCTTTGAAGACATTGACAAGGACCCCGACATCCGGGTGGCCGTGATTGCCGGCCGGGGCCCTTGCTTTTCCGCGGGCATTGACCTGATGGGCATGGCCGGAGAAATGCCTGAATTAATGGATTCGGACCAGAAAGGCGGGGTCAAATGGTCTCTTTTGAAAAAGATTTCCGCCATGCAGGACGCCATCAGCTGCATTGAGTGGTGCCGAAAGCCCGTTATCGCCGCCATTCACGGCCACTGCATCGGTGCGGGATTGGACATGGCAACCACCTGTGATATCCGGATCTGCTCGGCTGATGCCGTGTTCTGCTTAAAAGAAGCCGCAGTGGGATTTGTGGCCGACGTGGGCGTGCTCCAGAGAATCCCGAGGATCGTGGGCCAGGGATTTGCCCGGGAGCTGGCCTATACGGCAAAAACCATTGATGCACAAAAGGCCGCGCAGATGCTGCTGGTAAACGAAATCTATCCGGATGCCGCAGCCGTCATGGATGGCGCGGAAAAACTGGCCGTACAGATTGCCGAAAATCCGCCCCTGGCCGTGCAGGCCTCAAAGGACGTGCTCAACTACGGAGCCGAGAAATCCGTGGAGGACGGGTTGAAATACGTTGCCTCGGTGAGCGCCAACATCATTCCCTCAAAAGACCTGATGGAAGCCATTGCCGCTTTTTCCGAAAAACGCAAACCCGTGTTTACAGGGCAATAAGGGCAAAGCCGTCACATGCGCATCTATATTTCAACCCTTGGCTGCGCCCGAAACCAAGTGGACAGCGAGGTCATGAGCGGCCGGCTATCGGCCGCAGGCCATGAAACAGCTGATCTTGCCGAAAACGCCGAAGTCATCATCGTCAACACCTGCGCCTTTATTGAGTCTGCCGCAGACGAGGCCATCGAGCAGATCCTGGAGTTGGCCGAATACAAACGCCACGGCGCGTGCCAAAAACTCATCGTGGCCGGGTGCCTGCCCCAGCGCTACGGTCAGCAGACCGCAGAAGCTCTGCCCGAGGTGGATTTGTTTCTGGGAACCGGCGCCTATGACCGGATCACAGATGCTGTTGAAAACACCAAGGCTTCAGAAAAATGCGTCCTTCCCCCGCCCGAACAAACCGCCCTGGCCGGTGCCGGCGTTCCCAGGGTCCGAGCCCCGGGGCCGGTTGCCTATGTCAAGATCATGGAGGGCTGCGGCAGGCATTGCACCTATTGCATCATCCCGGCACTTCGCGGCCCCCTGCGCAGCCGGCCGGCCGCAGATATTGCCTGCGAGGCCCGGCGCCTTGCCGGCCAGGGGGCGGCCGAAATCGTGCTGGTTGGCCAGGACACCACCTCGTGGGGGCTGGATCAGACCCCCCCGAGCCGGTTTGCCGATTTGCTGGCGCAAGTGGCACAATCCGTGCCTGACTGCTGGCTCCGGTTTTTATACGGCCATCCCGACAGGATCGGGGACCGGCTTTTGGAAACCATGGCCGTATATCCAAACATATGCCGGTATCTCGACATTCCGGTCCAGCATGCCAGCAGCCGGGTATTAAAACGCATGGGCCGCGGCCATGACAGCAAGGTGCTGGCGGCGTTGTTTGACCGCATCCGCTCGGCCATGCCGGATGCCGCATTGCGAACCACAGTTTTGGTGGGCTTTCCGGGTGAAACAGATGATGATTTTGCCAAACTGCTCGAATTCATGGAACAGGTGGCCTTTGATCACCTTGGCGCGTTTGTCTACTCTGATGCCGAAGACCTGCCCGCCCACCGCCTGAACGGACACGTGCCCGCACAAATTGCCCAGGACCGCCATGATATTCTCATGATGCGCCAGGCAGACATCTCCCTTGCCAAAAACCGGAAAAAAATCGGCCAATGCACGGAGGTCCTGGTTGAAGACCGCGCAGAAGACGGCCGGCTCTGCGGCAGAACCCGGTTCCAGGCGCCGGAGGTCGACGGTGTTACCTTTATCGACAACCCGGGCAAATCCGTTGTTCCGGGCCGAATCATGAAAATCCGCATCACGGATGCAGATGAATACGACCTGACAGGAGTTGCGATATGAGCGGGATGAAACAGCAGGTGCTGGAGAAAATCAATCCCGACCTGACCGCAATCGAGATGGCTTTGGTGGAAAACCTCGACCCCCACCTGGACCTGGTCAAACAGACCGCCGGACATTTGATCTTTTCGGGCGGAAAACGCCTGCGCCCGCTTTTAATTGTGCTGTGCGCCAGGATCTGCGGTCATGAAAGCCCGTTTGTTACCAAATTTGCCACCACATTTGAATTTCTGCATACAGCCACGCTCATGCACGATGATGTGATCGACGGTGCAAACATGCGGCGGGGGAAACAAGCCGCCCATCATCTTTACGGCGCGCCGGTCACCGTGCTGGTGGGCGATTTTCTGCTGGCCCGGGCCATATGCATTGCCGCTGAGACCGAAAATCCCAGGATCATCCGGGTGGTGGCCTCACTGACCGAGCAGATGTCCGAAGGGGAGATCTACCAGCTCATCAAAAAGGGGCAAACCGATCTCACGGAAGCCGAATACATGGATATCATCCGACGCAAAACCGGCGTGCTCATCGAAAGCGCATGCAAAAGCGGCGCGATTCTGGCACAAGCCACCCAAAAGCAGGAAAACGCCCTGACTGCTTACGGCAAGCACCTGGGCCTGGTTTTCCAGATCGCAGACGACATTTTGGACTACACTGCGGATGCCAGGGAACTGGGCAAAAACGTGGGCGCGGATCTAAGGGAAGGAAAACTCACCTTGCCGGTGATCTACGCCTTGTCCCGGGCCCGGGACGCGGATCATAGGCGAATAAAAGGCATTATCAGCAATCCTGAATTTACCCAAAGCGATTTTGCCGAACTATTGGGCCTGCTTGAAAAGTACCAGGGAGTCGCGTATGCTCAGCAAAAAGCCTTTGATCACGTGTTAAAGGCAAAGTCTGAGCTTCAGGGCTTTGCCCCCTCGGCCACCCGGAACATTCTCGATCTGCTGGCCGATTATGCGCTCAGACGCACATCATGAACCTGATTTTGGGCACTGTGTGCCGTTTTTTACAGTCATAAGCCGCATTCTGGCCCGATAAGAAACAAAAAAGGAAAACGCATTGCCATGATATTTTTTCACAATACACCAACACGGTGCCGGCATCTGCTGAAAACAACTGCCTGCATGCTGCTGCTGGCTTTATTTTCCCCTTCCCCTGTTGCTGCCGCCCCTTCTGCAGACAGTGAAACCATTGTTGGTTTCGGCCACAGCCGCATACATAGCGACCCCTCTGCTGCCAAAAAACAGGCCGTATCCGGGGCGCTTCTCAATACAGTCCGGGCTGCGGCCCTGAAAATGATATCCGCACCCGACATCAGTGATCATTTTGCGCTTATTGCCACTGTGATCGACAAGCACCAGGAAGCCTTTATCCAGGATTACCGGATCTTGGAAGAATTTCACACGGACAAAACATATCAGGTGCTTGTGCAGGCCACGGTTTCGACCCGAAAAATGAAAAAAACCCTGGCCGATGCCGGATTTCACCTTACCCCCGAAGATCTGCCGGCGGTGCTGGTCATGGTTGCGGAAAAAGGAATTGATGATCTTGGTTTCAATTACTGGTGGAACCAGGGATATGCAGGCTTTGAGAGTACGACCGCCGGTTCGGTGATCCGACAGGCCCTTTCCCGGGCCGGATTTTCGGTGATTTCCCCGGACCCGGACAGCGGCGCACTCGACGACGAAAGACTGGCCTCGGGCATCAGCGCCGAACCGGCTGACTACCAGGCCGCCCTCCTGGCAGAACGCATGGGCGCAGACCTTGTGATTGCGGGCCGGGCCGAAGCCAAGGCCCTAAGCAACAGGATGGGCAAAGATGTCCGCACTTTCAGGGCAGATATCCAGCTCCATGTAATCGACGCGAAATCCGGCGAAAAAATGACCACCATATCTGAAAAGGCTTTGACCGTAAGCGAAAATCCGGAACAGGGAGGCCGGAACGCCCTTGCAGACGCCGCCTACACAGCTGGCTCCAAATTGTCCGAACAAACGGTTTCCCTTTGGCGCAACGCGGCCGAAACCAGGAAAAAATTTCAAATCCGCGTCCAAGGCAGACGGGTTCTGCCTTATCTGGAACGGATGCGTCGGGCAATCCGGCAGCACCCCAGTGTCTCAGACCTGCAGACCAAGGAAATGACATCGGAAAACGCCGTGCTGGAAATGAAATACACGGAGTCCGCCCAACAGCTGGGAAATCACCTGTTGATGCAGTCCTTTGAAGGCTTTGGCATCAATATCATAGAAATTTCCCCCAAGACCATGACTATCGAAATGGTCCCCGAATAAAAACCGCGGAACCGGCGCTAAATAGCGGATATCGGTGCCTTTTGGCACAGTGAACAACGCTCATTTAAATGAATTGATATTTATAAATTTATACTTGTTTTTTGTTTAAAACAATATTATCAATTTTAGGAAATCGATGATCTTTATTATTGCAAAACTTCCAGTTAACGATAACAAGAACTCACGGAGGTCTCCGGCATCCCAGCCGGCTGAAAGTGTCCGGAAAACACAGGAGACAGATTGCCAATGGAACTGACCCGGGAACAATTGATGATTCAGAAAATGGCCAGGGAATTTGCCAGAAAGGATCTGGCCCCCCAGGCGGCGGAAAGGGATCAGAAGCACGAGTATCCGGCAGAAAGCTTAAAAAAAATGGGAGAGCTCGGTCTGCTCGGAATGCTGGTGCCCGAAGAATACGGCGGCGAGGACATGGACACGGTATCCTACGCCCTGGCCATGAGCGAGGTAGCCTATGCGTGCGCATCCACGGCCGTGATCATGTCCGTGCACAACTCCATCTGCTGCGGCAGCCTGCTGCGCTTCGGCTCAGAAGAACAGAAACAGAAATACCTGGTGCCCATGGCCAGGGGCGAATTTATCGCCTCCTTTGCCCTGTCCGAGCCGGAAGCCGGCTCGGATCCGGCGTCAATGAGCACCACGGCGGAAAAAGACGGGGATTTTTACGTGTTAAACGGCACCAAGCGATGGATCACCGGCGGGGCCACCTCGGAGCTGTTTATCGTGCTGGCCAAAACCGATCCGGGTGCCGGGCACAAGGGAATTTCAGCGTTTCTGATCACCCGGGACCTGCAAGGATTTTCCACCGGCCGCCTCGAGGACAAGATGGGCCAGTGCGCCTCGGACACCACGGACCTGCTTTTCTCGGACTGCCGGGTGCCTGCCGACCGTATGCTGGGCAAAGAAGGGGAAGGATTTATCGTTGCCATGTCCGGGCTGGATGACGGCCGCATCGGCATTGCCGCCCTGTCCCTGGGGCTGGGTCAGGCCGCCCTGGATGAGGCGGTGAACTACAGCAAGCAGCGGGTGCAGTTCGGCCGTCCCATTGCCGACAACCAAGGGCTTCGCTGGATGATCGCCGACATGGCCACAGATGTTGAAGCCGCCCGGCTGCTGGTGCTCAATGCCGCGGCCAAAAAGAACAGAAAAGAAAAATGCAGCAAAGAGGCCTCCATGGCCAAGCTGCACGCCTCGGAAATGGCCAACCGGGTCACGGGCCAGGCCCTGCAGATCCACGGCGGTTACGGCTACACCAGGGAATTTCCCGTGGAACGCTTTTACCGGGATGCCCGGGTGCTGACCATCTATGAAGGCACATCCCAGATCCAAAAAATCGTCATTGCCAACGAAATGCTCGGGGACAAAAAAAAGCGACCCAAAAAATAGGCGCTGATTTGCGCTTAAAAATCGCCCTGCCGGGAACGGATGACCAGGCGGTCGCCCGGATGGATGCTTCCCCTGTAATCCAGGTTGTTCCATATGATCAAAGCCGGGAGGGGAACATTAAACCGCTCAGCAATCGCAAAGAGGTTATCGCCCTGCTGGACGACATAAACCCGGTCCTCTTGATCTTTGTCCCAGGTTTCCATCAATGATTGAAACCGTTTGTCAAAGCCCTTGGCCGAGCCTTCGGGAACATGGATCAGGTGTTGGCCTGCGGCCAGATAATGACCTCTTAGCTGGGGATTGAGATCCTTGATCAGTTTAAAACGCGTGTCAGCCGCCTCTGCAACAATGACAATCGGGGTCAGGCCGGAACACCGGACCGAAATTTCTTCGTATGCCAGGGGCGGATAAAGATCTTCGGGCAAAAAATCAAACCCGTAGTGCTCCGGCCGGGTCATGATCCGTTTGGCCGCAAGAATCCGGAACACATACTGCTGGGTTTCCAGCGGGAGATACAAATCATAGAAATCACTGTTCTCCTGGACCATAATTTCCGCCTGCAGCCCGTGCTCGCCCATGTTATAGGCGGCCGCAGCCAGGGTCCAGGACCCGAAAATCTCGTAAAGCGCCTTTAAATAGGATATGGCCGCATCCGTGGACTGAACTATATTTCTGCGTTCATCTTTTTCCGAGTTGATCTGCAAGCCATATTTCCTGCCAGTTGACCGGGTAAACTGCCAGAACCCCACGGCCCCCCGGGCTGATCCCGCATGGGGCCGCAGGGCACTTTCAACCAGTGCCATGTATTTTAAGTCCCCGGGCATTTCATTTTCCTTCAATTTCTGCTCTATGACGGGAAAATACCGGTTTGCCCGCTTGATCCAAAGCACCACCTGGGGCCGGTTCCACAGCGTCAGAAGCATTTGCTTTTCCATTCGCTGCCTTGTGTCATTTCGGTCCAGTTCCGCTTTTTCACCACAAAACGTCAAACCCCCGTCAATGCGCGCGGCATGAAACAAGGACGGAATGTCCGAAGACGCCCCGGCACTGGCTGCAAAACCACAAAAAAGGCAAAACAGAATCAATGGCATCGGTTTTCCCATTGCAAACTCCTTTGAAAAAAACCGAACCGCCTCACATGCAATGGCAGCCCGGCCGTCTTTGAACCGGTGCAGACAGCAGCCGGTATCCAAAGCACCCCTGAAATTGGCTCCCAATCTCACCACTTGTTTGGCTTTGTCATATTTTCTGTATGAACAAACCAACCCTGCACGTCAAATGGTTTTTTCAGCGTTTTGCCGGTGTTTCATCCAACCGGCAGATTGAAAAGATCCACAATCGGGTGACAGGGTTTTCTACAGTTGACACAGGGCGGCAAATGATGTCAGATCAGCAATTGGCAGCCAAAGGCATGATTTGCCCCCTTTGCCGCCGGCAAGAAATAAAAAAAGGGTTTGCGGCCGAATCTGGCCGCAAACCCTTGATTTTAATGGTAGGCGCGAGCAGACTCGAACTGCTGACTTCTACCGTGTCGGGGTAGCGCTCTACCACCTGAGCTACGCGCCTTTATTGTTGTTTCAAATATATGAATAACCGAGGGTCTGTCAAGGGAAAAACAACAGGTGATACTGCTTTGAAAACCATTGTCCAATCCGTGTGGATGAAAATCATGCTGGTGGCGGCGGCCGCTGCCGTGTGCGGGGCCACCGTGGCCGCGGTGGTGGCGGCCAGAAGTGATCTGCCGGAAGTCCGCGGTTTGGAGGATTTTTCGCCGTCTGCGGTTTCGCGCATCTACTCGGCTGACCAGGTTCTGCTGGCGGAAGTCTATGTCCGGAAACGCTCGCCCGTACCTCTTGAGCAGGTTCCCGACGCCCTGGAAACAGCCCTTCTGACCACCGAAGACCGGCAGTTCAGGGATCACAGCGGCCTGGACATCAAGGGAATCCTGCGGGCTCTTGTCCATGACATCAAAACCGGCTCCTTGACCCAGGGGGCCAGCACCATTACCCAGCAGCTGGCCAAAACCCTTTTTCTGACCCCGGAAAAATCCCTTGAACGAAAGCTCAAGGAAGCCTTTCTGGCTCTCCAGCTCGAACGCCGATACACCAAGGATGAGATCCTGGAGCTGTATCTCAATCAGATCTATTTCGGCAGCGGGGCATACGGGGTGGAAATGGCCGCCCGCACCTATTTTGCCAAGACCGCATCCGAGTTGGACCTGGCCGAATGCGCCATGATCGCCGGACTGCCCAAAGCGCCGTCAACCTATTCCCCCCTGGTCAACCCGGATCTGGCAATAGAGCGGCGCAATCTGGTGCTTGCCATGATGCACCAAACCGGAAACATCTCAAAACAGGCGTTTCAAAAAGCGGCTGACACCCCCTATCAGCCGCCGGGAAAAAAAGCCGCCGCCTCACAGCGCGCCCCATATTTCGTGGACTACATCAAAAAGCAGCTCCGGGATACAATCGGTGAAGATCTACTCTACAAGGGCGGAATCACCGTACAAACCACTCTCTCATATGAGCTGCAGCAGGCCGCAGACCAAGCCGTTGCCGACGGACTTTCATCCCTGGCATCGCGCATTGCCGAAAAAAAAGATGACAAGGACCAGATCCAGGGCGCCCTTGTGGCCATTGATGTGCAAACCGGTGCAATCCGGGCCATGACCGGCGGCCGTGATTATCAAAAAACCCAGTTCAACCGCGCGGTTGCCGCCCGCAGGCAGCCAGGCTCGGCCTTTAAACCCATCATTTACGCCTGCGCCCTGGAAAACGGCTATGACCAGGACACCCTGCTGCTCGATGCGCCCATGGCGTTTTCCGCGCCAAAGGGGCACCCGGACTGGCAGCCTGAAAATTTTTCCGGCGATTATGCCGGCGAAATTACCTTGAGAAAGGCGGTGACGGCCTCCAAAAACATCCCGGTTGTCCGGGTGCTCCAGGATATCGGGCCGGCTGCGGCCATTGACTTTGCCCGCAAAATGGGGATCCAATCCCCGCTTTCACCGTATTTGTCCATGGCCCTGGGCAGCTTTGAGCTCAGCTTGCTGGAACTGACTTCCGCATACACGGTTTTCCCCAATCAAGGCCGTTTTGTGGAACCCGGCGGAATTACCCGCATCATCGGCCCTGACAACCGGATTGTCTGGGAATCAGAGCCCCGCAGACACCTGGCCATGTCCCGCACCAGTGCAGCCATCATGACTGATGTGCTAAAGGGCGTCATCCGGGAAGGCTCCGGACGCCGGGCCAGGGATCTGGGCCGGGAACTTGCCGGAAAAACCGGCACCACCAACCAGTACCGCGACGCGCTGTTTGTTGGATTTTCTCCGGCCCTGACAGCCGGGGTATGGGTGGGAAGAGACGATTATGCCCCATTGGGCCCGTATGAAACCGGCGCCCGGGCGGCCCTGCCCATATGGAAACAATTCATGGAAAAGGCGATAGAAACCCAGCCCTTGCAGTATTTTGATTTTCCGGATACGCTTGAGCAGGTGCGCATGGATCCGGTTACGGGAAAACGGGTATCCGGAAACCGCGGCGTGCCCGCAAGGATCAGGAAAAACCCGGACGGCGGCCGATAGCAAAAAGGAAGCCAGGCCGGGGGAGTGATAAAAACACTTGATTTGCCTTTACGCAACCGTTAAACAGGGCCTATGATTCGCAAAGCCACCATCGACGACATCAAGTCCATTCACGCCCTGCTCAAATACTACGGCGCCAAGGGGGACCTGCTGGCCCGCCCCTTGAGCCGCCTGTATGACCACCTGCGGGATTTCAACGTGTATGAGGATGAGGAGGCCGGACGGATTGTGGGTTGCTGCGCCCTGCAGTTCTGCTGGGAGGACCTGGCCGAAGTCCGCTCCCTGGCCGTGATGGAACCATACATGGGCAAAAATATCGGCACCCGGCTTCTGGAAACCGCCTTTGAAGAGGCGCGGCAATACAAGATAAAAAAGCTTTTCACCCTCACCTATCGGCCGGATTTTTTCAAGAAATTCGGATTTATCGTCATTGACAAAACAGAGCTGCCCATCAAGATATGGGCCGACTGTATCCATTGCGTGAAGTTTCCGGACTGCGACGAAACCGCCATGCTCAAGCAGATTGCTTAAGCCCCCTCAGGTATAGATCAGGTTGACCCGCAGGGGCGGATGCTCCCAGATCCCGGGCAGGGGCAGCAGATGCTGGAACTTGACCGTGATCCAGAAAAGCTCGGGCTTGATTTCCCGGAGCTTGCCGTCTTCCGGGGGCAGAGCCGGTGCGGTATGGCCATAGGTGACCCGAAACAGGAAAATCCCGCCCCTGCCATTTTGATCCAGCATGTAAAAACGCTTCAACTCCCGCACCGGCATGTTGTTGCGCTCGGCCACCTGCTCCATTTCCCCTACGGTCAGGCGCATGAGCACCATCCGTGACACCCCCTGCTCGCAATAACGGTACAGGGAGCGCGACTCGCTGCTGGAAACATACACTGTTGAGATAAACGGCAGGCGCCGCAGGTACTGGGCCGCAACACTGGCCGCAGTGCGCCTTCCCCCGATCATGTCGGGCAGGGCGTGATATTCAAAAAACTTTTTCTGCACGTCCTCGGCGTATTTCTCCCCCTTTTCATACACGTCCTTGGAGATGTAGCGCAAATACCGGGCCAGATCCTCTGCGGCCTCGGAAATGGGCCAGTCAATGCGCACGTGAAAATGGGAAAGATAGTAGCGGTGCTTGGTTTTGGCATGGCTGATGTCGCGCTGGATCAACAGGGCATAATCCACCGGCAGGAGTTCTTTTAAAAAATGATAAAAATGCACCGAGTCCAGAAATTTCTGGCTCCGGTCAAAATCCGGTCCCAGCGACAGGGTCTTGGAACGCAGAAGGTTTGTCTTGGTGGTTTTGTTGACGTCAAAAAACCGGATGTATTTCTTGTAGGCCTGGGGAATGGTGTCTTCGACAAATATCACCAGAAAGGAATTGTGCAGGCTGAACTCCTCCTTGGGAATCCGGGCCCGGGGCTTGAGCTCCTTTCTTTCAACAAAGGGGTAGGCAGCGTTGTTGTTTTTGAAATTTTCGTAAGATTCTTTCAGGGCATGGGCCATGATAAACTGATCGAGTTCATCGCGAAGCAGCTCGTAATAAGAACGCCGGAGCCGGTTTTCAAGGCTGAGTTCCTCCCGGGTGCGCCAATACAAGAATCTGATCTCCTTTTATAGAACAAATGGAAGTGGAAGGCAAAAACCCAAATACTAAACTAACTGTTTTTTCCAAAATTGTCAAGCAATTATCATGCCTACCGATCTTTTGCAGCCGTTTTCCGGCCAGGCGTCCGAAATGAACCGCCGGTTTCCGCAAAGATTCAAAGACGCCGACCGTACCTTTATTCATGAATTTCCAACCCGCCCAGGGCCTGGACGCCCGGCAGGGGCTTTCCCTCCAGCAAGCGCAGAAATGCCCCGCCGCCCGTGGAAATGTAGGAAATCCGATCCGTCTGGCCGGTGGAATGGATGGCCACGTCCGTATCCCCGCCGCCCACGATGGAAAGGGCATAGGAATCGGCCACGCTGTAGACCATGGAAATGGTTCCCCGGCTGAAGGCATCGATTTCAAACATGCCCATGGGGCCGTTCCACACAATGGTCTTGGCATTATACAGGGCCTCATCAAACAGCCGGGATGTTGCCGGGCCGATATCCAGAGCCATCCAGTTTTCCGGGATCTCCTGGATGGGAACGATCTTGGTCTCCACATTGGGCCCGGGCTCCGGGGCCACCACCGCATCCACGGGCAGGTAGAACTTGACCCCCTCCCGAAGGGCCCGCTGGTGAAGTGCGCCCGCGGCCTCCACCAAGTCTTCTTCCACCTTTGACCGGCCCAAGGCAAAGCCCATGCTTTTCAAAAATGAATTGGCCATGGCTCCGCCGATGATAAACTTGTTGACCCGCGGCAGCATGTTTTCCAGGGCCCCGAACTTCGAAGACACCTTGGCACCGCCGATGATGGCCACAAGGGGCCGCCGGGGTTTTTCCATGGCATCCTTGAAGTACTTCATCTCCTTTAGCAGCAGAAACCCGGCCGCGGTCTCGGGAAAATGGCTTACAATGGCTTCTACTGACGCGTGGGCCCGGTGGCATACGGCAAAGGCCTCATTGATGTAGACATCGCCCAGGGCAGCCAGCTGCCGGGCAAACTCCGGATCATTGTCCTCCTCGCCGGGATAAAACCGCAGGTTTTCCAGCAGCGCCACCTGGCCGTCTTCCAGGCCGTTGACCTGGTTTTCCACGTTTTCACCAATACAGTCTTCGGCCATGAACACTTCCTGCTCCAGCAGCCGGCCCAGGCGCTTGGCCACCGGCGCCAGGCTCAGCTTGTCCACGGCTTTTCCCTTGGGCCGGCCCATGTGGCTCATGATCACCAGCCGGCCCTGGTGATCCAGGATATACTGCAGCGTGGGAAGCACCGCCTTGATCCGGGTGTCATCGGTGATGTTTTGATGCTCATCTAAGGGAACATTGAAATCCACCCTCACCAGTACGCGTTTGCCCTGAAGGTCCAGTTCCTTGATGGAATACATGGGTATCTCCCTCCTTGCACGGTTTTCAGGGCGTTTTACCGCCCTGGTCCTTTTTCTGCCGGTGAATGGATTTCTTCCGGGCCCAGCGCTGAAAAAAGCCGATCCTGCGGGCCTGCCAGGCCCGGTCCAGCTTTTCCTCGGCCACCTGAAGGCCGCCGTCTTCTGAAACAGCGGTTTTCAGGCATTCGGTTTTGTGCGAACATGCCATGCATTCTTCCGGGCTGTGGCGCAGTCCGTCTCCACCCACCGGAAATACCTGCCCGAGAATGCCGAAGCACTGCGGCCGATCTGAAAAATCATTCATGGATTTGCCGTAAACCTGGCCAGCTCCTGTTCATACTGCCGGCACATGCTGGCGATGTAACCGGCGTCGGCAAAACTGTAATACCTGCGATCGCCGATAATCAAATGCTCATGGACCGTGATGTTCATGCTCAGGCAGGCAAAAATCAGCCTGCGCGTGATGGCCATGTCTGCTGACGAGGGCTCCGGGTCCCCGGAAGGGTGATTGTGGGCAAAAATAACGGCCGCAGCCCGGTATTCCAGGGCCCGTTTCACCACTTCCCGGGGATAGACGGCCCCTGCGGTCAGCGTGCCTTCAAACAAGATTTCCGTGGCCTGCACCCGGTTTTTGGCATCCAGGAACAAAACCTTGAAGCATTCCCGGCCCCTGCCGGCCATGCTCTGGTACAGATAATCAAACAGCGCGGATGCATTGCTCACCGGGTCGGTGTTGCTGACTTTTTTCTCCAGGTAGCGCTCGGCCACGGCCGGCACCAGCTTGATGCCGAAGACATTTTTGGATCCGATGCCCTTGATTTGGCACAACGCTTCCACCGGCGCATCCAGAACCCCGGCCAGGGTCTCAAAACGGGCAATGGCCGCCTTGGCTGCCTGCTTGCAATCTTTGCGGGGCGTGGCCAGGGTCAGCAGCAGTTCCACCACCTCGTAGTCATGAAAACCGCTTAACCCGGCGTCCAGGAATTTCTTTCGCAGACGGCTGCGATGTCCTTCGCCCTTGTGAGATGGGTCCTGGTCCATGATGCCATCCGTTGTGGTTTCCGGCGCAAACAGTTTGCCGGCGTTGCTATTCCACGTCCTCGAGTTCTGACTTCAGACTCCGGGTCATTAGCTGGTATACCGCCTCACCGGGTTTCAGCGACTCGTAGAGTACCTGGTAGACCGAATGGGCAATGGGCATTTCCACGTTGATTTTATTCGACAGGTTATAGACCGACCGGGCGGTCCGGACCCCTTCGGCCACCATGGACATGCTGGATAAAATCTCATCCAGGCTCTTTCCCTGCCCGATCATCTTGCCCACTGTGTGGTTGCGGCTCAAGGTGCCGGTGCAGGTCAGCACCAAATCGCCAACCCCGCTTAAGCCCGCAAACGTGTGCGGATTGGCCCCGAGCTTGAGGCCCAGCCGCCGGATTTCGGTCAGCCCGCGGGTGATCAAAGCCGCCCGGCTGTTTAGTCCCAGCTCCAGGCCGTCAACAATGCCCGAGGCAATGGCGATGACGTTTTTGACCGCCCCGCCCAGCTGCACGCCCGTGACATCAGTATTGGTGTATACCCGAAAAAACGGGGTCGAAAAAACCTGCTGGAGAAAAGCCGCCACCTCCGGGTCCGGGGCGGCCGCGGCCACCACCGTGGGCAGTCCCCGGGCCACTTCCGCGGCAAAACTGGGTCCGGAAACAACAGCCACCCGGTCCTTGTGTTCCGGCAGCACTTCAGCCAGCACCCCGGTCATGGTCAGGTGGGTTTTGTTTTCAATGCCCTTGGCCGCCGAAACCAGCACCGTGTCCGCAGCCAGGCTTTGAGCCGCCCGGCCGGCCACCTCCCGCATCACGTGGGAGGGTACCACGAAAACCACCAAGTCCTTGCCGCCGGCCACGCTGTCCAGGTCATTGGAGACCCGGATGTTTTCCGATAATCTGACCCCGGGCAAAAATAAATCGTTTTCCCGTTTTTCTGTGATACTGGCGCGGACCTCGGGCTCCCAGGCCCACAGGTCGAGCTTGTAGCCCTTTTCCCCGAGCATTCCGGCAATGGCCGTGCCCCAGCTCCCGGCGCCCACAACTCCGATTTTCACATTTTCCGCATCATTCATTCTATAATTTAAGCCTCCTCCGGGGCTTTGTCATCTGTTTAACCTTCGTCTGTATCGTCGTCTGCCTCATCATCCTCAATGACTTCCGCATCCTCCTGCTCGGCCAGCCGCGCGGCGCTTACCAGTCGCTCACTGGCTTCAATGTCAATGAGCTTGACTCCCTGGGTGTTACGGCTGATCACTGATATATCGGCAATGGCCAGGCGGATGATCTTTCCGGCATCGGTGACCAGCATGATCTCGTCTTCGTCTGAGACCACCAGGATGGTCACCACCCGGCCGTTTCTCTCGTTGGTCTTGATGGTGATCACGCCCTTTCCGCCCCGTTTCTGCACCGGGTACTCGTCAATGGAGGTGCGCTTGCCGTAGCCGTTTTCCGTTGCTGTCAGAAGGGTCTGGCCGTAGGTGAGCACTTCCATGCCCACCAGCCGGTCGCCGCTGACAAGACGCATTCCCCGCACTCCCCGGGAAATGCGGCCCGAAGCCCGGATGTCGGTTTCCGGAAACCGAATCGACTTGCCAAACAAAGTGCACAAAAATACCTGGCGGGTGCCGTCGGTTAACCGGGCGGCCATCAGCTCGTCGCCCTCGGGCAGGTTAATGGCGATGATGCCCCCGGCCCGGGGCCTGGAAAACGCCATGATATCGGTCTTTTTCACCACGCCCTGGCGGGTGGCCATGAGCACGTAATTGCCAGGGCAAAATTCAGGCACGGCAAGCACCGTGGTCAGATGCTCGTCCGGGACAAAGTTGAGCAGATTGACAATGGCCTTGCCCTTGCTGGTGCGCCCGCCCTGGGGAATGTCATAGACCTTGCACCAGTAAACCCGGCCCTGGTTGGTGAAAAACATAAACGTGTGATGCGTGGAGGCCACAAACAGGTGCGAGACCAGGTCCTCTTCCTTGGTGCCCATGCCGGTCTTGCCCTTGCCGCCCCGGTGCTGCTTTCGGTACAGGGTAATGGGATTGCGCTTGATATAGCCGGCCGTGGTGATGGTCACCACCATGTCTTCCTGCACGATCATGTCCTCTAAGGTGATTTCCCGGGTTTCGGACACGATCTTTGTCAGGCGCTTGTCCCCGAATGTCTGCTGGATTTCCGTGAGTTCATCCTTGATCAGCTGCAGAACCAACCGTTCGCTGGACAGAATTTCCCTGTATCTGGCGATGGCCTGCAGGATTTCCACGTGCTCCTGCTTGATCTTGTCGCGTTCAAGTCCGGTCAGCCGCTGCAGGCGCATATCCAGAATCGCCTGGGACTGGGCGTCGGACAGGGCAAAGCGCTCCATGAGCTGGGATTTGGCCTCCGCAGGCGATGCAGCCGCCCGGATCAGGGCCACCACTTCGTCGATGTTGTCTAAGGCAATGATCAAGCCTTCCAGGATATGGGCCCGGGCCTCGGCCTTTTTCAGATCATAGCGGGTCCGGCGGATGATGATTTCCTTGCGGTGCACGATGAAATGCTCAAGCATTTCCTTGAGATTCATCAGCTCGGGCCGCCGGTTGACCACAGCCAGGAAAATGATGCCGAAGTTGCTCTCCAGTGGGGTGTGTTTATAGAGCAGGTTTAGCACCACTTCGGCCACCTGGTCTTTTTTAAGGGCAATGGCCACCCGAATGCCCTCCTTGTCGGACTCGTCCCGGATATAGCGAACCCCCTCGATCTGGCGATCCTTTACCAGATGCACCATTTTCTCGATCAAAGTCGCCTTGTTGACCTGGTAAGGCAGCTCCTTGACAATGATAATGTCGCTGTTGTTCTTCTTGTCCCGTTCAATATCGATGCGCGCCCGGATGCGCAGCTTGCCCCGGCCGGTCTGGTAGGCCTGCCGGATGCCTTCGGTGCCGTAGATGATGCCGCCGGTGGGAAAATCCGGACCCGGCAGATAATCGATGAGCTCGTTTACGCTGAGCTCACTGTTGTCAATCAAGGCCTTGATGGCCTCTGCCAGCTCGTTTAGATTGTGGGGCGGGATATTGGTGGCCATTCCCACGGCAATGCCCGATGAACCGTTTAAGAGCAAGGATGGCACCTTGGCGGGCAGCACCATGGGCTCGTTTAGTGTTTCATCGTAGTTGAGCTGCCAGTCCACCGTCTCCTTGTCAATATCTTCGAGCATCTGGTGGGCCAGCCGGGTCATGCGCACTTCCGTGTAACGCATGGCCGCCGGGGGGTCGCCGTCCACGGATCCGAAATTGCCCTGGCCGTCGACAAAGGGATAGCGCAGGGTGAATTTCTGGGCCATGCGCACGGTAGCGTCATAAACCGCGGAATCGCCGTGGGGATGGTACTTACCAATGACGTCACCCACAATACGGGCCGATTTCTTGTACGGCTTGTTCCAGTCATTGCGCAGCTCGCGCATGGCAAACAGGATCCGCCGGTGCACCGGTTTTAATCCATCGCGCACATCAGGCAGGGCCCTGCCGATGATCACGCTCATGGCATAATCGAGATAAGACTGCTTCATCTCGCTGTCGATGCTTATCCCATCGATGCGCTGCTGGATTTCGCTCATTTCAGCTCCTGGTCAGGGCCGGCCGAAATCCGCACCAATCCTGATATTGCCAATGGCAGACGGCTTGGCTGGATTTGGCAGGCGCCGTGTTTACAAAAAGACAAAAAGACTTTTTTTGAATTATTTTTCTTCAGACGCGTCGTGCTGTTGCAGGCGGCAAAAAAATCACTGCAAAAACACCCGGATGCGGCATTTTTGCAGTGACCGGCAAAACCATCACAATTTGCTGACAAACCCGAGGGCAGCCAGCAGCAGCACCACCTCAAAGACATACATGGCCGGAAAGCTCTGGGCAAAATAATAAACAATGCCACCGCCGATAATCACAGGCACCCCGAAAATGACAAGTGTTCCGATTTTTCTGCTGATCGATTCAATGATAGTCATGGATCCACTCCTGTGGCCTTTGTGGGAATATGCTGTTTTGCCTATGGCTCAATAATCATCGCCATGCCCATGCCGCCGCCGATGCACATGGAAATCAGGGCGTTTTTGGCGCCCTTGTCGCGCATCATGTGAATGGCGGTCACCATCTGCCGGGCACCGGTACATCCGATGGGATGGCCCAGGGAAATGCCGCTTCCGTACTGGTTGGGCTTTTGGGTGTCAATACCGAGCTCCTTCATGCACGCCAGGGCCTGGGACGCAAAGGCTTCGTTTAGCTCAATAATCTCAAGGTCATCAATGCTCATTCCGGTTTGGCGCAGCACCTTTCGGATGGCCGGAATGGGACCCAGCCCCATGTAGGCCGGATCCACGCCGCCTGATGCAAATGCCTTGATTTTTGCAAGAGGGGCAAGGCCCAGTGATTCGGCCTTTTGCCGGCTCATCAGCACCACTGCCGCAGCCCCGTCATTGACGCCCGAGGCGTTGCCCGCAGTCACGGACCCGTCTTTTTTAAACACCGGTTTGAGCTTGGCCATTTTTTCCATGTTGGTTTCCATGGGCCGCTCGTCTGTGTCGACCACCACGTCTCCCTTACGAGTTTTGATGGTTACGGGCACAATTTCCTTTGCAAAAGTGCCGTCGGAAATGGCCGCCCTGGCCCGGTTGTGGCTCAAAACAGACAACTCATCCTGCTCCTGCCGGGAAATCCCGTATTTTTCAACGATATTTTCCGCGGTCACGCCCATGTGATAGCCGTAAAAAATTTCATACAAACCATCATACACCATCAAATCCATCACTTCTCCCTTGCCGGTGACCTCCATGCGGTGTCCCCACCGGGCCTTGGGAAGGGCCATGGGCGCACAGCTCATGCTCTCCTGGCCGCCGGCCACAATGGCGTCGGCCTCGCCGCACATAATCGATGAAGCGCCTATGGCAATGGCCTTTAACCCGGAGGCGCAGACCTTGTTGATGGTGTATCCCGGGGTTTCCTTGGGCATTCCCGCGCGGATCATGGCCTGGCGCGCCGGGTTCTGACCCTGGCCGGCCAGGAGGACATTTCCCATGATCACTTCGTTAAATGCCACTTCCCGGGCATTATCATCCCACTGAGCGCCGGCGGCTTCCATCTCCACCGGGCCCTGACCCTTGAACGGATCGGGGGCTCCGTCTTTCATTTCATCGCTTAATGCCGGCTTCAGCCCGGCGCGTTTCACTGCTTCCTTTATCGCGAGGCTGCCCAGTTCAACTGCCGTAACATCCTTGAGCGATCCGCCGAATGCTCCCACCGGGGTTCGGGCGCCGCTGACGATCACCACCTCTTGCATATCCGCCTCCTCATTGCTATTGTATCCACGTTGGTATCCTGTTGGATATCCCGCAATCCGGGATAGGGTAAAACAGGCACAAACCCGCTTATTTTATTGTTAATTTTATAAAACGGTATTATTATCAGATTTCCGCCGCAAATACAAGCAGAAACAAAAAAGCCGAGCCTGCCATGTGCCTCATTGTCATCGCCATAAACGCCCACCCGGATTACCCGCTGATTATCGCGGCCAACCGGGATGAATTCTACAACCGGCCCACCGCGGCCCTGGATTTCTGGGAGGATCACCCCCATGTCCTGGCCGGCCGGGACCTGCAAAGCCGGGGCACATGGCTAGGGGTCACCCCCGGCGGCAGGATCGCGGCGGTGACCAATTACCGGGATACGTCTGCCATGACCCCCTGGGGCAAATCCAGGGGGCAGCTGGTCAAAGACTTTCTGGCCGGAGACCGGAGGCCTGAGAGCTATCTTGCCGAAGTGGAAAAGCAGCGGGATCAGTATTGCGGGTTTAACCTGCTGGCGGGACGGCTTAATGAGATATGGTGGTATTCCAACAAAAACAACGGCATTGTCCGGCTCGGGAGAGGCATCCACGGCATCAGCAACCACCTGCTCGACACCCCCTGGCCCAAGGTCAGCACCATGAAGCAGAAACTCGCCGCCCTGATCGACGCCAGCCCGGTTATCGAGCCCCACGCGGTGCTGGACCTGCTCTACGATCCCAGGCCCGCGGCAGACGAGCACCTGCCGGACACGGGCGTAGGCAAAGACTGGGAGCGGACCCTTTCACCGGTCTTTGTTGTCAGCCCCGATTACGGGACCCGGTGTTCCTCGGCTCTTATCCTGGAGAAAAACAACCGGCTGCAGTTCTGGGAACGCACCTTTCTGCCGGATGAGGCCGGCCCGAAACCCGGAAAAACCCGCCGGTTTGAGCTTCAGTGGCCGGATATGCCCGGCACTACTTGATCTCCACGGCAATACCGGCCACCATCCATGTCACCCGCCGGGCGCACCGGGCCGCGTGCTGATTGACAAAGCCAGCCAGATCCCGAAACCGCCGGGCCATGGTATTTTCCGGCACAATACCGGCGCCCACCTCGTTTGAGACCAGAAAAACCGGACAGAGGGCATCGCCCAAGGCGCGGCCCAGATCCCGCACCTGTTCCATGACCATGTCATCGTCCTCACAACGGGCCATGAGGTTTGAAACCCAGAGGGTCAGGCAATCCACCAGGATCACGTCCGCGCCCCCGTCACTGCCGTGCTCCCGGATCACCCGGGCCAGCTCCAGGGGCTCTTCCACGGTCTGCCATTTGGGGTCCCGCTCCTGCTGATGGCGCACCACCCGGGCCTGCATTTCATCGTCTGCCGGCATGCACGTAGCCACGAAAATGTTTTTCTCCCCGGTCCGGGCATCTGCCAGGGCCAGGGCGTGGCTGCTTTTGCCGCTTCTACAGCCGCCCAGGACAAGATGAATTTCTCTGCCGTCCATTTGCTCAGCTCTCGATTCCGGTTCGCGTGCCCACGCCCTGCTCAAAATAGTGGCGCACCAGCTTTATTTCAGTGATCAGATCGGCCCGCTCCAAAACCGCCGGGGCCCCGCCGCGGCCGGTGAGCACAAGCTCCACCCCGTCAGGTTTGGCGGATACAAAATCCATGAGATCCTGCTCTGAAATAATTTTGCTTTCATAAGCCACATTGGCCTCTTCGAGCACCACCATGTCATAGCCGCCGGAAAGCATGGCCTGCCTGGCCGCGGCCAGTCCCTTTCTGGCGGCCTCAAAATCCGCCGGATCAGGCTTGCCCCGCACAGAACAGCCCGTACCGAACTGCTCCACGGCAATCCGGTCAGACAGCCGCTCCAGGGCCCGAATTTCACTGCAGTGGCCCTTTTCCATGAACTTGGCGATGTAAACCCTGAGCCCGGAGCCGGCCGCGCGCAGGGCCAGGCCCAGGGCTGCGGTGATCTTTTGCTTGCCATTGCCGGTATAAACCTGGATATATCCTTTTTCCAAAAACGCCTCCTTTTGCCGCAGTATTTCCCCACCCCCTGTCCGGGATCTGTCCGGGATGTGAATAAAATCTTCTTACCACATTACCGCCCCGGAAAAAAGCCCCTGCTGACATAAAGGACCGGATTGCGCATTGACAAAATATACCGACCGGTATTAGTAAAAGGGGCATGGAAACCAACAGGTATGGCAAATCCGAGCGCACCCGGCGCCGCATCATTGAAAAAGCCGCGCCCCTGATCAACAAAAAGGGGGCTGCAGGCACCTCCATTGCCGAACTCACCCAGGCCACCGGCCTGACCAAGGGCGGCATTTACGGCAATTTCAAAAACAAGGATGAGCTGATACTGGCGGTCTATGACTATCACGCAGCATTGCTCAACCGGATTTTCGCCCGTGAACTGGCCCGGGCCCACACCCCGGGGGAAAAACTTGCAGCCTGCCCGGCGGTCTTTCGCAAGCTCTACGCCCATACCTGTGCCTACGGGGGATGTCCCATCGTCAACACGGCCACCGAGGCAGACGACACGCACCCGGCCCTTTGCCGGCGCGTGGCCGAAACCATTGGTTTACTGAAAAACCGCCTGGCCGGTCTGATCAGCCGGGGAATTGAAACCGGGGAAATCCGGCCGGAGACCGATGCACAACGCACCGCCGGACTGATTCTGTCACTGTTTGAAGGCGGAGGCATCCTGGCCCGGGTCACAGGACATGACACTTATGTGACAAATGCCGTCGATCATATCGAAACCCTGATCGCAGAGATCCGGCAACCCTAGAGACAAACGGCTTTTTTCCTCGCCTGCACCGCAGAAGTAAGGAATTTTTTTTTAAACCCAATTTCAACCAAAGGGGGAACAATGATACAGGACCCGCTGTTTAACCCGGTTTCCATCAACCACATGCAGGTGGACAACCGGATCTATCTTCCGGCCATGCACCTTGGCATGGCCGACAATTTCCAGGTAACCGAACAGATCCTGGCGTTTTACCGGCAGCGCGCCAAAGGCGGGGCCGGCATGATCTGTGTGGGCTACGCCACGGTGGACGAGCTGTCCGGAAACTCCTTAAACATCGGGGCCCACAAGGACGAATTCGTGCCCGGGCTGACCAAACTCGCTGACGTGATCAAGGAAAACGGGGCCAAAAGCGCAGTCCAGCTCAACCACGCGGGCCGCTACAACATGTCGTTTTTCCTAAACGGCCAGCAGCCGGTGGCCCCGTCCGCAGTGGCTTCCCGGATGACCCGGGAAACCCCGCGCGCCCTTGAAATCCCGGAAATCAAGCAGATCGTGGACAACTTCACCCAGGCCGCCAGGCGGGTCAAAGAAGCCGGGTTTGACGCCGTGGAGGTGCTTCACGGAACAGGCTATCTCATCAGCGAATTTCTCTCGCCTTTGACCAACAAGCGCGAGGATGAATACGGCGGCAGCTTTGAAAACCGTATCCGGTTCGGCATCGAGGTGATGCGCGCCATCCGCAAACAGGTGGGCCCGAATTTCCCTCTGATCGTGCGCATGAACGGCAATGACTTCATGCCCGAAGGCCAGGGCAGAGATGAACTGCGCGAATATGCAAAAGCCCTGGTCACCCGGGCCGGGGTCGATGCCCTGTGCATAAACGTGGGCTGGCACGAGGCCCGGGTGCCCCAGATCACCACGGCCGTGCCCAGGGGGGCGTTTGCCTATCTTTCCCGGGGCATCAAGGAGGCCGTGAACGTGCCCGTGATCGCCAGCCACCGCATCAACGACCCGCACACGGCAAGGGACATGATCGCAGACGGCATGTGCGACATGGTGGCCATGGGCCGCAGCCTGATCGCCGATCCCAACCTGCCGCAGAAAGCCAAACAGGGAAAAGAAAACCAGATCGTTCACTGCGTGGCCTGCGCCCAGGGCTGCTTTGACAACCTGTTTCAGCTAAAACACGTGGAATGCCTCTGCAACCCCCTGGCCGGCCATGAGCACGAAGCCGCGGTCAAACCCGCAGACAAGCCCAAAAAGGTCATGGTCATCGGCGGCGGGGCCGCGGGCATGAACGCGGCCATTGCCGCGGCAGACCGGGGCCATTTGGTGGCATTGTATGAAAAATCCGGCCGCCTGGGCGGCCAGCTCTACCTTGCGGCCGCACCTCCGGGCAGAGGCGAGTTCGCCCAGCTGGCAAGGGACCTGGAACAGCAGATCCGTTGCCGCAACATCGAAGTGCACCTGGACACGGCCGTGGACACAGCTTTGATTGAGCAGCAGAAACCGGATCACGTGGTGCTGGCCACCGGCGCCGAACCCATGACCCCGCCCATTGCCGGCGTGGAACTGGGTCACGTGGTACAGGCCTGGGACGTGCTGGCCGGCAAGGTGTATACGGGAAAACGTGTTGTGGTGGTCGGCGGCGGTGCCGTGGGCGTGGAAACCGCCCTGTTTCTGGCGGAAAAAGGCACCCTGGACGGAGAAACCCTGAAATTTCTGCTCATCAACCGGGCTGAAGACGCAGACACCCTTTACGAGTACTGCGTTAAGGGCACCAAGGAAGTCACCCTTCTTGAAATGATGGACAAAATCGGAAAGGATTTTGGCAAAACCACCCGCTGGGGCATGATGCAGGATGTCTCCAGGTTCGGCATCCAGCCCATGACCGCCACCCGGGCCCTGGAAATCACCAAAACCGGCATCCGGGTCGAGCAGCAGGAGGGCCAGGCCACGGAAATTGAAGCAGACACGGTTGTGCTCTGCGTCGGGGCCAAGTCTGACAACGCCCTGGCAGACCGGCTCAGGGATATGGGCATTGCCTTTAGCATTGCCGGGGATGCCGAAAACATCGGCATGGCCTTTGACGCCGTTCACAAGGGATATGCCGCAGGAAGCCGCATTGAATGAATGACAAAACGGAAAATGAAAACAGCATGATAAACGACTATCTCGCACATCAGCAGGAGAGAAACGCCCTGGGCATACCGCCAAAGCCGTTGGATGCCCGGCAGACAGCGGCTTTGACCGAACTTTTGCAAAATCCGCAAGATGCCGACCCCGGATTTGTCTATGACCTGATTGCCGACCGGGTGCCGGCCGGCGTCGATGAGGCCGCCAAAATCAAGGCCGATTTTCTGGCCACCCTTACCCGTGGAGAAAAATCCTCGCCAATGGTGTCCCCGGAGCAGGCCGTGTATCTGCTTGGCACCATGGGCGGAGGCTTTAACATTGACCCCTTAATTGAGCTCCTCGATGACCCGAGGCTGTGCGCAAAAGCCGCAGACGCACTGGCGGCCACGATCCTGATTTTTGACGCCTTTGAAAAGGTGTTTGAAAAATCCGCAGTCAACAACCAGGCCCGGCGGGTCATTGACGGCTGGGCCGAGGCCGAATGGTTTCTGCGCGCTCCGAAAGTGCCGGAAACCATCACGGTGACGGCCTTCAAGGTGGACGGAGAGATCAACACCGATGATTTCTCCCCTGCCTCAGAGGCCTGGAGCCGGCCGGATATTCCCTTGCATGCCACGGCCATGCTCAGAAACCGCATTGAAAAACCCCTGGAGACCATGGCCGAACTCCGGCAAAAAGGCCATCCCCTGGCATTTGTGGGCGATGTGGTGGGCACGGGCTCATCACGCAAATCAGCTGCCAACTCGCTTTTGTGGCATATCGGAGACGACATCCCGCACGTGCCCAACAAGCGCCGGGGCGGGGTGGTCATCGGCGGCAAGATCGCACCGATCTTTTTCACCTCCCTGGAAGATGCCGGAGCCCTGCCTGTTGAATGCGACGTATCCGGGATCCAAAACGGCGATGTGCTGGTGATCCGGCCCCATAACGGGGTGATTGAAAACGCAAAAACCGGCAAAACAGTGGCAGAATTTACCCTCAAGCCCGCCACCATACTCGACGACGTCCGGGCCGGCGGGCGCATCCCCCTGATCATCGGCCGCACCCTCACGGACAAAACCCGAAACCGCTTGGCCCTGGGGTCTTCGGAAATCTTTTGCCGGCCGGTGCAGCCTGAAAAAAGCCCCCGCGGCTACACACTGGCCCAGAAAATGGTGGGCCGGGCCTGCGGGGAAAACGGCGTGCGGCCGGGCCAATACTGCGAGCCCAAAATGACCACCGTGGGCTCCCAGGACACCACCGGGCCCATGACCCGCGATGAGCTAAAGGAACTGGCCTGTCTGCAGTTTAACGCAGATCTGGTGATGCAATCCTTTTGTCACACTGCAGCCTACCCCAGGAGCGTGGACATTGAAATGCAGGAAAGCCTGCATGAATTTATCAAGCAGCGCAAGGGCGTGGCCCTGCACCCGGGAGACGGGATCATCCATTCGTGGTTAAACCGCATGCTGCTGCCAGACACCGTGGGCACGGGCGGTGACTCCCACACCCGGTTTCCCCTTGGCATAAGCTTTCCGGCCGGCTCCGGGCTGGTGGCCTTTGCCGCGGCCATCGGGTTTATGCCTCTGGACATGCCCGAGTCCGTGCGGGTGCGCTTTACCGGAACACCGGCACAAGGGCTCACCATCCGGGACGTGGTCAATGCCGTGCCCTACGCGGCCATGGAGCAGGGACTGCTCACAAAGGAAAAATCCGGCAAAAAAAACGTGTTTTCCGGCCGGATCATGGAAATGGAAGGCTTGTCTCACCTGCCGGTGACCGCCGCCTATGAGCTGACCAATGCCGCAGCCGAACGCTCGGCTGCGGCAGCCGTGATCGGCCTGGATGAAAAGCCGGTGGCAGAAATTCTCAAACAGAACATCGAAATTTTGTCCCTGCTGGTCCGGGAAGGCTATGGCGACCGCCAAACCATCGAGGCCCGCATGGAAAAAATGCGGGCCTGGTTAAATGATCCCCAGCTTCTGCGCGCTGACCCAGACGCCCAATACGCGGCTGAGCTGGAAGTGGATCTGAGCCGGATTACCGAGCCCATCGCGGCCTGTCCCAATGACCCCGATGACGTGCGCCAGCTTTCCCAAATCGCGGGCACACCTATAGACGAGGTCTTTATCGGCTCGTGCATGACCGATATTTCCCAGATGGAAAACGCGGGCAAAATCCTTGAAAACACCGGCGGGGCCGTGCCCGTGCGCCTGTGGATAGCCCCGCCCACCCGGCTGGCCGCCCGCCACCTGCGGCAGCAGGGGTGGTTTTACACTTACGGCCGGGCCGGGGCCCGCATGGAAGTGCCGGGCTGCTCTTTGTGCATGGGCAACCAAGCCCGGGTGGCAGACAATGCAGTGGTGGTTTCCACCTCCACCCGGAACTTTCCCCACCGCATGGGAAATAACTGCCAGGTCTATCTGGGTTCAGCCGAGCTTGCGGCCGTGTCTGCCATTCTGGGACGCATCCCGGATCCGGACGAATACAAAACCCATGTGGCCGATGCCGGCCTGGTACCGGCTATTTGAAATAAAGGGTTTCAAACCGGTCCACCAGGTCGCGCAATTTTTCCACATGGCCGGTATCAACGGTCTGCTTGCATTTCATGGCCTCGACCAGGATCTGGTGGAGAACCGAAATTTTTTCCGCGTATTTTTCATCATCTGCAGAAATGCGCTGGGTCATGAAATACTGGGAAACAATGTGCTGGAGCTTGCCTGCATGGTCTTCCTTGTTGGTCACCCAGCGCACCATCTGGTTGTGATGAGCCACGTCGCCGTTTTTCATATCCTTTGAAAGGACGTGGATCTGATCCATGGAGCGTTCAATGGTGGTGATATGCTCACGCATCAGCTCGATTCTGGCCGGATCATCATAGATGCCGCAGGGAATCTCGCAGTGGGCGTGAACCAAAGACAGGGACCCGAGCACAAAAACAACAGCACAGCAAATGATCTGAAGCGATTTTTTCATTTCCTTCCTCCTTGAGACGGGTGTTTGCAAAAAACAGGTTTGCAGGCCATATTTTGCCTGTGGTCATAAACATGTACATGGCGGGCTGATTTTTCAAATCCGGAAACAACTCTTTTGACCGACAAACAGGAGTGCCCATGACAGAGAAAATCATTTCCCTGCCCGAGCTTGCGGAAAAACGACTGGTGTTCCGCAGCCGGCAGCACGCCGGGCAGGTGCTGGCGCAAATGCTCAAACAGGAGACTTGGCCCGATGCCATTGTGCTGGCAATTCCCGCAGGCGGCGTGCCGGTGGGGCAGGCGGTTGCGCAGAAACTGGAGGCGGCCTTTGACGTGGCCGTGGTCAGCAAGATCACCCTGCCGTGGAACACCGAGGCCGGCTACGGGGCCATTGCCTTTGACGGCAGCATGCGGTTAAATGAAATGCTGCTGGCCCGGCTGAACCTGACAAACCAGCAGATGAAAGAAGGGATTGCCGAAACAAAGGAAAAGGTCAGGCGCCGGAGCCGCACACTTCGCGGACAGCTGCCCTTTCCGGATCTTTCGAATCGGAGCGCAATCATAGTCGACGACGGGCTGGCCTCAGGCTTTACAATGTTTTGCGCCATTGACGCGGTGAAAAGCGCCGGCGCCCGGCAGGTGGTCGTGGCCGTGCCAACGGCCCATCGCCAAGCCGCAGAGGCGGCCGCGGAAATGGTGGACCGCCTCTATTGCGCAAATCTCCGCTCCGGCAGATCCTTTGCCGTTGCCGAGGCCTACGAACTCTGGACCGATGTGTCCGAGCAGGAACTCATGGACCTGATGCACGATGGCCCGAATACACCGGTATCGGCTTTTTGAAACCCTGAAAAATCAGGCCGGGCTGCACAAAAAATCCAGCACATCCGATGCCAGGCGACCCGGGGCTTCAATGGCAGTCATGTGGCCGATATCCGCATACTCCAAAAGCCGGGCACCGGGGAGGTAAACGAGGCGGTGTTTTCCATGAGCCCGGCCACGGCAATCACCGGCTCGCCGGCTCCTTTATCCTCGTAATACAGACGGGGATTGCCCCGGTTAAGATACGGCATGAACCAAACATCCTTTCACTGCGGGTTAAAACAATCTTTTTACAAGTAGAAAACACAAATTTCAAATCAAAGATATCCAGGTCTTGACAAGACTTGACTTCTGCTTATCTTACTGATACTAATGAAAATCGTTCAAAATCTGGCCTTGACAAGGAGATGATCGGATAAAACAGCCGTTACCCTAAAAAAACCGCCATGCCCGGCATGGATATTCCAGATTGTCCGCGCCGGGCATGATTTTGCACAAGGAGCCGGGATGCATACGGTACTGGAAAAAATGACCCTGATTGACGGGCTGGGACAATGCCTGCCGGATGCCGTGCTGGTGTTTGAACACAACCAAATTGCTGCAGCCGGCCCCAAGGGGCAGGTGAATATCCCGGAAGATGCGGTGCGCCATGACCTGTCTGGCAAATTTGTCATGCCCGGGTTGATTGACGCCCATATTCACCTGGACATGCACGGCATGGCCGACACCTGCCATGAAAGCCTGGTGGAGGACAAGCTCAGAACCCTGCGGGCCGCCCGGGAAATGGCCAACACCCTCAGGTCCGGCATCACCACGGTGAGAAACGCAGGCTCTGCAAATTACATTGACATTGCAGTAAAAAGGGCTGTTGAGGAAGGGCTGATTCCCGGCCCGCGCATCCTGGCCTCGGGCAAAATCATCTGCATGCTGTCCGCCGGCAGCGAATATTTCAAGGGCCTGTACCGGGAGGCGGACGGCGTGGATGAAAACCGCAGGGCCGCCAGAGAGCAGATCAAGGAAGGCGCTGACGTGCTCAAGGTCATGGCCACGGGTGCCATCATGAATCCGGGCGGCATACCCGGCGCAGCCCAGCTCGATGTTGATGAAATACGGGCTGTGGTCAATGAAGGTCAGAAGGCCGGCAAGCACACCGCCGCCCATGCCCACGGAGCCCAGGGGATCAAAAACGCCGTGCGCGCCGGGGTGCGCACCATTGAACACGGCACCCTGGCAGATGCGGAAGCCCTCAAAATGATGGCGGACTCCGGGGTTTATCTCATTTCCACCCTGAGTTCCAATTACTGGATGTGCAACAACGATTCCGAAGAAATCTGCCAGCAGATTCCCAGATTCATGTCTGACAAGGCCAACGATGTTGCCCGCATCCGGCTGGAAAACCTGCACCGGGCCATTGCCGCAGGCGTCAGCGTAATCATGGGAACCGATGCGGGCACGCCGTACAACTTTCACGGCAAAAACGCCATGGAGCTCATCCAGTACGTCAAAAACGGGCTTATGAATCCCATGGAAGCCATTATCGCCGCCACCAGCCGCGCCGCAAAAGCCCTGGGACTGGAAAACCGGGCCGGATCCCTGACACCCGGAAAACTGGCCGACTGCATCGTGGTCAACCAAAACCCCATAGACGATATCGAGGTCCTGGGTTCCCTGGACCAGATTTATCTGGTATTCAAGGACGGAAAGCCCGTATCCGGAAAGGTCGACACCAGCCAGTGGTCGCCGGACTCACCCCTGGGGCCGGGCTAATAAACCCTATTCTGCCCGTTTTTCTCACCCGGGCGGACCCATCCTGTTTTTTCGCCTGAAACAAAAAAACCGGCTGCATGCCCCTGTGGTTTACTGCGGCGGGTACACTTCATTGCGGTAATACAGGCAACCATTTTAAAACATAGAAGATATGGAGGTCCCGTCATGAAAAAAATCCTGTTTCTGTGCGATGCCAGTGATATTGACGTGGTGGAGCAAAGCTTTGCCCGCCAGGACAAATATGATCTAACCATTGAAACAGCAGAAAAAATCCTCCAGTTCGGCGTGCGGCCGTACCTCGAGCAGACCATTGAACGGATCAGAAACAACCCGAAAATGTATGACGGCATTGTGGGAACCCATGACTCCTCAGCCGTGTTTGCCGCCATTATCGCCCAGGAAACCGGCCACCGTTTCGCGCCGGTCAACGCGGTGATCAACACCCAGAACAAGTACCTGTGCCGGCGCATCCAGCGCGATATCATCCCGGAACACACCCCGGCTTATGCCCTGGCCCTGGACTATCTGCGCAGCCCGTCCCGGCTGTCGTTTCCGTTTTTCATCAAACCCGTGCGCGCCAACATCTCCTTTGGCACTCACAAGGTGGAGCAGACAGGTGAGCTTGAATATTACATGGCGCGGGAAAGCATTGATATTGCCCGGTTCAACCAGTATTACCTAAATGCCCTGGCCATTGACCCGGCTTATCACAACGCCTTGAACGCGGCCACGTGCAACAATTTTTTGTGCGAAGAGCTGGTCTCCGGCACCCAGGTGACCATGGACGGCTACGTGTTTGAAGGGGAATTGACCTTTTTCGGCATCACCCGGGCGGTTTATCACCCGGATACCAACAGCTTTTTCTATCATGCCTTCCCCCACCGGTTTGAACCGGACCTGCAGGACAAAATCGAAACAGCCCTCAAAAAGCTGATCCCGGCCCTGGGCATTAACAACAGCTTTTTCAACGTGGAGCTGCGGGCAGACCAGGAAAAACAGAAATTTGGCATCATCGAGGTCAACAGCCGCATTGCCTTTCAGTTTGCCAAGACCATCGAATCGGTCACCGGTACAGATCCCCTGCACATGCTCTGCGACGTGGCTACGGGCCAAAGGCCCGAGCCAGTCAAAACACGCAAGATGACCCATGCGGCCTGCTACAATTTTGAACTGCATCTTTTCCGTGACGCCCGGATACTGCAGACCCCCACCCAGAGTGCATTTGCGGAAATACGGATAAAATATCCCGAGGTCAACATCCGCAACCTAATCCATGAAAACGCACATTTGTCGGATTTCAAGCACAATCCGGAAAGCTATCGCTACGCGGTGGTGGATGTGCCCGGAGACAGCCACGAACAGATCATGGAAAAATACCACCGCGTGGTTGCAATGCTCGGCTACCGCTTCAGCAAGGCCCTGGAAAACGGGGATGTCAGCGGAATAGTGCCCGAATCCCCGCCGCGCAGAACCTATGGCGGCAGTCGGGAACTGGCCTCCCAGCCCGTTCCGGAGGACTGAAAACCCATAAAAAAAACTTGACTTGTGCGTTTTCATCCCTAGTGTAAATTGAACAAAATCAATTTAACCAAAGGAGTTTTTTATGCAGAAAGTTGAAAACGGCAAGTTTGTCACCGTTAATTACAAAGGAACCCTGGATAGCGGCGAAGTTTTTGATACCAGCGATGAGAGCCAGCCCATGGAGGTCATGGTGGGTGCAGGCCAGGTAATCCAGGGCTTTGAACAGGCCCTGCTGGGCATGGGCTTGAATGAAACAAAGTCCTTTACCCTGGAGCCGGACCAGGCTTATGGCCACCGGGATGAAGAACAGCTGCACACTTTCTCCCGGGAGGAAGTGCCCCCGGAGATGAACCCCCAGGTGGGCGATGTCATCGGCCTGCAGACCCCGGACGGCCAGCAGATCCCGGCCAAAATCGCCGAGGCCGACGACGAGAAGGTGGTGGTGGACCTGAACCATCCCCTGGCCGGCCAGAATTTGAACTTTGAAATCGAGGTAAAGGCCATCAATGACGAGCCGACCCAGCAGATGCAGCCCGGATGCGACACCGGCGGCTGTGACTGCTCCTCGGGCTGCTCCTGCTGATTGCGCTAACAAATATTTATCTCTCATCCCCCCCTTAAACCGGGGCAGCGGGCCGGAAGGTCCCTGCCCCGGTTTTTTATGCGCCAAAGCCTGCCGCGTCAGCCATCCCCCCTGCGGTTCACGCCGCAAAACCTCCGTTGACACAAAGGTTCTGTCCGCTGATCCAGCCGGCTTCGCCGCTGACCAGAAGAACCACGGCACCGGCAATATCGCCGGGGGTGCCGATGCGCCCGAATGCAGCCATATCCGCCAGATTTTGTATTTGTTGTTCTGTCTTGCCCTGCCTGAACAGTTCCGTGTCCACTGGCCCGGGCGAGATGGCATTGACCGCGATTTTTCTGTGGCCGAGTTCCTTTGCCAGCACTTTGGTGATCTGCTCCACAGCCCCCTTGGTGGCGGCATAGACACCGTAATCAGGCAGCATCATCTTTGTCACGGACGAGGAGATATTGATAATCTTTCCGCCGTCAGCCATTCTTTTGGCCGCCTGCTGGCAGGCAAAAAAAAGGCCCTTGACGTTTAAGGCAAAACTATCGTCAAATTCCTTTTCAGTGATGTCGGCAATTTTTTTAAACAACGCAATGCCGGCATTGTTGACCAGAATGTCAATGGAACCGAAATGCTGCTCGGCGGCGTCAAACAATGCGTTGATCTGGCTGATCTTTTGCATGTCCGCCCGTACAGAAACAGCCTGCCCGCCGCTTTCGATGATCTGCGAGACCACTTCGCCGGCCGCTTTTGCATTGCGGGCATAATTGACCACCACCGAGGCGCCGGATTGGCCGAGTTTCAAAGCAATTGCCCTTCCAATGCCCCGGGATGCACCGGTTACGATAGCTGTTTTGTTTTTCAATGCGGCTTGCATATTCCCCCCTTCTTTATTTGCCTTTTTTTTTTGCGAATTCAACCATCACCGTCAATGCATCCGGACCGGGACTTTTGTTGGCAGCACAAGTATCATCATGGCTGCAAAAAGAATCTTTTCCTCAGCAAGAGGACATGGCGTTTTCCACCCGGTCTCTTCTTGCCAGGATGGCCCCGGGATCGATTTCCCCGAGGTTTTCAAATACATAGTCAGGCTGATAAGGGAAGCGGTTCATGGTCTCCCGGCTGGTCACCCCGCTGAGAACCAGGCATGTGGTCATTCCGGATTCCAGGCCCCCCACAATGTCGGTGTCCATCCGATCGCCGATCATGAAGCAATTGGCCGAATGCACGCCCAGTTTCTTCCGGGCCCAGAACATCATGGCCGGGTTGGGCTTTCCCAAAAAGTAAGGGGCCACACCTGTCACGCGTTCAATGGGTGCAACCAGGGCGCCGCAGGCGGGCACCGGTCCCCTTAGGCTGGGTCCGGTCAGATCCGGATTGGTGGCGATAAACTTGGCCCCCTCCTGGATCAGCAGGGTTGCTTCAATGATTTTGGCGTAATCGTATTGCTCGGTCTCTGCAACAATCACATAATCCGGCTTCTCAGAGGTGATGGTAATGCCCCCGTCCGCAAGCTCGTCGACAATCCCCGGGCCGCCGATCACGTAAGCGGAGCAGCCTTCCGGCTGCTGTACGCGGAGAAAGCTGGCCGTTGCCATGGCAGAGGTATAGAAGCAATCCTCAGGGACATCAATGCCCATGCCCATGAGTCGATCCCTGATTTCCAAGGGTTTGTGGTAGGAGTTGTTGGTCAGAAACAGGAATTTGTGACCGCCCTGCTGCAGTTTGCCGACAAACTCGCCGGCACCGGGAATCAGGTGTGAGCCGGTGTAAACGACACCGTCCATATCCATGATAAACGCTTTTTGGTAGGTCCTGTTGTCCTTATACATGAGTTAAACCGATTTTCGTGGGTTGAAGAAAACCGCTTTGCATCCCGGCATGTTGCCTTGTCATTGTTATTTGGCCGGTTGTGCATGGCGTCTGTCGATTTTTCATTGATAATGGTTTCGGAAAATGTCGCTTCACAAACCGAATGCCGATCTTGGATATCCTTGAAGCTCAATTTATAATATAATCAAAAAATTTCATCAAACCATTCCACCCGCTTGATTTCGGGCCTGGCAACACAGGAAAAAGAAATACTGTTACTGTTGGTTTCCGGATGTTTCCGGCTTTGCACTGGATGGATTTTAAGATATGATGCAATAAACTTTCAACCAGGCGGCAAATAAAGAGAAACGCATCAGATGGACCAACCTGCAAACATTGTGGTGATCCCCAGGGAAGATGCCGTGTTCTGGCTCGACAGCGAGGGGTGGTGGCGAAATGACGGCGGCCGGTTCCGGAAAAAGAAAATCATTGACTATTTTCACCGGCATATTGACCGGGATGAAAACGGCTATTTCGTTCTCCAGGACAAGGGCGGGATCTGGGAAAAGGTCTATTTCCCCTATGAAGACACCGCCTTGTTCGCATTTGACATCCGAAAGGAAAACAGCGGGATCTGGCTGGTGCTCAATACGGGCCGGGAGATCCTGCTCGATCCGGAAACGCTTTATATCCAGGATGATCGGCTCTATGCCATAAACAACGAGGAGTGCATCCGATTTGCCGAGCGGGCCATGATCCGGATGTGCGCACTCATGGAAGAAGACGAAAACGGCCGCCTGCAAATCTGCACGGGCGGCCGCAAATACGTGATCACAGAAAAATAAAGAAAACAAAAATGCCTGTAGAAGTCAGGGACAGGGACATTCAAACCAGTGCAGTCCTGAACGAATTTCTGTCTTATGAAACCACGCTGGCCACAAAAAATCGCGACTACAGACAGTGGCACAAAGGGCGTGAAAAATTTGCGGTCTGGACCGTGGGCATTTGCAATGCACAGGTCCAGTCGCGCTTTGATGCGGCAAGGGCGTGGATGGATCCCTTTCTTTTCTCCCCCTATTGCCGCCAGCCCCATGTCACCCTTCTGGTGTGCGGCTTTCTGACCCATAGCCCGCGGTTCAGTGATGATTACAGCAGCCAAAGCTTCCGGCACCATCTGCAGGATCTTTGGCAGGCGCGCATACAGCCCTTTGAGATTTGCATCGGCGGGATGAACAGTTTTGCAGCAGCGCCGTTTCTGGAGGTCTTTGACACCCAGGGCGGACTGGCGCAAATCCGGCGGATTTTAACCAACAGCTTTTGTGAAGACCGGACAAGGGCCTATGTTCCGCACCTGACAATCGGCCTGTATGCCGGTGCGTTTAACACCCGGGACGTGGCCGAAAAAATGGCGGCGTTTCAGACAAAGGACCGGATTTCCTGCCTGGTGGACAAAATCACCCTGTCCACCTATTCGTCCTTTGAAATCGCAGGCCCGCTTTCAGCCGAACAGGAAATCCACCTAAAAACGGCCGGCCGGTAAACAAACCACCTCCGAGCCAGGCGCATGCAAAAATCCGCAAAAGCTGATTATGCCGATGTTGTCGTCACGCTCCCGGAAATGAAAGTGATGGCTTGGAGGAAGGAAGCCCTGCGGCCGGGGCCGGTTTTTTCGCTCCGGATCGTTTTTGCGGATTCAGCCAATGCCTTCGCCGAAATTTACAAACTCGGGCATTCGCCCTCAAACAGTTTGAAATTTTCCGGCTCCGGCATCGGCTGAATTTTTCCGCAAAAAAGATCAATGTCGCTTCAAAAACCCGCCCCCGCCCTTCGGGCTTCCTTGGAAACCATTCCCAATCTCGATAACCCCGAAAAACACCTCTCCTGGCCGATCAACTTCGGATCGGTATTCAAATTCAAAGAACCTTCCGGGGAAAAAACAGTTGCTGGCACATATTTCCAGTGGGCTGGCCATGAGCAGGGGCGGGGGTGGTTTGTTTGGCTGCATTGGCGCGGTTTCGGCAAAAGATTGGGCCGGGGCTTTGGCGACCGGAATTTTAAACTGTCTGAGGGCGATAAGCCCGAGTTTTTAAAATTCCAGCCAAAGTCCCGGCCC
Organism: Desulfosalsimonas sp.; assembly: GCF_046483245.1. GTDB lineage: Bacteria > Desulfobacterota > Desulfobacteria > Desulfobacterales > Desulfosalsimonadaceae > Desulfosalsimonas. The sequence continues at coordinate 330 of NZ_JAWODO010000156.1, read as the reverse complement.
AATCGCCGAAACCGAGCCGCAGAAAAACAAACCGCACCCAACCCGGCTCATGCGAAAACCCGCACAAGCTGATTATGCCAATGCTGCAGCTATCACGTCTCCTGCGATAAAAGTCGTGATTTGCGGGAAGAAAGCCCCTTTCAGGCAAAAATCAGATCTTGCCCCGCTCCTTGGCAATACGCATATAGGTTTCCATGCCGGATTCCGGGGGCAGGTAGAGATTGTCCTCGGATTTTTTCTTTAAGGCCATAGCGTCCGTGGGGCAGGTGGTCACGCACAGGCCGCAGCCGATGCAGCGGTTTTCCACCACATGCGCTTTTTCATCGACCA
>NZ_JAWODO010000008.1:0-8609 GCF_046483245.1 Desulfosalsimonas sp. | reverse complement strand
CGTCCCCAATCCCCCAATCCCCCCGCCGCCGGCAAGATTTACGGCTGTCCTGAAGTTGGCCGAAAATGGAGCACAGGGCAAGTACATCCATCTTTCAGAAAAAATCGGCAGATTTTAACCTGTTTTGAGCTTCTGTTTGCTTGAATTATCAACAGATTTTCCTTGACAGCATAATAATGGGTGTATTACTTGAAATCTATAAATGAATTTTGCTTGGAAAGGTGGGTGAAAATAGAATCTCCTCCCCCTTCGGACCAATCGCTGAAAAAGCGATTTATTATCACCGACATGGGCAAGGGGATCGGTCCGGCCATCGAGAGAGGCCTGCGCGCTACGGATGCCATCATTTATGGCAGGCCTTATCGGATGCCGATAAGCGTCAGATACTCCTGGCCAGGGATTATCGGGGCCGGGTTCAGCCGACAACAAAAATTATAAAGGAGATTACCATGACAAATTTTGTGCAACGGATGATCGGGGCGGCCAAGCTGGATGTGAAAATTTATGAAGAAGTCGAGGCGGACAAAGGGGCATTGGGCCAGGCCTTGGGCGTGGTTGTGATTTCCAGCCTGGCAGCAGGCATCGGAACCCTCTCAGGGGGCGGAGCAAGCGGCCTTGTCTACGGTCTTATCGTCGCCCTTGCCAGCTGGTTTATCTGGGCTTTTATCACCTACCTCGTCGGCACTAAACTGCTTCCTGAACCCCAGACCAAGGCGGATATGGGAGAGATGCTGCGCACCATCGGATTTTCCAGTTCCCCGGGGATTATTCGGGTCCTTGGGATTATTCCTGCATTGCAAATGGTGGTCTTCCTTGTTGCCGGCATCTGGATGCTGGTGGCCATGGTGATTGCCGTCAGGCAGGCGCTGGATTACACCAGCACATGGCGGGCTGTCGGCGTGTGTGTTATCGGCTGGATTATACAAGCAATCATTTTTTACCCAATACTTGTGGCGATGAGCGGACCTCAGGGACCGGCAACCATGTCCCAGCCCTGACTGGTCTGAATTAGCATAAATAAGACATGCGATCCGTCTTTTTTATAAGCTTTCCGGCCTTTATAGGATTTTTATTTTTAGTATCAGTCCCCCCGGCTTTCGGAAGTGAAACCGAAGGGCCGACCGAATCCGTTTTTGCCGAGCCGGCGGCCAGGGCCCCGTATCAGACGGTGGACGAGCTATTCAATCTCTATCAGCCCTATCTGGAAAACATGGCCGCCTATCAGCCGATTTATTTTTTGGTAGGGGCTGATCCGGAAGAGAGCAAATTTCAGATCAGCCTGAAATACCGTTTTTTAAACACCAAAATGCGGCTGCCCAAACAATATCCATGGTTGAGGGGTTTTCATATCGCCTATACCCAGACCTCCTTCTGGGATCTGGAATCTGACTCTCAGCCATTTGATGATACCAGCTACAAGCCTGAGTTCTTTTTCCTCTCCCCCAACCTGTTCTCCGGCATGGGATTCTCCCATGTCTTTTTTCAAACCGGCTATCAGCATGAATCCAACGGCCAGGGCAGCGATTTGTCCCGTAGCACCAATTTTTTATACCTGAAACCGATTTTCATCTTTTTTCACAGAAACAGCGGACTGGGCTTCGAGTTGGCGCCGAAACTATGGGCGTATACCGGAAACGATGACGAAACAAACCCGGATTTATATAAATACCGGGGCTATTTTGATCTGAAATTAAAATTCGGAAAAGCCGAGGGCGCAGTGCTTGAGTCGCACCTGCGGTGGGCTGAAAAAGGCGCTTCCGCACGGGTTGACCTGAGTTATCCGCTGGACTGCCTGTTTGATAACCACCTGCAGATCTATCTGCAGGCTCAATACGTCAATACCCTGGCCGAAAGCCTGCTGAATTATCAGGAGCGGACAAGGGCCGTGCGGCTTGGGATTTCAGTGATAAGGTAAAATTTGCCAACAAAAAGTATAGCTGTTATTTATATATTTTAAATGCCATTTGGTATTCGGTATTAGGTATTAGTTCAAAAGGAATTAACCTTCAGCTTAATCAATGGCAAAAAATCCTGTGAAAAGCAGCAAACTTGTAAAGTACGGGGGGAGAAAAGGGGCTTTCACATGAACAGAATTTCAGGGATTGTTTTGGCTGCAATCGCACTGCTCCTGATGGGCTGCGGCAGCGCCCCGAAATATACGGCTTCGAGCATCCGCGCGGAATACGAGCATATTTCGGGCGCGCCCGCAAATCAGGCCCCGACAGAAAAAACGCCCCGGACGCAGTCGCCGGATGCGTCTGATATTGATCCGGCCTTACCACTGACCCTGCCGCAAGTTATTGAGATCACCCTTTCCAACAATCCGAATCTGCAGCAGGCTGTTTATCGCATTGACCAGGCCAGGGCCATGAAGGATCTGGCGGACACGGCTTTCTGGCCGATGCTGGGCTTTTATACCGAGTATACCCAGGGAGACGCCCCTTCGGCTTACTTGTTTAAAACCATTGACCAGCGCAAGCTTCCCCCCGATCTCAACTTCAATGATCCCGGCTGGTTTGAAAACTATGAAACCGGGATCCAGGCCCGCATGAACCTGTTTAACGGCGGGAAAGACTACCTGGAGCTTCGCATGGCGGAACAGGCGGTTAAAATTTCAGATCTGGACCGTCAGGCCGTGGTAAACGATCTGACAGCCCAGGTCATCGCCGCCTTTTATGATGTTCTGGCCGCGAAGGAGTTTATTGACATTGCAGCGGAATCGGTTGCCAGTGTCTCCGAGCAGCTCCGGGTCATCCGGGTTCAATACGATGGCGGCGGCGCCCTTAAATCCGATGTACTGTCTTTGCAGGTTCGCCTGGCCCGAGCCGAAGAAAGGCTTGTAGAGACCCGAAACCGCTTCAAACTGGCCAAGGCGGCCCTTGCCAACCTCATGGGGGTTGATCCCGCCGGATTTTCACAAAAGCGGAATATTCTTTCTGGCACCAGCGAATCAGCCATCCAGGTGCCGGATGAATATGAAGATGGTATTATTCAGGCGCTTTCCCGCCGCCCCGAATTGGAAAAAGTCAGAAAACAGCTCATCAAGTCCCGTATGGGTCTTGATGCCGCGAAAACCAACTATCTGCCCAGCGTGGACCTGATGGGCAAATACTACGTAGACGATCCGGAAATGGATTACAACCGGGACCGGGAAAACTGGACAGCCGGCGTGGTATTCAACTGGGACCTGTTTACGGGGTTCTCCACGAAAGCCCGGGTAAACAAAGCCGATGCCATGGTAAAAGAGATGCTGGCGGCTGACCGGCAGGCGACCCTTGGGGTGAAGCTGGATGTAAAAAACGCCTATCTCAACCGCAAGGCGGCTGAAGCCAGATACGAAGTTGCCGCAAGCAGCGTGGAAAGTGCTGAAGAATCCTACCGCCTCGTGAAGGAGCATTATAACGGCGGGGCGGTAACGATAACCCGTTACCTGGAGGCCGAACTGGACCGGAACCGGGCGCGCATTCGATCCACGGCCGCTTTTTACGACAAAATCAAAGCAAACGCCGACCTGGCCCGCGCCATCGGCAAATGGGCCGGCCGCAACCCGCAACCCACTGAAAGATAACGACCGCCATGAAAAACAAAAAACGGATCATTATCCCGCTGATCGTATGCCTGGTGATTGCAGCTGCGATTTTATTTTTCTTTGTTTTTTCAAAAGACAACATCAGCCCCGGCCGGACCGGGCCGGCGCAAAAGCCGCCCGGCATGGACGGAAAAACGGCAGAGGCGGAAGTCAAAACGGTCACCGAATGGTATGAGGCCGTGGGCACGGTTGAACCGCGCAGCAAGGCCCGGATCGAGGCGCGGATATCCGGAACAGTTACCGACGTGCGGGTCAATGCCGGTGATAAGGTGGCAAAAGGGGACCTGCTGGTAAGCCTGGACGGCCGCCAAATGCGGGCCCAATTGGCGCAGGCCGCACAGTCTTTAAAATCGGCCGCATCGCAAAAAAAGCAGGCCCGAGAGACGATCAATTCGGCGGAAGCTGCTTTTGCCGAAGCTGAATCCGCCTATAACCGAACCCGGAAATTTTTTGATGCAGAGGCGGCGACTGAACAGGATCTGGAGCAGGCCCGCTCCCGTTATCTTCAGGCCAAAGCTGCCTTGAAGCGGGCTGAAGACGCCCTGGCCGGGGCTTCCGCCGGTGTCCGCATGGTCGAAGGCCTGGTTCGGGAAGCAAAAATCGGTTTGAGTTATACCAAAATCAACGCCCCGACTGACGGCGAAGTATTGAAACGGTTCGTGGATCCCGGCGATATGGCAATGCCCGGCAAACCATTGCTGCTGCTTAAAACCCCCGGCGGACTGCAGCTGGAAGCCTATGTGCGGGAAAACCTGGTCCGAAAGGTTCATCCCGGTAAAACGCTTCGCGCAGAAATCTCTACCCTGCAAAAAACCGTTGACTCGCGGGTCGAGGAGTTAATCCCATATGCTGACCCGCAGACCCGAACCTTTCTAGTCAAAAGCAAACTCCCGAATATCCCAGGCCTGTATCCCGGCATGTACGGCAAACTGCGGATCCCGTACAAGCAGGTTGAGCTTGTTTTAATCCCCCGGACGGCGGTTTACGAAGTCGGTCAGCTTGAGCTTGTTATGGTGAAGTCCGCAGACGGCTGGGGGCGCCGATACATCAAAACGGGCAATAGTTACGGAAACCGGGTGGAAGTACTGTCCGGCCTTTCCGGCGATGAAACCCTGAAAATAAAGGAGCCGGGCAATGGCGAATAACGGTGACACGCCCAGTGGTCTGATTCCCGGCATTGTAAGACCTTTCCTTTACGGCAGACCCGCCATCATTCTGCTGGTTGTCTCCATCTGCCTGGGGATTGCCGTCATTATGGTCACTCCCAAAGAAGAAGATCCCCAGATTATCGTGCCTTTGGCGGATATTCACGTGCAGGCTCCCGGCGCAACTCCGGAAGAAGTTGAAAAGCTGGTGGCTACCCCGCTGGAGCGGCTTTTATGGCAAATCGACGGGGTCGAATACGTCTATTCCATGTCGCACAAGGGCCAGGCCATTGTGACCGTGCGATTTTACGTGGGCGAGGACCGGGAGGAATCCCTGGTCAAACTGCACAACCAGATCACCATGCACATTGACCAGGTGCCGCCGATTGTCGAGGGTTGGGTGATTAAACCCGTGGAAATCGATGACGTGCCCATTGTCAACCTGGCCCTTTATTCGGAGCGCTACAGTGATTATCAGCTGCGCCGCATCGGCGAAGAGGTCTGCTGGCGACTCTCACAGCTCGAAGATATCTCCCGGACTTCCATAACCGGCGGGCGGGCGAGAGAAATCCGCGTGGAACTCCTGCCCCAGCGGATGAATGGATACAATATCTCCCCGCTTCAGGTCCGAAAGGCCCTCCAGGGGGCAGATGCCGCGGTTACAGCCGGCCACATTGACCGATTCAACCAGAACTTCATGATCAACACCGATTCTTTTCTTCAGTCGGTAAAAGATGTTGAAGAGCTGGTTGTCGGCGTTCATATGGGACGGCCGGTTTATCTGCGTGACTTGTCAAAAATCACCGACGGACCGGCAGAGGCTGAAAGCTATACCCGCATCGGCCATTCCTGCAGATACCGCCAGGCCCATCAAATAGCGGATCAGCCTCTGGAATATCCGTCGGTCACGCTTTCCCTGGCGAAAAAACCCGGCACCAACGCCGTTGATGTGTCCAAAAAAATCCTGGCCAAGCTTGATGAGCTCAAACAGAGCATTATTCCGGCGGATGTGGAAGTGGCTGTCACACGCGATTACGGCTATACCGCCCAGGAGAAGGTAAACGATTTGTTGACCTCCCTGGGCTTTGCCGTGCTGACAGTGGTGGTGCTGCTTGCCTTTACCCTGGGCTGGCGCGAGGCATTGGTGGTGGCCGTGGCCGTGCCGGTAAGCTTCAGCCTGGCGCTTTTCATGAACTATCTGTTCGGCTACACCATCAACCGCGTAACCCTGTTCGCCCTGATCCTCTCGCTGGGCCTGGTGGTTGATGATCCCATCACCAATGTGGACAACATCCAGCGGCACATCTTCATGGGCCGTCGAAAGCCCTTTTTCGCCACCCTGTTTGCGGTCCACGAGGTGCTGCCGCCCGTCATTGTATCAACCATTGCCATTATTATCTCCTTTGCTCCGCTTTTTTTCATTACCGGCATGATGGGGCCGTACATGGCCCCCATGTCGTCCAATGTGCCGCTGACCGTTACCTTTTCAACGCTCTGCGCCCTGACCATCGTCCCGTGGATGACCTATGCCCTGCTCAAGAACCATCCCCTTCCCCAGGAATCGTCATCGCAGAACGGTCAAAAAGGCACGCCGCAATGGATTTTTACAACTTACCGGAAGCTGGTCACCCCGTTTCTGGAGTCCCGCCCCAAACGCTACCTGCTTTTGATCGGGATTCTGGTGCTGCTTGGATTTTCCGCATCCCTGGTGCTTTTACGGCTGGTGCCGCTTAAAATGCTGCCCTTTGACAACAAGAATGAATTCCAGGTGGTCATTGATATGCCGGAGGGCACTACGCTTGAAACAACAGACGCCGTGGTGCGCGATTTTGAGGATTATCTGCGCCGGGTCAAGGAGGTTGAAAATTACACCTCCTATGTGGGCACTCCCTCGCCAATGGATTTCAACGGCATGGTGCGGCATTACTATCTGCGCCATGGACCACACCTGGCAGATATCCGGGTGAATCTGGCGGTAAAGGGCAAGCGGGATCAACAAAGCCATGCCATCGTGCTTCGGTTGAGAAATGACCTGATGAAAATCGCCGAAAAAAACAACGCGAAGATTCAGGTCGTGGAAGTCCCCCCGGGGCCGCCGGTTCTGGCAACCCTTGTGGCGGAAATCTACGGGACGCCGGACAGATCCAATGACGAACTGATACAGGCGGCGGGGCACATCAAAGGGATCATGAAACAGGAACCCAACGTGGTGGATATCGATGACATGACCGAGATGCCCCACGACCAGATCGATTTCAAGGTGGATCGCGAGAAGGCGGCCCTTCACGGCGTCTCTACCCGGGCCATTGTCAACGCCCTTAAAATCGCCGTGGGCGGGGATACCTCGGCAACGGTCCATGCGGCAGATGAGCGACAGCCCCTGCATGTTAAACTGGTTCTGCCCCGCAAGAGCCGAAGCAATATGTCAACACTCACCCAGATTCCCATGGCCACGGCGGACGGCAAAATGGTCCCATTGGCGGAGCTGGTTGATATTGAACGCACCCCCAATGCCCAGACCATCTATCACAAGAACCTGGAGCGGGTGGTTTACGTCCTCGCTGAAGTCGCCGGGCGGGCGCCGGCTGAGGCCATTCTCGGCATGCAGAAAAATCTTTCTGAAAATCCCCTGCCCCCCGGAATACGGGCCGAATGGGCCGGAGAAGGAGAATGGAAAATCACGCTGCGGGTATTCCGGGATATGGGGATTGCGTTTGCCGCCGCCCTTATCGGCATCTATATCCTGATGACCCTGCAGACCAATTCCTTTCTCATGCCGATTCTCATCATGATGGCGATTCCGCTGACCCTTATCGGCATCATGCCGGGCTTCTGGCTGTTAAACATTATCTCCGGGGGTGTTGTCGGGGGCTACCAGGACATGGTCTTTTTCACCGCCACCAGCATGATCGGGATGATTGCGCTTGGCGGCATCGTGATCCGAAATGCCGTTGTGCTCATTGAATTCATCCGGGATGCCCTGAAAAACGAGTTCCCGGTCAAGGAAGCCATTCTTCAGAGCGGCGCCATCCGGATGCGGCCCATTGTGCTAACAGCCCTCACCACCGCGCTGGGCGCCTGGCCGATCACCCTGGATCCCATTTTTTCAGGGCTTGCCTGGGCGCTTATCTTTGGGCTTATTGCATCTACGCTATTTACCCTCCTAGTGGTGCCGGTGACCTATTATGCGCTTTACGGGCCTACAAAAAATTGACCTGATGCACCAGATGCTTCTGCCGGATCAGGGCCTTGACCTTTTCCTGAAGACGGGGATCGGCAATGGCCGCCACCTTTGAAACCGGCCGGCCGGCATCATCGGTCCTATACCGATAGGACTGGATAACCCCCGGCACCAAGGCGTACGCGCATCCCCCGAAGCCGCAGCAGCCGGTTCCCGGCGGGGCTTATACTTCCGCTTGCCTACTCGAAATCTTTCAAAATAGCTCTTCCCGCCCAACCATCCCCGGGCATTTCCATATCCCCGGCTCTTTCGGCACTTGTACCACGCCAGCTTACCTGGAAGTCGGGCCGGCGCTTTGCTTTTTGTTCATTTATCCTTTTCCGAAGGTCTTTTCAAGTCCGATCCTACCTTAAATCCGGTATTCTTCCATAGATGGTGGCTGGCCAGTCTATGAAGAGCCATTCATTACGGTTGATTAAATCAGTCTTCCCGCCGCCGGCAAAATTTACGGCTGTCCTGAAGTTGGCCGAAAATGGAGCACAGGGCAAGTACATCCATCTTTCAGAAAAAATCGGCAGATTTTAACCTGTTTTGAGCTTCTGTTTGCTTGAATTGTCAACAGATTTTCCTTGACAGCATAATAATGGGTGTATTACTTGAAATCTATAAATGAATTTTGCTTGGAAAGGTGGGT
>NZ_JAWODO010000143.1:0-7100 GCF_046483245.1 Desulfosalsimonas sp. | reverse complement strand
CCAACGCTGCACCGGGAATTGTGCGCTTGGTTTCAGAAGAACTGGCCCGGATGACCCGCATCCGGAGGGGTGTATTTACCGGTCTTCTGGCGCCTGCAGCCCTGGAAAAATCACTGGCGCAAAACGGCTCGCCCAGGCCCGAACTGCTGCTGGCCGTGGCCGGTATGGAGGACTATGCCGCCACCCCGGAAAAACAGCGGCCAGCCAAAGGCGCAGATATGCTCAAAGCCCTGTTTAACAAAATTCAAAACACCCTGGGCCAAAGCCTGAAATCTTTGCAAATCCCTTTTTACCAAATCCGGCAGGCCTGTGAAAACGCAGCATCCAGGCCGGATGCCGGAATAACCGCCACTGACGCGCTGGATCTGGCCGGCCGGGCCTGGAAAGGAGCACCCGAATGAACCGTTTTACACCGTTTTCAACCACCCCGGCCGATCTTGGCAACTATCCGGAAATCCGCCCGAAAACCAATTATTTCCGTAAAGCCTACATTTCTGTCATGCTGCTGGTGGTGGGCCGGGGCCTTGAAGCCACTGCCAGGGTGGATTCGACAGTCCGGCGCATTTTTGAACAACTGCCCGACGGATTCTGTCTTTGCCTGGGCGTGGGGCCGGCAGGTCCGTGGATGGTGGCCAAAAAGGACAAAAAAGGCCGCCTCCGGTACCTGGGCTGGCAGCGCCGGGCAGCCAGGGCTCATCTGCGCCTCACTATCAAAAACCTGGCCTCGGCCATGCGAGTGTTCACCTTTCAAGAATCCACGGCCCAAGCCTTTAACTACGACCGGTTCACGGTGGAAGGCCGTCTGCCCCAGGCCCTGGCATTTATGCGGGCCCTGGACCGTGTGGAGGTCTATCTGCTGCCAAAAATCATTGCCAGGCGGGCTGTCAAACGCTATCCGGGCAGCTCGGAACTGCCGGGCTGGAAAAAGCATCTCAACCGCATCCGGATCTATTTGCGCGCCTTTTTTCCGGACCTGATCCGGGTGATTTACAAAAACATTTAAAAACCGGGAAAGGAATCGCCATGATTCTGCCGGAATTTTATGATTTCTGCAGCCGGGCCAAGATCGTTTCGGGAGAAAACACCCTTGAAAAAATACCGGCGCTGCTGGCCGGACTGGACGCCGGCCGGCCGCTGATCATCACGGATCCCGGGGTGCAAAACGCCGGGCTCGTGGATGTGGTCAAACAGGCCATGGCCCCCGGCCTGGAATCCGCACCGGTTTACAGCGATGTTCCCATGGATTCCGACTACCATGTGGTGGACAAAATCGTCGGCGTGTACCGGGAAAACCAATGCGACGCCATCATTGCCGTGGGCGGCGGCTCGGTGATTGACACGGCCAAGGGTGTGAACATCGTGGTTTCGCTGGGCGGCAAAACCCTGCTGGACTATCAGGGAGCCGGTGCGGTGCGCAAAAAACTCAATCCCCTGGTGATCCTGCCCACTACCGCGGGCACGGGATCGGAAATGACCCTGGTGGCCGTGATCGCCGATCCGGAGCGCCGGGAGAAAATGCTCTTTGTCTCCTATTTTCTGCAGCCGGACCTGGCCGTGCTCGATGCCCGCTTGACCCGGACCCTGCCGGATTTTATCACAGCGGCAACAGCCATGGACGCCCTGTCCCACGCCTGCGAGGCCTGGTACTGCATGGAAAAAAACCCTTTAAGCGATACCCTGGCGTTTCAGGCCATTGATCTCATCAGCCAAAACCTGCTTTATGTGATCAAAAGTCCTGAAGACACACAGGCCCGCCTGGCCCTGGCCAATGCCTCCACCCTGGCCGGGGCGGCATTTTCCAACTCCATGGTGGGCATGGTGCACAATCTCGGCCATGCCATCGGCGCGGTGTGCCACGTGCCCCATGGAAACTGCATGGCGGTTTTGCTGCCCTACGGCCTGGAATACAACCTGCACCGCAGGGGCGAAATCATCGGCCAACTGCTCCTGCCCCTGGCCGGGCCGGAAATCTATGCCGCAACCCCCCGGCACCAACGGGCCGAAAAAGCAATCGCTTTGATCCGGCAGCTCAACCAGGACCTTCATGATGCCATTGGCGGACGTTATCCGCGGTTTCTTTCGGAAATCCGGGACCGCGACGGCCGGCGCCTGGTGGAAAAAAACATGCTGCCCGAAATTGCGGAAAAAGCCTTAAGCGACGGGGCCCGGGTGCCCAACCCCGAGGAACTGCTGGCAGATGATGCGCAGATGGTGCTCGAACATGCCTGGGAAGGCACACCCCTGGACCGGACAAAAATCAAAACCGGGTAAGCCCGGTTTTACAAAACCACTTGCATGCGCATCCGGACGATGGGCCAACTTTTTTTCCAGCTACCTGACCCAGTCAACGGGCCGGGGCCTGCGGCAAGTGGTTCTGGCATATGCGTGGGCCGGATAGCCCATGGTCAGGCAGGCATAGACCCGGCGGCCCCGGGGAAGGGATACAAGCTTTCGAAGACCCGGGAAAATTTTCAGGGCCAGGGTCACAAATCCGATATAACAGGTGCCCAGGCCCCGGGCGTGGGCGTAGTTCATGATATTGGCCGCCGCGATATTGCAGTTTTCGCAGTGAAACCGCCCCTTTTTGGGCGCATGCACCAAAATCAGCACCGGCGCATTGTGCAAAATCAGATCCCGGCCGGCTGCCTGCTGCTCAAGATACCAGGGCATGGGCTCCATGTAGCGCTCCAGGTCATTTCCCGGGGCAAGCTTTTGAAGGGCCCTGTAGACAAGCTTTCCAGGGCCTTTGCGGCTGTGACGGTACGCCTTTGCCCCGATGCTGAAAACGGCTGCGGAAAGGGCCTGCAGCACATCTTTGTTTGTGATCACCGTAAAGGCCACATCCTGTTTGTTGCTGGCTGTGGGGCTCCAGGCGCATAGGCCCAGGATGTCTTTAATAACCGCATCCGGCACCCTGTCGGCCTTATACCGGCGGATGCTTCTGCGGCTGCGCACAATCTCGGAAAACACGTCCGGATCCAGGCGTTTTCTGTCCACCGGCCGGATCTGCACAAAATCGATCCCTTCATGGACAATGGCGTCTTTGGGGCACACTGCGACGCAATGGCCGCACAAACTACAAAACCCGGGCGCCGCGGCCTCCGGCCGGCCGTTGACCGTCCGCCAGACCCCGGCCACACATTCTTTGACACAAAGCCCGCAAAGGTTGCAGCGCTCCGGGATTGTCCGTATTTGCATGCGTAATCCTCCCTGTTGGCCTGCAGCCGGAAAACCAGCATCCGGGCTGTGCATTACCGACCCCACAACCGCACGGTGTTTTTTCCCGCTGCCTTGGCCCGGTACATGGCCCGGTCAGCGCGTTCCAGTAAATCCTGGGCCGTGAGGCCGGCCTCGTAATGGGCAGCACCAAGGCTTACGGTCACGTGGATCTTCAACCCCGGCCGGGGCACGACCGGATGCTGGCCAAAGGCCAGCCGAATGCGTTCTGCGACATCCATGGACCGGGCTTCACCCAGGCCCGGCATGATCACGGCAAACTCCTCGCCTCCGTAACGGCATGCCAAATCGGCCTGCCGCACATGGGCCCGGATGGTGTCTCCCAGGCGGGTTAGCACCTGGTCTCCCTGGATATGGCCGTATTGATCATTGAACTGTTTGAAATCATCCACATCCAACATGAGAAGTGACAACGGCTGGCGCAGATTTTCTGCCTTCTGGATTTCCGGGCCGATATGGGCCCGGAAAAACCTTGAATTGTGAAGCCCGGTCAAGGCGTCTGTAAAGGCCAAATCCATGGCCCGGCGCTCGTTTCCCAAAGCCTCTTCGCGCTCCCGGCGAAGGGTGCGGATCCGGTCGGCCAGGGCGAATGACAGCAGTACTGCCTCGGCCGCAGAACCGATCTGGTAGCTGTGAAAGCCCATGGCTGTGAAGGAAATCACGCCGCTGTAAGTCAGGGCAAAAACCAGGGTGCCGGCTGCATAGATGCTCCAGGCCAGCAGGTAATAGCGAGCCGGGCCGAATCCCTTCCGCCAGACCAGGATGGCTGCGGTAATCAGTATAAACGGGGTTGTGGTGCCAAGGATGCTAAAGAGCGTGGTTAGCAGGGAAAACCGGAGCAAAAAGGACAGGCCAGCCAGCAGGGTGCCCAGCACAATCAGGACCTGAATGATGAGATCCATGCGCGGTGCGTTTTTTCTGGTTTCAAGGAAATAGCGGGTAAACACCCCGGCGGTAATAAAAATCAGGGACAGAAAAAACAGGGTCACCCGGGTGTCCAAGGCGCGCCGGCCCATAAACAGGTACTCCAGGGTCAGGCCGTTTAGGCCGAAAAAATAAAGCAGCACACAAAACATGTAGGCCACATAATAAAGGTAGGCCCGGTCCCGGAGGGAGAAAAACAGAAAAAGGTTATACATGGCCATGGCCAAAATGATGCCGTAATAAATCCCGTAGCCCGTAGCAGTGGCGCGCTGATACGACAAAAAAGCCCCGTCTGTATAAAGCTTCATGGGCAGGGTAAGCACCCCCTGGCTGACAAACCGGGCATATATGGTCCAGGAACCGGTTTTTTCATCTGCAAACGCCCACGCTTCAAAGGTCCGGTTGCCCGGGCTGCGGCCCAGAACCATTTCACTGGGATTTTCGCGCAGCTGCCGGAGCCGCACGGTTGCCAGATAGGGCCAGCCCGCGTGCAGCACCCAGCCGTTGGGCAGCCGGCCTTCAAAGGCAAAACAAACCCAGACAGCCGCATCCGTGAGCCCCAGATGCGGGACACCCGGGCCTGCGTGCAAAAACTCTTCAGAAACCGGCGCTGATACCACCTGGGCAATTGTCCGGATATGATCCGTGTCTTTGAAAATTTTCAGGTGCCCGGCAAGATCCACCTTATCGGCACCAACAGGGATGGAAACAGGGGCGGGATTGTCCTGCTGACGGGCGGAAGCATCAGAAGCCGGCAGAACCAGCCCTGAATGCGCAAAAATCCATATCATGCAAATCCATGCAAATGATCGGACATATTTTAACGGGAGCATGGCCGGATACCATAAAGCGCAAAAAAATCCACCAGGGATTTTCAGCCTGCCGGGATTTCTTCCTTGAGCAGGCAGCAGGCGATCTTCCACCTTGGCCGGCCCTGATGGTCATAGTCAATGTTGCCGCCCTGGACCAGCTTGTTGATCACACACCCCTCGGCGATATCAAGGGAGAAAAGATCCGCTTCATTGATTTTCGGGGCGGGCGCAAGGCCCTGGTCGGTTATCTGCAGGCTGTGCAAGGCAAAATCCTCGCACAGCGGACACTGATAAACTCGGCCGTTGGGAAAAATAAAATAATTTTCCGCCACCTTGCCCGCGCATTCAAAAATCTCGTCCGTCTCCAGAAACACTTTCGGGTAAGTCACGGCAATACCGCTTTTTGCAACCCTTTGAGCAACAGGCGGCACATTTTCCTCCCATTGCTGCCGGGTAAGCTGCAAGGCGTCCTGGCCGGCCTGCGCAGACCGGCCCCGGATCCCGATAACCTGGATAAAAAAGCGGTGAACACCCAGATCCGAGAGCACCTCCGGCATGTCAGCGAGTTCGTGGAGGTTTTTCCGGCTCACGGTATAGATCACGCTTACCCCGAAGCCCTTTTCCACGGTCCGGCGGATGCCGCGGGTGCAGGCGGCATAACAGCCCGCGCCCCGGATTTGATCGTTTGTGGCCGGCGTGGCCCCGTCCAGGCTGAAGCTGAAATAATCCACGTCCTCCGGGGTCACCTGATCCAGAATATCATGAAACAGGTATCCGTTGGTATCAATGGTAACCGAGGCATAGCCCATTTGCCGGGCAGCGCTGACAATCTTTGCAAGTTCGGGGTGAAGGGTGGGCTCGCCGCCCAGAAGAATCAGATTGGCGGCCTTGCCGGGCTTGCGGAAAAACGAAAGCCACCTGCCGACAGTGGCGGCCGGCAATGTGCTATCTCCATGCTGGGCCGGATTGATGTAGCAGTGAGCGCACTTGAGGTTGCAGCGGGTGGTGATGTGGAAAAACACGTTTACCGCATTTTTGGAAAAGGATACGGTCTGTTTCATTTTATCTGGTCTGCGAGCTCCTTTTTGGCGCGAAACAGCTCATCATTGGTGGCCCGCAGCCGGATGGACATGTACTCGGCAAAAATCCGGTACAGCAGGAGCAAAAAATCAATGCGCTCGTCATGGTCGTCTGAATCTGACAGCCGACCCTTTGCGGAAGTATCCACGCACAAACAAAGCGTATCGCCCACGGCATAAACCGAGGCGGATCGCACCAGGCTATCGACAATGCGCATTTCACCGAAAATCTCGCCCACTTCCCGGATGTGGCCGATTTCCACGCCCTGTTTTTCGATTTTCAGGGTTCCTGAAAGCAGGAAATAAAGCCAGGGATCGTTATCCCCCTCCCGGATGATGAGCTCTCCGTCTTCATACTGCCGGATCTTGCTCAGCCGCAGCAGCTTGGCCAGATTCCGGGTCTCAAAATCCTTTAATCCCGGAATGGCCATGAGCCGCTGAATGTTTTGCACATTGTCCTTGAGGTACTTGGATTCAATCATCTGCCAAACCCCGGTTCATTTTCCATGCACTCCTTTGTCAGGGACTGGTCGAACAATACCGGATAACAGCCGTCAAAGCAAGCCTTGCAAAAATGATTTTCCGGCTCCGCCACTCCGGTGGATGCCAGAAGCCCTTCCAGGCTCAGGTAATGAAGGCTGTCCAGACACAGAAAGTCGCGCAGCTCGGACACAGTCTTGCTCGCGGCAATCAGTTCCCCCTTGGTGGAAAAATCAATGCCGTAATGACAGGGATGCATGTGCGGCGGGCAGCTGATGCGCATGTGGACCCGATTGACGCCGAGTTCCCGCAGGGCCTTGACCCGGGTCCGGGCCGTGGTGCCCCGGATAATGGAGTCTTCAATGATAATGATGTCTTTTCCCGCAAGCAGCTCCTTGACCGGGTTTAACTTCATGCGCACCCCGAAATCCCGCATGCTCTGGCTGGGCTGAATAAAGGTGCGGCCCACGTAGTGGTTGCGGATCATGCCCAGGTCAAAGGGGATGCCGGATTGCTCGGCATATCCCAGGGCCGCGTAATTGCCCGAATCCGGAAAGGGCATGACCAG
>NZ_JAWODO010000030.1:0-15699 GCF_046483245.1 Desulfosalsimonas sp. | reverse complement strand
GGAAGGAAGCCCTGCGGCCGGGGCCGGTTTTTTCGCTCCGGATCGTTTTTGCGGATTCAGCCAATGCCTTCGCCGAAATTTCAAAAACTCGGCCTGTCGGCCTCAAACAGTTTGAAATTTTTCGGCTCCGGCATCGGCTGAATTTTCCCGCAAAAATTCTCAATGTCGCTTCAAAAACCCGCCCCCGCCCTTCGGGCTTCCTTGGCGACCCTATCCCAAATTCCATAACTCCGTAAAACACCTCACCAGACCTATCAGCCTTATATCGGTATTCAAGTGCAAAGGATATTCGGGTAGAAAAACAGTTGCTGCCACATATTTCCAGTGCGTTGGCCATGAGCCGGGGCGGGGGTGGTTTGTTTGGCTGCATTGGCGCGGTTTCGGCATAAGATTGGGCCGGGGCTTTGGCGACCGGAATTTTAAACTGTCTGAGGGCGATCCGCCCGAGTTTTTAAAATTCCAGCCAAAGCCCCGGGACGATCGCCGAAAGCACGCCGCAGACAAATAAACCACACCCGACCCGGCTCATGCGAAAACCCGCAAAAGCTGCTTCCGCCTTGGTTATGCCGATGTTGCGGCTGCGACTTCTTCCGGGTTGAAAATGGTGATGGCTTGGAGGAAGGAAACCTTCTCACAAATGCGATAACTCCTTAAAGCACATCAGAAACACCCTTCCAGGTCATCAACCCTGCATAATTCAAATTCAGAGGACCTCCCGGTAAAAAACAATTGTTGCCGCATATTTCCAGTGGGCTGGTCATGAGTCTTATGCATAAATACCTTGCCCGAAACCATTCAATTTTGATAAGATTTTGAATATCTAAGAATGGATTTAAACCTCTAACTGCTTGGTTGCTCAGCCATTGGAAACAATTCACAAACTCATTTATGGCAATAGTGATGATTTTAAAATCATTTATCGTATCCATGCAACCCGACGAATTTTCCAGCGATCTATAAATCCGAATGATGTTGTTGCAACCTTATTTCAGGGTAAAATAATAGAAAATTATGGAGACGATTTTCCTTTGCCCAGTGTTCTTATAAGCGGTAGAACCGAAAAAGGAAACCCATTACATGTTGTTGCCGCAATCAATCATGAGGAACAACAACTAATTATTATTACCGCATACAATCCGGACCCGAATTTGTGGTCAGAAGACTACACACGGAGGCTTTAAATGAAATGTGTGATCTGCAAAAACGGAATGACTCAAAAGAGCTTTACCACCGTTGTTCTTGAACGCAATCAAATGACCCTTGTATTTAAGCAGGTGCCGGCAGACATCTGTGAAAATTGTGGTGAAGAGTATATTTCTTCGGCTACAAATGAAAAATTGCTCAATTATGCCGAAGCTGAATATGAAAAAGGGGTTTCACTGGAGATGCTTAATTTTGCAGCCTAAAACGCAAATACAACCAGATACGGACCAACATCCGGACCTGAGCCTGTCATCAGGGGGTGTGCAGATCGGGATAGGACCCGGGGTCTCATCCTCCGGCTGCTGACCGTCGGATCAAGCGGGCCGGACGGGCCCGCCGGATGTCAACCAGCCGTTTGTCACAGGCACGCTGTCCACTGCCGCAGGCACCCTGCCCGTGGTTTCGGGACACCTTGGCCCTGCAGACCGCCTGGGCACAATCAAAACACGGGTGGGCATCGGCCGGATGACCTACACCGTGGACCCGGGCCTTTACGCCATGGGTACGCCGGATGAAAACAGCCCGGTGCTGGTCACTGCCAACTACAAATTGAGTTTTGACCGGCTGCGCGCGGCCTGGCACCCGAAAGACGCCTGGATCCTGGTGCTGGATACCAACGGAATCAATGTCTGGTGCGCTGCCGGTAAAAAGACCTTTGGCACAAACGAACTGGTCAGCCGGATTCAATCAAGCGGGCTTGCAAAAATCGTCTCCCACCGAAAAATCATCCTGCCCCAGCTTGCCGCACCCGGGGTGGCCGCCCACAAGGTCAGACGGGCCTGCGGGTTTACGCTGGTCTACGGCCCTGTGGAAGCCGACGACCTGCCGGCATTCATGGAAAACGGGATGAAGGCCACCCGGCAGATGCGCGCCAAGAACTTTCCCATGAGCGAACGGGCGGTGCTCATTCCCATGGAATTCATCCCGACCGCAAAATGGATGGCCGCCTTGATGGTGGTTTTTTTCCTGCTGGGCGGCGCCGGGTTTTCCGGTGCATGGTGGGCGGACGTGCGCACTCATGGAACCTTTGCGGCCCTGATGCTGACAGGAGGCCTGGTGGCGGGCTCCGTGCTGACCCCGCTTTTGCTGCCCTGGATTCCCGGCCGGGCGTTTGCCGCAAAAGGCGCCATCGCAGGCCTGATCACATCATTTGCAATTGCCGCTGCTGTCGGCCCGGGTTTCAGGCGTGCCGATTCTCTGGCCGAAGCTGCAGGCATGGCTCTGATCGCAACGGCTGCGGCCGCCTTTATCGGCATGAATTTTACCGGCGCTTCGGCCTATACCTCCCTTTCCGGGGTGCGCCGGGAAATGCGCGCGGCCGCAATCACCGTGGATGCCGGGGTGGGATGTGCCGCAGCGGTGATCAACAGCATGCTGGGACGCACCGGCGATTCCTGCTGCCGTGTTGTGGAATCAGACGGAGAAAAAACCGCACCCCAATGCGGGCCCGGCTGCTGCTGAGAACTGATTACGATTTTGTTCCCGTATGAATGGCGGCAATGCCGTTTGTCAGGCGCGTAAAACGAACTTCTGCAAATCCGGCCTGCTCAAACATGGCCGCCAGTTCCTCAGGGGTGGCAAACATGCGGATGGTTTCTGAAAGACATGCATAAGACTGGTCTGACCCGGCCAGGACCCGGCCGGCAGCCGGCATCACCGAAAACGAGTACCAGTCGTACAACGCCCGGAACACCGGGTTGACCGGCTTTGAAAACTCCAGGCACATGACCCGGCCGCCGGGCTTCAACACCCGGTGCATTTCAGAAATCCCTCGCCGGATGCTGGTCAGGTTCCGGATTCCGAATCCCACCATGGCCGCGTCAAAGGAATTATCCGGCAATGCCGTTTTTTCCGCATCCCCGCGAACACAGAATATCCGGTCCCGGTATTTGCGGTTCTGGGGACGAATCACGCCTGCGCGCAGCATCTCATGGTTCATGTCATAGATGAGCGCCCTGCCCTGCGCCCCGATCCAGCCCGCGGCATACACGGCCAGATCCCCGGTGCCGCCGCACACATCCAGGATCCGGTCGCCCGGCTTTAATCCCAGCATGGCCACGGCCTTTCTTTTCCAGGCGTAATGGATGCCAAAGCTCAACACCGTGTTCATGAAATCATATCTGGGCGCCACCCGGTTGAAATGGGCCAGCACGGCCTGTTTTTTCCGGTCGGCCGGCAGCTTTTCCAGCCCGAAATAGGTATATCCGGATGCATCCGGATCCGCCACTTTTTTTCTCATCCCGTGGTCAAACCAGCCGGGAATCCGATGAAATGTCATTAATCTGCAGCCTTTGTAAAATGCATAATATAATTCATCCGCAGACTCCGGGTCAACCAGGACTTGCGCACAACGGGCATATACATGAACCCGGAGCAATCCGCCGGTATCAGCCCGGCATCCCGGCCCCATTGGGCCAGTTCTTCGGGACGGATCAGGCGGTTATATTCATGGGTGCCTTTTTCCGCAATCCTCAGAATCCGCTCTGCGGCAAAAATCACCAGCAGGCGCGCGGCCAAGGTGCGGCTGATGGTGGAAAAAAACACGTGTCCGCCGGGTTTGACAAGGGCTGCACAGTCGGCCGCCACTGCGGCCGGATCCGGAACATGTTCCAGAAACTCCATGCAGACCACCACGTCAAATGCTGCGGGCATACTGGCGGCCATCTCTTTTGACGAAATCTGTTGATAGTCGATGTCCAGGCCGGCGTCCCGGGCATGCCGCCGGGCTACGGCAAGGACATCCGGGGACAGATCAATACCGGTCACCCGGGCACCGGCTGCGGCCAAAGCCTCGGACAAAATCCCGCCGCCGCAGCCCGCATCCAGAACGTTCCGGCCGGCTATTTCGCTGTTTTGCCGGATGTAGCCCACGCGCAAAGGATTGATATCATGCAGGGCCTGCAAAGGCCCCTTTGGATCCCACCACCGGCCGGCCTGGCCGGAGAACCTGGCCAGCTCCCGGGGGTCGGTATTTTCACTCTCCTGGTTCATCACGCGATATTGAGCCCGGCTTCGGCAAACAAGGGCCGCAGATGCTCCAGGCTTTTTCTGCCGGCGATTGCCGGGGCATTGACATAAGGGTAAAGCTCCAGGGAAATATCGCCGTCATAGCCAAGATTTTTCATGACCGCAAACACTTCAGCAAAATCAATGGCCCCGTCTCCGGCCACAAGATGCTGGTGAATCCGGCTGTTGCCGATGTCTTCGATATGCACGTGCCCCACCCATTCAAACAGGGTTTCAAACGCAGCAGCCGGATTTTCACCGGCACAGAAAAAATGGCCGATGTCAAAATTGATCCCCGCCATGGGGGAATCAATGCGCCGGATAAAATCAAGGAACTCGGATGTGCGCTCAATCATCAGATCCGGCTCCGGCTCCACCAGCACCCGGATGTTGACTTCCTCTGCCAAGGGGATAACTTCCTCGATTCCTTTGTGAAACAGCATCATGGATTCATTGCGCGATGCCCCGTCAAGGGGTCCGCCCGGGGGCACTGAGATGTTTTTGGCCCCGAGAAACGAAGCGATCCGCAGGCAGTCAAGGGTGTGATCAATGCGCATCTGCCGCCTTTTCGGGTCCGGCTCGATCCAGGAGGGCAGATAGGTGTCGCCCACGGCAAACAGGGTAAAGCTGTTTAAGTTGGTGACAGCCATGTTGTGTTCATCCAGCAGGGACTTGACTTTTGCCAGCCGGGTTTGGTCATAATCCGGGGGATAGAGGTGCGGCCGGTCGCACATGATCTCCACGCCGAAAAATCCCAGGTTTGCGATTTTTTGTATGGATTGATCAAGGCTGTAGCGGGTAAACGCGTTGGTGCTGTAGCCGAGTATCACAGGCAGATCTCCTTTTCCAGTTTCTCCAAAGCCGCCATCTGTTTTTCAAAGCCTACCGGTCCGTCCTGTCCCACGGGCTTTTTAAAGAAAAACGCCAGTTCCGGCACCGGGCCGGAGCGCCCGGCCAGGGTCAGGGCCGCCATCCACCGGGCCAGATCCATGACCATGGGCGCGGCCAGAATCGAGTCCCGGCCCTGAAGGTTGATCCGCATGCTCATGGGCATGCCGAAAATCCCCTCAAAATCGATCACGTCCCAGGCCTCCTTGGCATCGCCCCGGGGCGGGTAATAGTCGATGTGCACCTTGTGGGCGGACCTGTTGTGGCGTTTTTCGCCTGGCGCGTATCCGAGCACCTCTTCGAGGACCCCGGTCTTGTTGTCGAGCTTGCAGGCCGCGTGCTGCGGGTCCATGAGATTTTCCCCGTCCGCGTTGCCCAGGATGTTCAAACTGTACCAGCCGTTGACATGCAGGCGGCGGGCCAGAAGCGATGAGGCCAGCACCACCTTGAAATAGGTCTGGCCGGTCTTGCCGTCTTTTCCGGCCAGGGGCACCCCGGCGGCGGCGGCCGCACTGACAAGCGCCGGGATTTCCAGGTCATTGGGCGTGAAATTGACCGCTGCAATGCCGGATTCCACGGCAGCAGCCGCATACACGATATCGGCCGGCACGGGGACACCTGTTTCATACAACTGCTCAAGGGTTGAAAATCCGTGCAGATCATGGCAGACGCCTGCGGGCAAAAGATTGACAAAAACCGGCACCAGGCCGGGGTGCTGGTTTTGGAAAGCCGCCATGTCGGCTTTGACCTGCGCCACCTGCTCTTTTACACCCTTACCCGCATCCGGTGCCGGCCGGACATCAATTTTGTTTAATTCCGGTATGCAGGGCTCCCAGAGGCTTTTCTCCAAAACCCCGCATCGGTCAAGGGCCCTGTCAAAGGAAGCCGAATCCGTGTCCCATCCGGCCACGGCCATTTGCCGGGCTTCGCCCAGAACGCGGAATTTTTCCCCTGTGGTCAAATACGGCAGCACGGTTTCTGGCTGGTTTTGCATGATGGCCGCAGATGCGGCCACGGTTGAGCCGATGGCGCCCTTGATGCCTGCGGCCAGCAGGAGTACGCCTTTTTGGGGTCTGTCTGTATTTGTCATGTCATCCTGTCTGCTGTTTTTCCCTGGAAATAAGCACCAGGGTGTTGCCGGTAACACTCAGGCTGCTGGCCATCATGGCGGCCACGGCCACCAGAGGGTTTAACAGCCCGCTCATGGCCACTGGTATGGCCACGGCATTGTAGATAAAGGTAAACCAGAGATTTTGCCGCACAGTGGCCGTCACCCGCCTGGCAAGCGACTGAAAATCGATCATCCGCGCGGGATCGCTTCCCATAAGCGTTACATCCGAGGCCCGGCGGCCGATGTTGTTTCCGCTGTGCACCGCAATACCCAGATCCGCGGCAGCCAGGGCCGGAGCATCGTTGATCCCGTCGCCCACCATGGCGGCAAAATATCCCCGGGTTTTCAAATCCATTACAAAATCGGCCTTATCCGCCGGGGTCATATCACCCCGGCTTTCGTCAATTCCCAGGGCCCGGCCCACGGCCCGGGCGGTCTGCGTGCTGTCTCCGGAAACAAGGGCCACCTGCATGCCCTGATCTTTTAAAGCCCGGACCAGCCCGGAAGCCGATTGTCCGGGCAAATCCCCGAAACAAAAAATGCCTGCAACAATGCCGTCCACAGACATATACACATAAGACAAATACGGGGTCTGCGTCAACTCCGGGATGCCGGGCAATTTTTCCGCTTCCTGGAGTTCCCGGCCCAAAAACGTCTCCGAGCCCATCCGGACCCGTTTCTGGTCCATGCGGCCGCAAATCCCGTTTTCCTCTTCCGTGACATCCGAGACACGCGCAGGTGCGATTTTCTGTTTTTCCGCGGCATCCAGTACGGCCCCGGCCACCCGGTGACCCGAGCCGGCCTCCAGGCCGGCGGCAATGCCAAGAAGCGTGTTTGCATCCCAGCCGCCGAGGGGATAAACCTCTGCCAGCTTCCAGTTGCCGGCAGTCAGGGTGCCGGTTTTGTCAAACACCACGGCATTGACCCGGCCAATGCGTTCAAACGCGGTAAAATCATGAATGAGA
Organism: Desulfosalsimonas sp.; assembly: GCF_046483245.1. Classification (GTDB taxonomy): domain Bacteria; phylum Desulfobacterota; class Desulfobacteria; order Desulfobacterales; family Desulfosalsimonadaceae; genus Desulfosalsimonas. The sequence continues at coordinate 8,526 of NZ_JAWODO010000030.1, read as the reverse complement.
ATGCCCCTTTGCGCCGACAGGGAAATCCCGGCCACCCGGGCCAGGGGAATGGCCACGCCCAGGGCGCACGGACAGGAGATCACCAGCACGGTCACCGCCCGGATCAGGGACTCGCGAAAATCCAGCCCAGCGGCAAACCAAGCCGCGCCAGTCAATACCGCCAGCAGCACCACCGCGGGCACAAAATACCGAAGCACCCGCTCTGATGCATCCTCCACCCCGGTCTTTTTTTCCAGGGCATCTTCCATGACGGAAATCAATTGACCGGCCGTGGACGCTTCTCCCACGGCTGTTGCCCGAACCCGCAGGTCCCCGGCAATCAGGCGGGTGCCGCTGCTGACCGGATCACCCGCATTTTTAACCACCGGCCGGGCCTCGCCTGTGAGTGTACTTTCATCCGCCCGGCCCTGCCCGGATACGACCACGCCGTCTGCTGCCACGGCATCGTTTTCCAGAACCCGGAAAACGTCGCCTTTGCCAAGCATCCGGGCATCTACAAACCGCCCGCCCGGGCTGTCTTTGGTGCAGATCCGGACTTTTTTGGGCAGCAGATCAAACACCCCGCTGATCCGGGCCTGAATTTTGTCTTTGACCCACTGCTCGGCCGCCTTGCCGCCGAGCACCAAAGTGATGAGCATGGATGCGGTATCAAAATAGAGATGAATGCTGTTGTGATAAAAATGATAAAGGCTGTAGAAAAAGGCCGCACCCGCCCCAAGGGAAATTAAGGCCTCCATGCCCGGGGCGCCGGCTGCCACTCCGGAAAAGGCCTTTTGGTGAATGGGGGCCCCGCCGTAAACAAAGACAATGGCGGCCATCACCAGAATCGGCCAGGAAATGTATGCGGTGCCGGCCGCGGAAAGTTCGGTGAAAAAACCGGAATACAGGGCAAAGGAGAGCATCATCACGTTCATTGTCAAAAACGCGCAGACCCCCAGCCGCAGATATGCCGCTGCCGTTGCCCCGCCGGTGCCCTCCCCGGCCGGAGCGGCCTGGTAGCCGAGTTTGGCAATGGTCTTGAAAATTGTGTGAGGGGCGTTTTTCACCGGGTCATAGACCACCCTGGCCCGGTCTGTCACAAACCGGCAGTCTGCGCTGAAAACCCCGGGCTGCTGTCTGAGGGATTCCTCGATCACCCAGGCGCATGCCGGACACCACATCCCGTAAAGATCCAGATCCAGGGTCAGGCACCGGTCTGCTGAAAACCCGGGATTTTCATGGGCCCCCTGCCCTGCCGCATCCGTTTCCGGCCCGGCCGCGCCGGCATTTGCGCCGCCCTCCCGCTGTTCCAAATCCTGCTGGGATGCCGGTATGATCCCGGCGTCCACACACCGCTGAAAGATCTCGGTTTCCCGGAACGCGGCCGGGTCCGTGCTCCCCGAGGCCTCCATGATCATGGAATAAACCTGCCTGCAGCCGTGGCAGCAAAACACCAGCCTGCGCCCGTCTATCTCGTCTTCCACAGCTGTCTGCCGTATCACCAGACCGCATAAATCACAGGTTTGCTTCATATTCCGGGCAAGCTTTCCAGACATGAAAAGGATTGGTTAATCGATTTGCTTCTGAATCATATTCTGAATATAACGAACCAGTTCTTCTGCCTTTGAAATCCAAGGCAACACCTGCGCTTCCTGAAAGTTGACAAAATCCAGGTAATCACCTTCCTGCCGCCGCTCAAAAAGATCATTGTAAATTCGGGCCAATTTTTTCGGAACCGCACCTTCTTTCACATACTGACTGTTAAAAAGACTCCGCACGCCCGAATGCTTGGAAGAAGACAAACCATCAAATACAAGAAGAGCCGATACCGCATAAAAGCAGCTGTAATACAAACGATTCACAACGGCATTCCAACGTCCGGACCTAGCAAGAACACGAGCATCTTCAAGGGTTTCTTCCGCCCTTGTCAGCCGGTAAAAAACAAGATCCTTTTTCGACCCTTTCACAATCTCACACCTTCCTGCTCAACCTGCTGATGAAAAGGCATGGCCTGGTAAAGATCGCTGTTCCATTGTTCCCGGCTGCGGACGATCGAAGAAATGACTTCGCCGGAATCCCATTCAATCTCATAGAGTCTGTGCCGGATCCTGTCTGTACGCGCATCACTGAGCGGGCCATCAACCAGAACAACAAAATCCCAATCCGATTCTGAGACGGCATCACCCCGGGACCGAGAACCATAAAGAATGATCTCTGCACCGGGCTCCACCTCACTCACTGCATGCCTGATTTTTTCCAGCAACTCTTCCCGATTCATATGAACCCCGAAGGTTTTATTCGATTAAACAATAAGTATCCAAACTTACATAAAGAAAATATCACGAAAGCATTTGAAAAACAAACTGCTATCTGCTCGCGGCCAACCGTTGCCGGGAGATCGTGGATAACCGGCAATGGTTGGCCGCGAACATCCCCCGGAGCGGGAAAGTTTGGAAAAAGGAAGCCCTTCGGTCTTCCTTGGGGACCCTCTCACAAATACGACAACCCCTTAAAACACATCAGAAACACCCTTCCAGGTCATCAACCCTGCATCGATTCAAATTTAGAAGACTTCCCGGTAAAAAGCAATTGTTGCCGCATATTTCCAGTGCGTTGGTCATGTGGCGGGGCGGGGGGTGGTTTGTTTGGCTGCATTGGCGCGGTTTCGGCATAAGATCGGACCGGGGCTTTGGCGACCGGAATTTTAAACTGTCTGAGGGCGATCAGCCCGAGTTTTTAAAATTCCAGCCAAAATCCCGGGACGATCGCCGAAACCGCGCCGCAGACAAACAAACCACACCCGACCCGACACATGCGAAAACCATCCCGGATTGGGGTTTACCCGGCCGGGCAAAAATGATATTTAATATAGTTTAGAGAAGTTATTCTGGTTTCAAAAAATGGACAAACCCGACAGGTGACGCATATGAGCATGGAATTTGAAGGACCGGAGAAAAAACTGGAAATTATTTTAAAGGCCCCGGACCCGGAACTGCGAAACAACGCAGACGCCCGCTGGAACAAGGTGGTGGCCGCCAGCGGCGCGGAAATCGTCAGCGTGATTTCCGGGCCGGACATGGACGCCTATCTGCTTTCCGAATCAAGCCTGTTTGTCTGGGCCGACCGGGTGTTGATGATTACCTGCGGCAAAACCACCCTGGTAAAGGCGGTTCCGGAACTGGTGCGGGCCATTGACAAAGACCGCATTGCATTTTTCTTCTATGAGCGCAAAAACCTGATGTATCCCCAGTACCAGCCCGCGGACTTTGAATCGGATGTGGCCATGCTCGCCGATTTTTTCAAAGGCAAAAGCTACCGGCTGGGTCCGGCCAACCACGATCACGTGCATATTTTTTACGCCTCTGCCCCGGACCCGGCCGCGGTGGCAGAAGACGACGAGGACGAAACCCTGGAGCTGCTCATGCACGACCTGGACCCGGACGTGCTAAAGGCCTTTATCCCGAAGCCCGGGGAAACCGCCGCAGAAATCGAGGCGCGCACCGGCATTGACCGGCTCTATCCGGACATGGAAACCGACCATTTCGTATTTGAACCCTACGGCTATTCCATGAACCGCATCTCCGGCCAGCACTATGCCACCATCCATGTCACGCCCGAAGAATCCGGCTCCTATGCCAGCTTTGAAACCAACGTGGCAGAGGCCGATTACCGGGAAAAAATCGAGCAAATCATGACGGTTTTCAAACCCGGCCGGTTTACCCTGGTGTTTACCGAAGCCATATCCGACCGGGATCCCGGCGAAGGCAAACTTCCGAAAAAAATCACCGGCTACCGCCGCTCGGAAAAAAGCCTGTATGAGTTTGACAGCGGATATGCGGTGTTGTTTTCCAATTTCCAGAAGCAACACCCGGAAAAGACATAATTAGTGGCTGAACGAAAACCCTGTTCAGCCAAAACCCGAATATCGAAATCCGAAACAAATACGAATATCGAATGTTCAAATGATAAAAACCAACAGCTTAAAACAGGATGTTTCTGTCATTGATGCATTTAGGGTTTTGGTCATTGTTTCGGATTTCGAGCTTCGGATTTCGGATTTCCTGAACGAAAACCTGGTTTTCGTTCAGGCACTATTGGAGAAAGGACATGACCCGGGCCACATACTGCCGGGTTTCATTGTAGGGCACCCGGCCATTAAACCGCTGCACCGCGCCCGGTCCGGCATTGTATGCGGAAAGGGCCTTTTCCAGATTGTCCCCGAAAAGCTGCAGCATTTTCTTTAAATACCGGGTGCCCGCATCAATGTTTTCCCTGATGTCAAAGGAATTTTCAACCCCCAGTTCCCGGGCGGTCTCGGGCATAAGCTGCATAAGCCCGCGGGCGCCCGCGGCGGATACCGCGTCGGGATTGAAATCAGATTCCGCCCGGATCACCCCGGCAATCAGATCCCTGGGCATGTTATGCCTTTGTGCGGCCAAATCAATGGCATCCTCGATGACCCGGCGCTGAGCGCCCGGAAGATTTGAACCAGACGCATCTCCGGAACCATAGGCTTGATAGGCCGCAAAACCGGCGCCTGGACGGCTGCTGCTGTCATGGCCAGGCACATGATCCCCCTGCCAGGTGATCTCCCTGGTCTGCGGATCCAGAAAAATTTCAGTTCCCGCAGGTATCCGGGTGTAGGGTTTGTTGTGATTCTGCCCAGAATGAATGATTTCCCAGCACTCACTGCCATAGCCCTCATGATCGGCCAGAAGATGGGACACTGTGGGCTGATCACGGGTAATCGTGCCTATATGAATTGGCTGCCGTGCTTTTGCCGACTGCCCGTACGCGCTTCTTTCCAGCATCTGATCAAACTGCCGGGCAAACAGGCTGGCCCGGCCCTGATTTTTCCCGCCAGGGGCCGGATTGATTCCGGTTTTTGATTTGTCAGCGTGATAAACCTGCATACTTTAGGTCTTTATTTTTGATGATTCCGGTTATCCACGGGTTCATTGTTCTTATCGGCAGGTATTTCCCGTGCTTTAACCACAAAAAAACCCATTGCCTTGTTTACAGCCGGGTGGGTCTCCGGCCCGGATCGGCTTTATCCGGAAACAACGCTAACTCATCGAAAAAACATTCATTGCAGCCGACCCCGGCTTCCCGGAATTGCTCATAAATGTCCTGTAGCCGCTGATTGGCCACGGAAATGGCCGACATTTTTTCACGATCCTCATTTTCCGTGGCATAACTGCCAAGGCAACGTTTGCAGTGGGTGGTGCTGCCCAGCGTGATCACCACCAAATCCGCCATCAGATAAATTTTATCTATGTCCATGTCCGGATAATGCTCAATTGCCATGACGGCATGCAGATTGGCCTCAACAATGATCTCGTTTCCTTCCCGGGCAATTTGAACCACGTCATTGACCGTCATCGGGTTGCAGTCTGCGTCCTGGTCCGTGTCCTGGTCCGTACGCTGGCGAAGCAACACCTCCTGGATGGAAAAAAATGTCCAGGGCACGGCAATACCGGCTTTTCCAAGCAGGCGGTAATCGGCCTGCAGATACCGGTTGGCACTCATCACAGCATTGATGCCCTGGCTGCAGGTGCCGGTCAAACGGCTTCTGGAATAACATTTCCGAAAATCAAACGGCACCCCTCCCACTGTGCCGGTAAACCAGCACAAAAGAATATGGGCGGGCTTCCACTGATTTTCATGAAAAAAATCCGTATGAATGACCTGCGGATCAGCAACGCAGGAAACATCCCGGCCCTGGTCCGCAGCCCGGACCAGGCCCCGGACACGAGCAGGCCGGGCAATATCGCTTTGTCTGGCCTGAAAAGATGAACATGCCGTATCCATTAATTGCGCCTCCATGAATTGCGGGTTAAAATGCATTGTTTCCGGTCTTCTGTAAAGCTAATTCAAAAAGCATGCCATTTGACCTGCAAACGCCCTGGTCCGGAAAAGACCATACAAACAACAGGAGGATAAAAAAAATTGCATAAAAAGTAACGTTATGTAACGCTTTGGTGTATAAAGTCCGGACAGACATTTACAAAAGCAGCTTTCCGCCGTAGAATTAAATCAGATCCTGTGGCAAGATTAAAATTTTACACTTTACCCCAAAAACCCGGATTGGCCATGAACAACCCATTGCGCCCGATTTATCTGGATTACAACGGCACCACCCCCCATGACCCGGAAGTCATTGCAGCCATGCGGCCGTATCTGGAAACCGAATTCGGCAATCCCTCCAGTTCCCACTGGTATGGCATTGGCCCGCGCAGGGCCGTGGAAACCGCCCGCCGGCAGGTGGCCGGCCTTATCGGCTGCCTTCCCGAGGAAATTGTTTTTACCAGCGGCGGCACGGAATCCAACAACCACGCCATTAAAAGCGCAGCCAGACTCATGCGGGACAAGGGCCGCCATATCATCACCTCCCGGGTGGAGCATCCGGCAGTGCTGGAAGTCTGCGGTTTTTTGGAAAAAGAGGGCTTTGCGGTCACATACCTGCCGGTTGACCCAACCGGCAGGGTGGAGGCGCAGGCCGTAAAGAACGCCATCTGTTCTGATACCATCCTGATTTCCATCATGCATGCCAACAACGAGGTGGGCACCATCGAGCCCATAAAGGAAATCGCTGCCGCGGCCAGGCAGGAAAACATCCTGGTGCACACCGACGCGGCCCAGTCTGCGGGGAAAATCCCGGTGAACGTGGATGACCTGGGAGTATCGCTGTTAAGCATTGCCGGCCACAAGCTTTATGCGCCCAAGGGCGTGGGGGCTTTATACATCCGCAAGAGCCTGCACCTGGAACCCTTCTGCCACGGTGCCGGCCAGGAGTCGGGACGCCGGGCCGGCACTGAAAACGTGCTGGAAATCGCAGGTCTGGGAAAGGCCTGTGAAATTGCCGCACAGAACCTGAAAAGCACAGCCGCACACATGGCGGAACTCCGGGACCACCTTCAGGCCGGACTCACAGAAACAATTGATCCTGTCCGGGTCAACGGCCATCTGACTCACCGACTTCCCAACACCCTGAGCGTATCGTTTTGCGGTCTTGAGGCCAACCGAATCCTGGAGGAAATAGGCCTTGAGGTGGCGGCCTCAGCCGGGGCGGCCTGTCATGCCGACACCGTTTCGGTCTCCCACGTGCTGGAGGCCATGGACCTTGAACAAAATTGCGCCAAGGGAACGCTTCGTTTCAGCACCGGCCGGATGACAACAAAAGATGAAATTGAGCGAGCACTGGAAGTGGTGACAGTGGCGGTAAAAAGACTTCAGGCAGATGCGTAAAAATTTTTCCCCTTCAAACAATCCCCCATGGCTTGCCCGCTGGATGGATGCCAACGGGGTTGCCCTGTGGGGTGCGGCGGATCTCGACGGGTTGACCACGCCCACAGACAGCAATGAACGGACATGCCCCTGTCATGCGGCCCAGCCCTGGAAAAAAGTTTCTGCGGAACCTGCATAAAGTGTGTCAGGGCCTGCCCTGCAGGCGCATTAACCGGCAGGGCCTGGCATCCGGGCGTGAGCCGCGATGCGATACTCGATGCCGCCGCCTGTGATACCTGGAAAAAACAGCATTTTTTTGCCTACCACAAGGGTCATAACTGCGGGATCTGCTCCTCGGTCTGCCCGTATTCCGTAAAAACGCTGAAAAATGATGGGTCAAGCCAGCATCAGGGCCCCTGACAGGGAAAAAAAGGAAAGCAGGGTGGAAACTACAATCGAGGCCGATGCCAGCTGCGTATCAGAATTCATTTGCGAGGACAGCACGTAAATCGCTGTTGAAGCCGGCAGACAGAAAAAAAGCATGCCCACCTGAAACGCGATTTGGGAAACACCAAACATTTTCATGAAAAAAAAACCCGCAGCAGGCAGGACCATCAGCTTAAAAAAAGCTGCGGTGAGCGCCAGCCGGAAACCGCTGCCTAACTTTTTTATCCCCAGGGCGCTGCCGATGGAAATCAGGGCCAGGGGAAGGGTGAGCATGGATACCAAGGAAAGTGTGTTGTCTGCAAACACCGGCAGCCGCAGACCGGATACAGCAAAACCAATACCGGCAATACAGGCCAGAATCAGCGGATTGGTGGCAAGGGCGCGGAGCAGATACCATACTTTTTGCCCGGGCGGATAATCTTTTTCTGAAAACCAGATCAAAACCCCTACTGACAGCACATTGATCACCGGAATGATCAGCCCGATCAAAACCGCAAACAAAACAACGCCGGAATCGCCTGCTGCCTTGAGCATCACAGCCATGCCGATATAGCTATTAAACCGGTAGCAGCTCTGGGAAAAACTGCCTGCCTGAAAAGCCCCCACCTTTCCGAAAACAATATAAGCGGTGCTCAGAACGAAAACCAGCAGCACCGATGCCAGCACAGCAGCAAACAAATAAGGGTCAAACCCGGCGGACGGATCGCCTGTGCCGATTTTCCAAAACAGCATGCAGGGAAAGAAAATAAAATAAACCAGCCGGTCTGAGGCATGAAAAAAATCCCGGCTCACAAATCCGGACAGCCTGAGAACGCTTCCCAGAAAAATTACAGCAAAGACCGGAAACAAGGTGTTTAGAATCATATCATGAAG
>NZ_JAWODO010000158.1:0-3127 GCF_046483245.1 Desulfosalsimonas sp. | reverse complement strand
CCCTGCCAGATCTGCCGGGAGCCGGACATGGCACCGGTGTGAGAAGATGCCGCCCGGCCGCCTTCGGCTGTCAGGCCCACCCGCCACAGGACCACGGGTTTTTCCGCAGCCGCGGGTTGCAGGGCGTCAAAAAAAAACCGGCCGTCGGTGATGCCCTCCAGATAGGCGCCGATCACATCAGTTTCCGGGTCCCGAGCAAAATAGGAAAGCAGATCCGCGCTCTGGACATCGGCTTCGTTTCCCAGGCTCACGGCCTTGCTGAAGGCCAGGCCCTTTTTCTCCGCCTCCCGGCCGATGATGTTGGCAAGGGAGCCGGAATGGGAGATCAGCCCAAGGCGTCCGGGCTTTCGGCACAATCCCGGAAAAAAGGAAAGCCCGGAAGCGGGCACGTAAAGCCCCATGCAGTTGGGGCCGAACAGGCGCATGCCCGCAGCACGGGCTGTGGCCACCATTTCGGCCTCCATGCGCCGGCCATTTTCACTGCCGGACTCCCTGTAGCCCGCGGTAAACAGCACCACCGCCTTTACCCCTTTTTCCGCACACTGCCGGACCACCTCCGGGCCGGCGTCCCGGCCCACCAGCACAATGGCCAGATCAACAGGGGCGTCAATGGAAGCCACATCCGGGTAACAGGCAAGGCCGTCAATGGTTTCGGCATTGGGGTTGACCGGATAAATGGGGCCGGCAAAGCCCATGTCCTGCAGCGCCAGCAAAAATAGCTTTCCGGTCTTCATGCCCTGGGGCAGGCCCACAATGGCCACGCTTGCGGGGTGAAACAATTCATCGAGTTGGGAAACAAGCCGCTCTTGTGAAATCAAATCAGGTCTCCGGGTGTTTTTGAACGCCTCAGTTTAAATTGAAATAAATACTTGATGGCACCGTAAAAGTTCAAGATCAAGGCTTGCGCAATTTCGAAGAATACAGCGTACTTACCCGTACGTGAAATTCTGAGAAATTGCGTATAACGCAGATATTGGATTTTTTACGGCGCCATCAAACTTAAGATCAACAGTAATCAGCCGATAACAATATAGCTTACGATTTTGCCCGCTCATACGAATCATTAAAATGCTGTAAAAAAAGGAGGTTATGTGCAACTATTTAAGAATATGAAAATAAGCTCAAAAGTATTTGCCATCATGCTTGCAGGCCTGGGCCTGATTCTGTTGATTACGATCCCCCTGCTGCAATACCAGCTTTCAAATGTCCGGGAAAACACCCTTCAGCAGCAATCCGATTTGTTCCGCAGCAAAATCGATGAATCCCTGGAAGCCAAAAAAAAGGTCTGGCTGACCAATGCTCTGCAGATTGCCAACAACCCCATCATCACCGAATCCATGCGGGATCGTGAAAGGCAGCCCGTCATTGACATGCTCGCCCATTACGGTCAAGTGTTTAAAGACAATACCGGTTTTCAAAATGTTCAGGTCCATGTCATTGACAAGCATCTGGATTCTTTTGTGAAATCCTGGGCGCCGGATAATTTCGGCGAATCTCTGGACTATTCTGCCGCATATAAAAAAGTCCGGCAAGAGACAACTGCAATGGCCACCATGGAAGTGTCGCCAAAAGGGCTGCGCCTGAAAGGATTGTTTCCTGTCACCCAGGATTCACAATTTGCGGGTATTGTCAATTTCGAAGGCGGACTGAATTCCATCAAAAGGGATCTAAAATCCCTGAACATGGAATTTCTCTACCTTCTGGACAATTCCCTGCTCGATATTGCCAAGGGCCTGAAGGGCAAAAAGAAGATGGGCGGCTATACCCTGAGCCAGAAGGACGTGGACAAGGATTTTCTTTCTTATGTGGACGAAAATCTGGATTTTTCAAAGGCCCTGGAAAACTACGCCTTTGATTCCCGATATCTTTCAGCCGCCAAACCCGTAAAGGATGTGGACGGAAAAACCATCGGGGTTTTTCTTTTGGGCCAAAAAAGCGACCTGGTCCTGGAAAACGTAAACAAGAACAGAAAAATGATGTGGAATTTCTTTGTCCTGATCTGCACGGCATTTGGTGTGATGATCCTGGTGGTCACATTCTTTTTAAACCGCTACACAGTCAATCCAGTCACCGCCATTGTGCGGACATTAACGGGCAGTTCAAAGGAAGTGGCCCTGGCCGCCGACCAGATCGCAACCTCCAGCCAGTCCCTTGCAGAGGGAGCATCAGAGCAGGCCTCAAGCCTTGAGCAAACCTCTTCATCCCTGGAGCAAATGGCCGCCCAGACCCGGCACACCGCAGATAATTCCCAGAAGGCCGACACGGCCGTCAAGGAAACCGGGGAAATGGTGGAAAAAGGGGTTTCGTCCATGAAACGGATGAACACGGCCATAAATGAAATCCAGGAATCATCCAATGAAACCTCCAAGATCATCAAGACCATTGACGACATTGCCTTTCAGACCAATTTGCTCGCACTGAATGCTGCCGTTGAGGCCGCCCGGGCCGGCGAGGCGGGAAAAGGGTTTGCAGTGGTGGCCGAAGAGGTCCGCAACCTGGCCCAGCGCAGTGCCGAAGCGGCCCAGGAGACATCCCTGATGCTGGAAAAATCCCAGGAAAACGCCCAAAAGGGTGTTGGCGTGGCCCATGAGGTGGCCGAGCAGCTCCAGGGCATCAAGCAGAGCTCGGAAAAAGTCTCCGGCCTGATCACGGAAATCACCGGTGCCTCCAGGGAGCAGGCCCAGGGTATTGACCAAGTCAATACAGCGGTCTCGGAAATGGACCGGGTGGTCCAGAAAAACGCGGGGGATTCTGAAGAATCCGCCAGCGCAGCAGAGCAGCTGTCCTCCCAGGCAGAGGAACTGGAAAAGATGGTGGCCGATCTCATGACCCTTGTGGGCGGAAGCAAAGGCCATGGATCCGGCAGCAATAAAGATGGCAGACCAGCCAAACTGCCCGCCCGGCTGCGTTAACACCGGGTTTCGCACCCAACAAACGACCGGGCGGCAAATTTGCCGCCCGGTCGTTTGAGGGAGGATTTTATGGGCAAAGCGCCGGTTCTGTCAACGCCCGGGGAGCATAGGTCATGGTGTGCTCCCAGTTTAACCGGGCATCGGAGAACTCTTCGACCTCAGTGTAGAAATACATGCTGGATTCAATGTTTGATGGCACCGTAAAAAGTCTGATT
>NZ_JAWODO010000119.1:0-9506 GCF_046483245.1 Desulfosalsimonas sp. | reverse complement strand
GCATGCTCACAGCCGCGGCCTCCTGCCAGGAGCACTTGATGCGGCCAAACGCGGCAGCCATGGACGAGATATTGGGATAAACCGTCACACGGTTTTTGCCGAAACGCCGGATCAGGGTGGTGCCGATGCCGTAGAAAAGCGGATCTCCGCTTGCCAGCACGGCCACGGTGCCGGATTGGGCAAAATTTTCTATATCATCGAGTACCGCGGACAAGGGGGAATCAATTCTGCGCTGCCTGGCCGGGTGGTCGGCAAACCATTTGAGATGCCGGTCCGCGCCCACCAGAAAACCGGCATTTTTAATGACTTCCAGGTGCCTTTGGGACAGGTCAGCCCGGCACATGCCCATGCCCACGACGTGTATTGGGTTTTTCATAACCTCCCTTTCGTATCTGCGCTGTCTGCGGATACGCCCCCTTCATAATCGAATATAACGGCACGGATCTGTATACGGGTGTTGGCAAACCCGTCAGCCGATGCAAGCATCCGGTCGGCGGTGTCGGCAAGCACTGCCGGGCAGTTGTCCCGGATTATGAAAAACGCGGATCTGGCCGTGTTGGCAGATGCCACCTGCCGGGCCAGGGCTTTCTCCGGGCATCGCTGCTGCACCCATCCGGCCAGGGTTTCAAGCCCCATGCGGGATTTGGCCGCGTGGGTATGGGCCGCTCCCTGGGCCATTTTCACGGCCTTGCCAAAAAACACAGCCAGCACTACCCGGGTAAAACCGTAATCGCCGGCCATTTGCATGGATTTTTCAAAATAATCCCCGATCTGGACAAAGGCCGGCTCCGGCAGATCGGAAAACAGGGCCTGGGCGTAGCGCTCGCTTCTGCGGCCGGTTGTGCACACCACAACATCGCTTCCTGCGGCCCTTGCCACGGACATGCCAGAGGAAATGGTGGCAATATAGGCTTCATGACTCATGGGTTTTACCACCCCGGTGGTGCCGAGAATGGAGATACCGCCAATAATTCCGAGCCGGGCGTTTAATGTGTGCTTTGCGATTTTTTCTCCCTTGGGAACAAAGATTTCAATGACCGCACCCCGCGCATCTGCGAAATCATCAAAAACCTGTTTGACCGATTGCCGGATCATTTTTTCCGGCCCGGGATTGATGGCCGGGTTGCCCGGGGCCACTTCCAGCCCCGGCCGGGTAATGCGGCCAACCCCGGGACCGCCGGTGATCACAAGTCCTTTTTCCGGCTCCAGAAGGGAGACCCGGGCGCCGATTTCAGCCCTGTGCGTGGCATCCGGGTCATCGCCGGCATCCTTGATCACCGTGGCCGAGGCGGTAAAGGCATTTTCAACAGAGCATCCGTGCACGGCAATGTTGATGAAATCCCCGGTCAAAAGCACTACCCTGACTTCAGCAGGCGGGTGTTTGCCCAGCAGGGCCAGCACAGCCGCCTTTGCCGCTGCCGCGGCAGCGGTGCCGGTGGTAAAACCGGCTTTGAGTTTGCGTCTGGATTTTTTGCCTGTCACTTAACCTCGCAGCCTGCAGTTTGAAACGGGTTTTACGCCAAAATATAATAAATCGCAGTGACCGCCGCCAGGCTTGCCACCCGGAAAAACTGGCCCAGCAGCAGCAGCTGAGCCCCGGTTTTGGGCTGGAAAATGCCCATGTAGCGCGGCAGCTGATGACGCAGAGCCCGGACCGGAAATGCGATGATATTTCCGGCAATCAGGGCGATCACGGTCTGCTTGACAGTGATCACCCCCTGGTCGAGTAGGGCGCCGGCTGCGGCAAACCCGGAGGTGAATTCCGCAACAAAGCTTAAGATCACCACAGAGAAGGCCTCCACGGGCAGGGCCTGGAGGGTCACGGCACGGGTCATCCAGGTGCGAAGGACTTCAAATGCCCCCAGGCCGGCTGCAAAATATACGGCCGTGTAAATGGGTACCACGTATGTCAGAATTGCGGCAAAACGTCCGGGCAGCCGTTTTTTCAATACCGTCCAGGCCCCTTTTTTTTCCGCCTCGCTTTGCTGCAATGCAAGTTCCTGGTCTTCCTGGCCGGCTGCCGGGGGGACAAATAGCCGGCCCCAGATCACAAAAACCATTGTGCGCACAAGGGTGGCGGTTAGGGTCAGTGCGAAATAGATCAAACCGGCGGTTTTGGTCAGGGGCACCACGATGAAAAAGGTCGTTGGCAGGTGCAGGAAATAGGCCGGCAGCTGGTTGATGAAATTGGTGAGAAACATCTGCTTCCGGGTGATTTTGTTGTCATTGTAAAAATCCACCAGCATGGAATTGGCCGCCACCCCTGAAAAAAAGGCCGCGGAAAAAGCTGCACTGCAGCGCGTGCCCAGGTTGGCATAGGAAAACAGCGGTGCGGCCACAGCACCCAGCCGCCGGGTCCAGCCCCTGGATTCAATCACCTGGGCCACGGCCAAGCCCATGCCGATAAACACGCAGAGCCGGGCCAGGGGGATTGCCAGCTTGTCTGCGGCAACGGCCGGAGTGATGGCCTCGATGGTCATCATGCCGGTGGCTGCCATGGCCACGGATATCCCTATGGATATTAAAAGCCGACGGTATTTGGGCTGTGCTGCCTTTTTACTCATGTCCGTTTTTTTTTCCGGAGAAAATTAGGGTCCAGTAGTCCGGGCGCGCCGTTTCAAACGCGTTGATATTTTTGATGACCCGCTCTTCGGGCAGGCTGCAGGAAACAATTCCCACTGAGTTGTCCCGCCATCCCCGCTCATCAATGGCCCGGGTGATGTCTGCGGCGTTTTTGTACGCCTTTAAAAAAACCACGTTGTCTGCATAATCACCCATTTGCCGCAGCTTGTCCCCGCCGCGGCAGCCCGATACGATCAGCAGGGACTGCTCGCCTTCGGCCAGAGGCCGCTGCAAGCGGGCAGCTGCGGCATGATAGGATGTTATGCCCGGTATTGCAACCGTTGGTGTATCAGGTGCGATCCGCCGGAGATGCCTGGCCAGGTAAGAGTATGTTGAGTAAGTCAGGCAGTCGCCAAGGGTGAGAAACGCGACATTTTTGCCCTGCTCCAGGGTTTGGGCAATGATTTGGGCGTTTTTCTCCCAGGCTTGTTTTAATACATCTTCGTCCTTGCTCATAGGAAACCCCAGGTTATGGATTTCCGCGCTGTCCGGGATATAGGGCCGGGCAATGGCGACCGCCAGGCTGTAATCGTTTTTGGTGGAACTGGCCGTGTAGACCACATCCACCTGTGCCAGGATCCGGATCGCCTTGAGGGTGATCAGCTCGGGATCTCCGGGACCCACGCCGATGCCGTAAAGTGTTCCGTACTGTGTGTTCATCATTTATGCTCCTTTTTCGGCAGCCAGGGAAAATAGGGCGTTGATCACGGCTGCAGCCACGGCTGACCCGCCTTTTCTGCCCATGTTGGTGATATGGGGCACATCCGCCCGGGTCAGCATTTGTTTGGATTCAGCCGCGTTGACAAACCCCACCGGCAGGCCCACCACCAGGGCGGGTGCTGTGTGCCCTGCCGTTATCTGCTCGATTATGCGCATAAGGGCGGTGGGCGCATTTCCCACCACGAAAATGCCGCCTTTGACCTGGTCTGCTGCTGCATCGACTGCTGCGGCAGCCCGGGTGGTGCCTTGGGCAGCGGCCTGTTTTTTCACCTCCGGGTCCTCCATTAAGCACTCCAGCCGGCAGCCGAATTGGGCTGCATCGGTTTTGCGGATTCCGGCTTTTGCCATGTTGGTGTCCGTGACAATGGCCCGCCCGGTTTGAATGGCGCGGATCCCGGCTGATATGGCCTCCGGGTGGAAGCGTACGCTCTGCAGGTACTCGAAATCCGCGCTGGTGTGAATCATGCGTGAGACAATGCGCCACTGCGCAGGTGCAAACCCGTGGGGCCCGGCTTCCTTTTCGATGATAGAAAAGCTCAGGTCTTCAATTTCGTGGGGTTTCATGAATGTTTTCCCTTTTGTTTTGAAATTCTGCACATGCGTTTGCAAAGTTGCGGCCGGTTTGGGGCTGGCTCCGGAAATGCAGGTGCACGTAGCTGCCCAGGCACTGATTTGTCAGCCAGCCCGGGGCGGTGCGGTTTTTGCCCGCCCGGTCAGCGGTTTCATAGACGTCCGGCGCTGTTTTGTCCGCCTTTGGGTCCCGGATAAAAGAGTAATGGAACTCATGACCCCGCACAACCGTACCCGCAGGGTCCAGGGGGGTGTTTTTCAGAAACCGGATCTGTCGGTAGCCAAGGGCGCAAAGCCGTTTTGCCATGACTGTCTGGAACCCGAATACGCCGGCCATTTCAAAAATTTGGCCGTTTTGGTCTTCCAGGCTTTTGCACAAATACATAAAGCCTCCGCATTCAGCGTATACCGGCATGTCTGCCCGGACCGCAGTCTGAAGGGCCCGGCGCATGGACAGGTTTTCAGACAGGGCCTGGGCGTACAATTCCGGGTATCCCCCCCCGAGATAAATGCCGTGAATGTTTTCTGGCAGGTCTGTATCATTGACAGGGGAGAAAAATACGATTTGGCATCCTTGTTCTTCAAGCACGTCCAGGTTGTCTTGGTAATAAAAGCAAAAGGCCGGATCTTTTGCCACGGCCACCCGCACGACAGGTTCGGGCCGGAGCCGGTTAGCAAGCTGTTTTAGCGGTATTTCGTCAAGTCCGGTAATCAGGCGGTCCAGATCTGTGTGCGTGGAGACAAGATCGGCCAGGGCATGGGTTCTCTGGTCGGATATCACCTTGTCTTCTGCGGTAAAAAGCCCCAGGTGCCGCTCAGGAATTCCGACGCCGGCATCCTTTGGGATCGCCCCCAGAAGGGCAATTTCAGAGATATCGGCCATGGCCTCTTCCAAATACCGGATGTGTGCCGGACTGCCCGCGTTGTTGGCCACAACTCCGCAAAAGCGCACTTTTGGATCAAATTCCACAAACCCCTTGACCATGGCCGCAAAGCTTCTGGCCATCCGGCCGGCATCCACCACCAAAAGCACCGGCAGGCCCAGCCATTTGGCCATCTGGGCGGTGGAGCCGGCCTCGGACCCTCCGGAAAAACCGTCATACAGTCCCATGACCCCTTCCACCACGGCCATTTTTGCACCGTCTGCACCCCTGGAAAAGATTTCCAGGTTGGTATTCTGGTCCAGCATCCAGCCGTCCAGGTTGCGCCCGGGCTGACCGGTGATTTCTCCGTGCAGGCCCGGGTCAATGAAGTCCGGGCCGATCTTGAAGGCCGCCGTGTCAATGCCCTTTCTTGTCAGGGCCGCCAGCAGGCCCAGGGTGATGGTGGTCTTGCCGCTTCCGCTGGCCGGCGCCGCCACCACTATCCCTTTGATCTTTTTTGTATCCATATGTTTTTTCCTGACATGCATCAAGCGATGTAAAAGCTTTGCGCGGCTGTCAAAGTGACCGCCCGCTTTGGAAATAAGCATGCTTGTCGTGTTGTCGTGCGGGGCAGCGGGGCGGTTTGTTTGCTGCTGACCGTTTTCGCCGATCCGGCCGGTGCCTCCGCCGGAATTTCAAAAACTCGGGCTGATGCCCTCAGACAGTTTGAAATTCCAATGGCTCCGGCCCCGGCCGGATCTTTTGGCGAAAACGCTCAATGCAGCTTCACAAACCACCCCGCCGCCCCTTGCCCAACCTCCGTCAGAACCGGAACAGCACAAGAAAAATTTCATCCAAGCCTCGAGCCAATCAAAAAGTTCAACTCATCAGTGCCCACTGACAACTGATCACTCATTACTGACCACTGTTCACATCTCCCAACATCTCCCCACCCCTCTCTTTCGTATAAACATCCGGATACAAAATCGAACCGATGGTCCATATGCCTTTGAGCAGCCGCAGGGTGGGGCGGGCCACGATCTGCTCGTCCACGATATAAATCTCGCCCTGCTTGACCGCCTTGATCACATTGTAGCCCGGCTCGTTTTCAATGTCTTTGACATCAATGCTGTTCATGGGCCCGTTCTGGGCCAGGTAAACATCGATTTGCCCCCCTCTTGCCATGATCCGTTCCCTGCCGAATTCCGCAATATTGGTGTTGCGCACCCGGCTGACATCGTCTGCCGCATTGATGCCGCCGGCGCACTCCAGGGCAAAAACCGGCATGGAATCCGGGGTAAAGGTCTTGAACCGGTCGTGGATGGCCTCGAAATAAACCCTTTTTTTCGCAGGAATTTGTTCGGCCAGAAGCCGGGCCTGTTTGACGCCCTGGTCAAAATGCGCAATCATTTTCTCTGCGGCATCCTCCCGGCCTGTCAGCCGTCCCAGGATGCGCCAGTACGTTTTCATCTCTTCTATATTGCCGGGCTGAAGTGAGACCACCCGGATGTTGAATTTTTCCAGTTGCTTTATTAGGGGTTCATAGCCGCGGTCGAGCATGGGGCGCACCAGCACCAGGTCGGGCCGGGCTGCAAGAAACTTTTCCGGGCCGTCCTGGGGGGAAAAGCCCGGTTTTTCCCTGGCTTTTTCCGGATAGTCCGGATGTCGGCCCACCCCGACAATCTCTTTGTCCAGGCCCAGGGCAAACAGGTTTTCCGTGTGGGCGCCATACAGGGAGATGATGCGGGAAAAGGGTTTTTCCACCCGGATCTGCCGGTCCGCGCAGTCGCGCACCGTGTGTTTGCCCACAAGGGCCATGGTCTGGCTTTCGGCCTGTACCGGAACGGCCAGAAAAATCAGGGCAGCAGCAACAAGTATAAAAAATTGTAAATGTTTATCCGACAAAGGTCACCTGTGGTGCGTTTATGGCCGAATCGGTCCGGATACGGGCGTCAACGCCGAATATCTGTTTTAAGACCCCGCGCTCCAGGGTGTTTTCCACCGGCCCGTTTGAAACGATTTTTCCTTGGTTCATCAGTATGAGATCATCTGCGTACCTGAGCGCCAAATTGATGTCGTGCATGACCGCGGCCGCGGTGATGTTTTGAGTTCTGACCCGTTTGGCCGCCGACTCCAGGAGGCCGAGGCCGTGGCGGATATCCAGATTGGCGCAGGGCTCATCGAGCAGCAGCACCGGGGTTTGCTGAGCCAGGGCCCGGGCAAACACGATCCGTTGTTTTTCGCCGCCGGAAAGCTCGGTCATGAAGCGGTCTGCCAGGTTTTCGGCTTTGCACTCGGCCATGGCCCGGCTGACCACTTCCATATCTTCGACCGTGGGCGCGGAAAACCGGGGCAGGTGGGGATAGCGGGCCATGGCCACCACCTCTTCTGCGGTGTAGGGAAAATTCACCCGGTATTCCTGGGGCACCAGGGCCACCTGCCTGGCCAGGGCCCGGCTGGAATACTGTTCAAGGGCCCGGCCGTTTAGAAAAATGTTTCCTGAATCCGGACTTTTGTGCCGGCACATCAGGTCCATCAGTGTGGTCTTGCCCGACCCGTTGGGTCCGATCACCGCGTAAAAGCGCCCCGGTAGAAGCGAAAGGCTTAGCCCGTCAATGGCGCGCCGGGTGCCGTATGAATAAAAAATTTCGCTGATATCAAAACCCATGGCCCATTGCCCCCATCTGTCGCCTGCGAAATACCCAGCAGAAAAACGGTCCGCCGATCAGCGCTGTGAGCACACCGATGGGCAGTTCGCTGGGAAGCAGGGCCCGGGTTACTGTGTCTGCGGCCAGCAGTAAAATGGCACCAATGAGCAGCGATACAGGAATGAGCCGTCCGTGGTCCGGGCCGCAGATGCTTCTGACCAGGTGGGGCACCAAAAGCCCCACAAATCCAATAATCCCTGAAACCGATACGCAGATTGCAGCCATCAGGCTCACGCAGACCAGAAGCATGGGCGAAAGCCTGTGCACGGACGTTCCCATGGATGCGGCCGTTCGGGTGCCAAGAGACATCAGGTTCAGATCCCTGGCAAAAAAAAGGCACACACCCGTGCCCAGCGCTGTCACCCCTGCCAGGAGGCCCGCGTCTGCCCACGTCTTTGAAGCCAGGCTTCCCATGAGCCAGAAAATGATCACCGAGACCCGCTCGTCTGCGAGGTACTTGATAAAGCTGATGCCTGCAGACAGGATGGCCGCCACGATAATGCCGGACAAGATCAGGTTGCTCGACGAATATCCCCCTGCCGAAGATGCCAGATACATAACAATCATAAGCGTTGCCACGGCCCCGGCAAAGGCAAACAAGGGAACGGAAAAAGCCCCGAGCATGCTGACATTGATCAGAATCGCAACAGAGGCCCCGAAGGCCGCCCCCGCGGAAACTCCCAGGGTATAGGGATCTGCCAGCGGGTTTAACAAAATGCCCTGATACACCGCGCCCGACACCCCCAGGGCCCCGCCCACCAGGGCGGCCACCAGGATGCGCGGCAGGCGAACCTCAAGGACGGCGGTCCGGGCAATGGGATCAATGTCGGCGGCCAGTCTGGAAATGCCGGATACCGCCGAGCCGGCTATACGCAGGACATCGAAAAATCCCACCTGCACATGCCCCATGCCCGCGGCCGCGGCAGCCAGAACCACCAGCACCCCGGTCAGGACCACAAGCTGCGGCCAAAGCGGAAAAAACCGAAGCATGCCCAATTTATTTCTCCATGGCAGTTTGGAGCTGGCTCACCCAGATATCCACAAATGGATCATATTCCGCAAATCCTTTTAAAACGGGTTTGCAGTCAATGCCTGCGTCATTGAAAACGGATTTCCAGGAATCCTCGCCGTCTCCGGCCATGTCGTTTCTTGCATGGTCGCCGGCCACGGACATAAAGGGCATGAGCCATGCCGTGGATATGTTGTTTTTCTCAAGCTGCTCCAATATTTCCTCAGGGCCGGGAAACCCTTCCACCGTGCCCATGAAAATGTTTTTGTCATCGCGCTGCAGCCGCCACATAAGGGCCGGGTAAGCAGCATTTGACGGATGATGGGTGCCGTGTCCCAGAAGCACGACCGCTTCATCGCTTGCGCGCTTTTCGGGTATGGTGTCATGGATGGCCCGGGCGGCTTTTGCCATGTCTTCCGGCCCTGCCAGCAGCGGTCCGCTGATTGTGATTTTTTTAACTCCACCGGCGTGATGTTCAAACTTGCGTATGGTTTTGACAAGGTCGTGGTATTCATATCCGGCAATGGTGTGCAGCGACTGCACAAAAATTTTGGTAAAGTCTTGTTCTGCCATTTCTTTCAGGGCCTGTGAAGGCGAATGGGCCGTTTTCCCCTGTTGGGCCATTTTGTTGCGGATCATCTCCGAGGTATAGGCCCATTGGATTGTTGTGTCGGCAAAGGCGGATTTGATTCCTGCTTCAATATTGTCAAAGGAAGCCTGCGCCTCTGAAAACGTTGTGCCAAAGGCAACCAGAAGGATTCCTGTTTTGCCGTCCTCCGGCTGCGGGCTGCCGGCCTGAACCATTGCAACTGCAGCAAAAATTAGGATCAGTAGCATCAAAATCGGTTTGAAAAGACCTTTTCCCATTTCATCCTCCTTTTAAAATTTTTCCGGAATAAAAAAGCCCCCCTGAGCTTTTTGGCTCAGGGGGGCTGCACCCGTCTTTCTTGACCCCTTCTTTGGTTTCCACGCCGGTGATATCCGCGCCGGTGTTCGTGAAAAACTTCAGCAAGG
>NZ_JAWODO010000113.1:0-18589 GCF_046483245.1 Desulfosalsimonas sp. | reverse complement strand
GCAAAAAAAAGAGCGCCACGATGATAACAAGCGCTGCAGTCAGGCCGAAAATTGTCTTGGTCCGCTTTTTTTTCATGTGCCCGCATTCCTTTCAAAACTTTTCTAAATGAAATGCCACCGGTATTCACTTTCCTAAATAGTGCCCGAACGAAAACCAAGATTTTTCGTCAAGGTCAAGGACGGCGAAAATTTTAACCGCAGGAATACTCGACGTATTTTGAGGATTAAAATTTGAGCCGGACGCAGAGATTGGCGAAAAAGACGGTTTTCGTTCAGGCACTAAATAGCAGAAACCTTGACGCAGGATCAAATCCGGATAAAAATCATGGCATCCGCAAAAGCCAGTGCGCCCGGGCGCACTGGCCCGCACAGGCGATGATGGACAGGGAGGCGATGTTGGATGACCGGCAGTTTGCAATGCTTCTGGGGTTTCTGAATTATTCGTGGGACGGCTACCGCAAGGTCCGCAAAGGGGTCAAAAAACGTGTGATCCGGCACATGCAGGAACTGGGATGCCGGAACATGGACCATTATCTGGCGCGGCTGGAGGCCGATCCGGGCCTCCGGGCCGAATGCAGGCGGCAATTGACCGTTTCCATTTCACGCTTTTTCCGGGATCTGCGGTTGTGGGAAATCCTTGAAGCCTATGTTCTGCCCGAACTTGCAGCCCAGCAGCCGGAACCGGTAAAGGTCTGGTCTGCCGGATGCGCCGGCGGCGAAGAAGTCTACAGCTTCCGGATCTTGTGGGAAACCTTTACCGCAAAATACAGCACGCCTCCCCGGCTGAAAATGATCGCCACCGATCTTGCGCCCCAATACCTGGAGCGCGCGAAAAAAGGCATATACCTGAGCGGCGCCCTGCGGGATGCAGATGCGGAAAGGCGGAGCGACTGGTTTTTCAATGTGAAAAAAGACCGCTATATTGTGAGGCCCTGGGTCAAAAACGGCATTGACTGGCGGGTGCAGGATCTGCTCACAGATCCGCCGCCGGCAGAAGACCTGGATCTGGTCTTTCTGAGAAACAGCCTGCTGACCTATTACATGCCGGATCTGTCCGCAAAACCCCTGCAGCGGGTTATAAACGCGCTGAGGCCCGGCGGTTTTCTGGTGATCGGGGCAAAAGAGCAACTCCCGGAAACCGCCCGGAATCATCTGATGCCCTATGACCGCTATGTTTTCCGGAAAACTGCCGGAAGGGAATACTGAGTATGCAAATGGCAGAAAGTTCGGGAAGCGCGAGAATCGGGCAGGATAGAAAATATCAGGCGGGGTCGTGGATTTTGGCGGGAGTTAAATGCAGGTCGGATCGGGCACCCATATCTCCCCTTCAAGCCGGGCAATATGGTCGACCGGGGGCAAATTTTCAAACTCCGGGAAATGGGCGTCCATGATCAGGGCTGAAACCGCGGCGTCAAATGCGTCTTCTGAATGGATTGCATGTGATGCCGGTTTCGGGGGCAGATCCGGCCAGTGAGCCGCCAGGTAATCGGCCCGGCTTTGCCCGGAACGCTTCACCACGGGCCCGGTCATAATCCTGGGATAAATCTCCACCACAAGCGGGAGTCCGCAGGTATCAAAGGGCCAGACGCCAACGCCCTGTTCTCGAATTCTGCGGAGAAACGGCATGCCCCGGATGGAACCGGTGCCGACGGCGCCGGCGCCGCCGATTTGAAACACGGATTTCGGGCTGACGCCCAAAGTCCGCCTGCATTGCTCCTCTGTTCTGCGGAAATGGGCTTCGAGAGGGGGCTTTGTTTTTCCGGGCCGGCCCCAAAAGGGCCGGCAGCATTGGCTGAGCCATTTTTCGCCGTGGCGCTCGGCCAGCGCCCATAGCTCGGATACATTTGACAAGGCATTCTGCCGAAAAAACCAGGCCGGCAGGGAGAATCCGAAATCCAGTCCGGCAACGGTCTTTTTGCGGGAACAAAGGTGTCCAATCACTTCATTGATGGCCTCTTCCCGGGACCGCATGGGTTCGAGGCGGGTCAGAGAGCCCTGGTCGGCTCCGGCGAGCCAGATCTTATTTGCCGGGTTTTTTGCGCCGGACCAGTCAACTGCCACAGCCCTCACAAGCGGCTCCTTTTATTTTCGGCCGTAAATTGCGGTATTTGTTCCGCCTGTACGAACCCCGGAGCGGATTCCAGATACTTCAGATAAAAGAGGGTCTAACGCCCCTTTGCAGGCGCCGGGCCGGAGATCAAGAAAGCCTGTTTCTAGTCCATGCAGGACTCCTGCGGCAATCCAAAACAGCATAAACCCGGATTATTTCATCATGAAAACGATAATAGACAGCGAAGGGAAACCTTTTTGAAAGCAAACGGTGATATCCAAAATGAAGGGCGTGAATTCCGGTTTCATTTGGTTTTGTTCCTGATTCTTTCCCTGGCACAATCAAAATCTGTAAATTCTGCCGTCCCTTTCTTTATATCCTGCTCTCTGGCCTGCAAAATTTTCCGGTGCCATTCAGGCGATGATATGGCTTCAGGATTTCGGCAAAGATCATCCCATATTTTCTCCATCACCGCTATTTTATCCAGATTTGTCATTTTATCCAAAGGTAATGAAATATCCATACCAACCTCTAATTAAGGGTAAATAAACCATTTTTAGGTTAACCAATCCTCAAGCACTTCTCAATGAAAAACTTCCTGAGCCTTCGTTTCATACTGCTACATCCGTCAGGCAGGTTGTCACGCAATTTCGACCGGCTGCTTTGCTTTTGTACAAAAGGGCATCTGCTCTTTTTATAAGGCTTTCAATGCTGTCGCCCTGGCGAACCAGGGTGGCGCCTACAGAAATTGTCACCTGCAAAATTTTGCCGTCATGACTGATGTAGGACTTTTCCACAAGGCTGCGCACTTTATTTGCAATAGTTATGAGGTCTTGTTCGTTTATGTTGCGTATAATGCCGATGAACTCTTCGCCTCCCCAGCGCCCGTACAGGTCAAAGGGCCTGGAATTGGAGGTAAAATTATTTGCTATAAATTTAAGAACCTTGTCACCCACATCATGGCCATATGTATCATTGAACTGCTTGAAATGATCAATATCAATAAAAAGGATACCAAAGGAAAGGTTGAAACGTTTTTTCTCTTCCAGCCTGTTGTTTATCTCGCTTTCAATGTATCGCCTGTTTGCCAGCTGCGTAAGATTGTCAAGAAGGGCCAGCTTTTCAAGCTCCCTGACCCTTGATTTATTGGTTTCGTGATTGCTGATATCTGTAAACAATTCTATTCCGCCGATAATATGACCGTCTTTGTCGGTCAGTGTGCTGACGCGGACAGATACCGATATTCTGTGCCCTTTCCTGTGATGCATGTATACTTCAGCATCACGACGCTTTCCGTCAGCCATGCTCGCTGCAAGAGGGCACCCCTCCAGGCATAAATTGTTAAAGTCGCTGTCAAGATGGGTAAGTATATTGTCGGAACAGGATCTGCCAATAACTTCAGAAGCGGCAAATCCGGAAATATTTTCCGCGCCTTTGTTCCAGTATGTAATCACCCTGTTTTGATCCACCAGATATAAACCGTCATGGAGGTTTTCAATAATTTTTTTATATGAATCATTTTCCAGTTTCATGGGACTTTTTCAACTTCCTTTTTGTTTGCCGTGTATTTCACAGCAAGTTTGAGCTGAGCGGCACACCCACGAACTTGTCAAAAACCGCCTGGGTCCACCGCGCCCGCTCACTCTGCTGTCAGGCTACTGGTTGGTCATTGTTATCTATATATTAGCATATCCTAGTGCCCGAACGAAAACCAGGATTTTTCGTTAAGGTCCAGGACGGCGAAAATTTTAACCGCAGGAATACTCGACGTATTTTGAGGATTAAAATTTGAGCCGGACGCAGAGATTGGCGGAAAAAACGGTTTTCGTTCAGGCACTATCCTATATTTGAGTTATACGGAGATTTTAATCATGAATATGGCTTTGGCGAAGGCCAAGCGGCTTTGGAAAGCTTGGCCATTTGGGCCTTTAAAAAGGGGTACGGATGAATGGCGTGCATATGTAAAAACCTGCATTTTAAACCTCCAGAGTTTCAACGCTAAAATTTGAGGCAGACGCGATCAGCTTTCTATCCAATGTCAATAAGGGAACCTTGTATCTGATGGCACAATCCAAAAAAACGGATTTTTCTCTCAACCGCTCGCCTCCGGCCCGCGCATTATTTTGAAATCATCTGCATCGCCTGGCCCGGCCGGACTTTGCTTGGAAATCTTATTTACACGACTTCTGCAATATACTTCTTTTTCAACAACCTCCAAAACACCACGGCAAAGGCGGTCAAAGGAATGGCCAGCATCATACCGAGGATGCCGCCGAGTGCCACGCCCCAGAAAAAGACCGCGAAAATGATGAGGGCCGGATGCAGTCCCGTGCGGTTGCCCATAATTCTTGGTGTGAGAACATAGCCTTCAATGGCCTGAACCGCACCAAACACCCCCAGCGTCAGCCCCACCCGCAAAAAACCGCCATCATCGCCGAAATAGGCCAGCGGCAGCGCAACACCGAGTCCCACGATGCTGCCCAGGTAGGGAATGATATTGAGCAACCCCAGCGTCAGGCCCACAACGATACTGTAAGGAAACCCGACCATGGCAAACCCTGCTGCAAAAAGCACGCCCTGGGCCAGGGCGATAATGATCTGGCCGCGGAAAAACGTCAGGAGGATGCCGATGAACTGATCCAACAAATAGATTACGTCTTCTCTGGTTTCCTTTTTGAGAAACGGCAGAAATTGTCTGATCTGGTTGGGTTCAAACGGCCTGGCCATGAGAAAAAAGGCCAAATAAAGGGGAACCACCGCCCAGGCCAGCAATCCCGTCACGGACTGAAACATTTGAGCAATGGGCTGCGACATTCGCTCCCAGGAAGTCTGAAGCACACTGGCGGCCATTTTTCCGGGATTGTCCAGCAGGCCGTCAAGCCCGGATATCAGCCCGTATTTCTCCAGCAGTGCCGAGACCTGCGGCCAAAGAGACCGGCCCGTCTCGAGCATGGCATCAAACATGGACGGCAAATCTTCAAACAGCCGGAGCAGTTCATTGGCTGCAAACACGCCGGCAAACCAGACAAAGGCTCCCAGCGGAATGAGGGCGGAAAGAAAAAACAAAGCCAGGCCCCCGGCGCGGGATCCGCGGCAGATCCCAACCAGCCGGGTGTAATAGGGCCGCAGAAGCATCGTCAGAATACCCGCAACCACGGGTGGGAACAATACATTCTGAAAAACGCCGACAAAGCGCGCCAATCCCCACACAAATGCGCTGAGAGCCGCCAAAAGCAACAGCACTGCTCCCAGGGTCATGGCTGCGGCAATGGTCGCGCGCTGCCTTGGGCTCAGTTCGAGTTCATTAAGCATCATACTTTCCAGTGTCTTTTTTCTCGGGTTTTTTTCGCGTATCCATCCAAAGCGTTCGGACCGATTGAAACATATCAGGCGCGGCCGTAAATCTTGGTGAGAGTAAGATGCCGGGTGGCGTCTTCGGCGGTGAGCTGGTTCGGTTTGAGCCGCCAGAGCCAGTTGCCCTTTGGTCTGGCCGGATGGTTGATCCGGGCTTGCTGGCCCAGGGCCAGGATGTCCTGGATGGGCAGGATGCAGAGGCGGGCCGTAGACATCATGGCCGCGCGCACCAGGAGGCGGGCAAAAGTGGCTGGGGTGAGGTTTGCGCCGAAATAGGCAGAGGCGCGTTTTTGGGCGATTTCCGTGGCCTCGTTTTCAAACCAGCCCGCGGCGGTGTTGGTGTCGTGGGTGCCGGTGTAGACCACGCCGGCCGGGTCCACGTTGTGGGGGGCGTTGGGGTTTTGGGACGGATCATTATTGAAACCGAACACGAGCACGCGCATGCCGGGCAGATCGTATTGGGCCATGACTTCCCGGACATCTGCGGTGATATGGCCCAGATCCTCGGCCACCAGGGGCAGACAGGAAATGCGGTGGTGCAGGGCCCTGAAAAAAGAATGCACCGGCACCTGATGCCATTTGCCGTTTAAGGCAGTGGTGTCGGCTGCGGGCACCTCCCAGCAAGCCACCAGGCCCCGGAAATGGTCGATGCGCAGGATGTCAAACAAGTCCAGATTGTGGGAGATGCGGGAAATCCAACAGTCAAAGCCTTGTTTTTCATGGGTGTGCCAGTCGTAGACCGGATGGCCCCAGAGCTGGCCGGTGTCACTGAAATAATCCGGGGGCACGCCCGAGACAACCACGGGCTGAAACTCCGGATCCAGCTTGAACAGTTCGGGCCGGCACCAGACATCTGCGCTGTGCAGGGGCACATAAATGGGCAGGTCCCCCATGATGGCGATTTCGTGTTGGGCGCAGAAATCCCGCAGGTCTGTCCACTGTCGGTAAAACAGGTACTCCAGAAAGCAGATCCAGGCAATGGGCCCGGCCAGCTGCCGGGATGCGGCCGCCAGGGCATCGGGCTGACGGCGGACCAGGTCTGCGGGCCACTGGTGCCAGAAACGGTCCCGGTACTGGCGGGTGAGCACGGTAAACAGGGCATAGTCATCGAGCCAGTGGGCGTGCTGCCGGCAGAATGCCTCAAAGTCCGGCTCTTTGCGGTGGAGCTCAAAGGCCTTTGCAAAAAGATCCTTTCTGACTTCCCAGGCCGCGTCATAGGCGATTTTGCCCGGGGAGGCGGTGATCTCCGCGATGCCGTTCAGATCGGCCTTGCCGATAAAGCCGTGTTCAACCATCTGCTCCGGGCTGATGAGCAGGGGGTTGAACGCAAAGGCCGAGGGGCTGTGATACGGGGAATGGCCGTGTTGGGCCTCGGTGGGGGTCACGGGCAGGATCTGCCATACGTGCTGGCCTGCGGCGTGCAGGAACTGAACAAACTCCCGGGCCGCAGGGCCCAGGTCGCCGATGCCATACTTTGCGGCAAGGCTTTGAACGGGCAGCAGAATGCCGCTTGAGCGTATTTTGATCATCCTGATTCCTCCATGGCCGGGTTCTGATAAAGCACTGCCACGCAATCAGCCGGCAGTTCAATGCCGGCCGCGGTGATTTGCGAATTTTTTGCCGGACAAAGCCTGATCTCCATCCGGTCTGCCCCGGAGAGGGGCACAAGCTGTGTCTGGTCGGCCAGGTTGCAGGCCACTGTCAGTGCGCCCCGGGTCATGACCAGCCAGCCGGCGGTGTCGTCTGCTGTGGCCTGCACCCGGTCCATGCGGCCGTCTGCGGCATCGGGCAGGTTTTTGCGCAGCGCGATCAACTGCCTGTACCACTCCAGGATCTCTGCATGGGGCCGAGTTTGCTTTTCGTCCCATTTCAGCACGCATCGGGCAAAGGTGTCACTGGCCTGGGGATCCGGGATTTGTTCCGGATCCCAGCCGAAAGCGGCAAATTCTTTGCACCGGCCCTTTTTGACCGCCTCGCCCAGCTCCGGGTCTGAGTGATCCGTGAAATACTGGAACGGTGTGGACGCCGCCCATTCCTCGCCCTGAAACAGCATGGGAACAAATGGAGACAGCAGCATGAGGGCTGCGCCGGTTTTAAGGCAGCCCGGGCTGACCAGGCGGCTTAAGCGCTCGCCCAGAGCCCGGTTGCCCACTTGGTCGTGATTTTGCAGATAGCCCAGAAACCGATGCCCGGAAAGGCCGTGCACGGGCCTGCCGTGATAACGCCGGCGGAAAGCGGAAAACTGATTGTCATACACAAACACCCGGGTCAGAGCCCGGGCAATGTGGGAAAGTTTTCCAAAATCCGCGTAATACCCGGCTTGCTCGCCTGTGAGCACGGCGTGGAGAGCATGATGGAAGTCATCGCTCCATTGGGCGTCCATGCCGTGGCCGCCTGCGGCTGCGGGCCGGACAGTGCGGGGATCGTTTAAGTCGCTTTCCGCGATCAAAATTTTGTGGCGGCCGGTTTGGGCCTGGATTTGGTCGGCTGTCCGGCGAAGATCTTCGAGAAAATGAATTGCCGAAAGATCGAAAAACCCGTGGACCGCGTCAATGCGAAGGCCGTCCACGCGGTAGTCGCGCAGCCACATGGCCGCGTTGTCGCAGAAAAACCCGCGCACCTCGTGGCTTTCTGCGCCGTCGAGGTTCACGGCCCGGCCCCAGGGGGACTGGTAGTGATCCGTGAAATACGGCCCAAAGCAATCCAGGTAATTGCCGGCCGGGCCCAGGTGGTTGTAGACCACATCCAGGATCACGGCCAGGCCTTTGGCGTGGCAGGCGTTGACCAGGCGCTTAAACCCCTCCGGGCCGCCGTAGGCCTCGTGGGGAGCAAACAAATTAACCCCGTCATATCCCCAGCCGCGGGAGCCGGAAAACCCGTTTACCGGCATGATTTCCACGTGGGTGACGCCCAGGCCCAGAAGATGATCCAGGTGCCCGGTCACCCCATCAAACGTGCCCTGCTCGGAAAACGTACCCACATGGAGTTCATAGATCACCGCAGATGACAGGGGCCGGGGCTGAAAACCGTCATCGCCCCAGACAAAGGCGCTATGATCCAGGGTTTGCGAGGGGCCGTCAATACCTTTGGGCTGGCGCATGGAACGGGGATCGGGCACGGGGTTTTGATTATTTACCACAAAGGCGTAATCGGTTGCCGGGGCAACGGGTTGGCCCAGGCGCCACCAGCTGCCGGCTGTTTTTTCAAGCGGTATGCTCCGCCCGCTGATCTGTGCTTCAAGGCTGTCGGCAAACGGGGCCCAGACGGCAAGGCGGTTCATGGGAGGTTTCCTTTTATGCATGGCTTCATTGACCCATTTGACTCAGTTGCTCCGGGCCATCAGGGCAACCGGGAATTGGCTGAGGATATCCTGTAAACGAAATTCCGGGCCGACGGCAGTCTGGTTTGTCAAAATATTTTTCCATTGGCCCCCGGGCAGGCGAACTCGGGTGTCGGCCCAATGGCCGGGAAAGTTCATGATCAGGCGCGGGACGATCACTGCGGCCTGTTTTCCGCGCAGATACGCCAGGGAATGGTCCTGGTGCGGGCCGGTCACGTGAACCGGCTGATACTGGGCATTTGGAGAAAACAGATGCGGGTGTTGTGTGCGAAAACCCAGGACCCGGCTGGTTAAAA
Organism: Desulfosalsimonas sp.; assembly: GCF_046483245.1. GTDB lineage: Bacteria > Desulfobacterota > Desulfobacteria > Desulfobacterales > Desulfosalsimonadaceae > Desulfosalsimonas. Next base: position 9,549 of record NZ_JAWODO010000113.1, on the reverse strand, counting down.
ACAGCTTTGGCAGGCCGGAATCCATGTCTGCCAGGATCTGCGCCAGGGTCATATCTTTGATGGATTTGAGCAAATGGCGGCGCCGTGCAAAATCCACCGGCCTGCGGTTGTCCGGGTCCACCAGGCTCAAATCCCAAAGCTCGGTGCCCTGGTATAAATCGGGCACGCCCGGGGCCGTGAGCTTCACAAGGGTCTGGGACAGGGAATTGATCCGGCCCGGGAAGATGAGCGGGTCCACAAAGGCCTCAAAGTCAGACATGAAAAAGGAATCTGCCAGAAGATTTCGGACAAAGGCCAGCAGGGCATCTTCATAGGCTTCATCGGGCTGCTCCCAGCAGGTAAACTCCCGGGCCTCACGGGCGGCTTTTTGGATAAACGCGCAGGCCCGGTCCGCATCCATGGGCCATGCCCCGACCAGGGACTGGTAGAACAGGTATTCAATATTGGCATCCGGCAGATGTCCGGTCTTGTGCATGGCGTTGTGGGCGGCCCAGCGGCGCACGGCCGCCCCCCACTGGTCCGGGATCTCGGATAACAGCGCCAGGCGGGCGCGCACATCCTCGCTTCGCTTGGTGTCATGTGTGGAGGTGGCCAGCATGGCAGCCGGGCATTTCTTCTGCCTGGAAATCATGGCCTCGTGAAATGCCCCGGCAGACAGGCCGAACGCCTCCGGGTCCCCGCCCACCTCGTTTAGGCAGATCAGGCGGTGATACCGATAAAAGGCCGTGTCCTCGATGCCCTTGGCCGTGACCGGGCCTGAGACCTGCTGGAACAAAAGCATCCATTGGGTCTCTGCCTCGCCGACAATCCGGCCGCAGCAAAGATCGGCCAGAAAATCAAACAGCCGGGGATCGGTTTCGGGCTGGCGGGATTTGGCTTCAGCTGCGGTGCGGGCGATAACTTGGGTGTCTGCGCTGTCTGCCGGGATGTTTTCGCGCACATAGGTGCGGTAAACCGGCATGCAGGCAAGCATCCGGCAAATCGCCCGGAAAAGCTCTTTGCGGGTATGATCCCGGAAGCAGCGGTGGTTTTCGCAAATAGTCACCAGCCGGTGGGTCAGCCGGGAGATTTCGGCGCCCAGCAGGTCTTCCATGACCCGGTGCTTGCACGCGTGGGCAAGGTCTGGGTAGCTGGTTTTGCGGCTGGTGAATTTTTCGTAAATCCCGGTGAAAGCGGTTTTGTTTGCCGGGTCCACAAACAAGCCGGTGACAAGATTTAAAAAATCATACCCGGTGGTGCCCGCAGCCGGCCATGATCCGGGCAGATCCTCTCCGGGGTGAAGGATTTTTTCCACAACAATCCAGGCGTCAGGGGCGGCGCTTTGCAGCCGGCTGAGATATTGCTCCGGGTCCTTTAACCCGTCAGGATGATCAATGCGCAGGCCGCAGACCCGGCCCTGTGCCGCCCAGTCAAGAATGCGGGCGTGGGTGGCTTCAAACACGGCCGGGTCTTCCACGCGCACCCCGGCCAGGGAGTTGATGGCAAAAAACCGGCGGTAGTTAATGTCCTGGGATGCGGCGCGCCAACTGGCCAGACGGTAGTGCTGGTTTTCCAGGAGGTTGTCCAGGGCGTTGATATTGGTGTTAAAATGATCAGCCAGGACCGCGGCCCGGCAGGCCGGGTCTGCATGGTCTGCGATATTTTCCGCAAAACCGTGCCGCAGGGGCAGCACATGATCGTGATATCGGCACACAAGGCCTTGTTCCGGGCAAACCGCCACCCGGATTTTGCCGGCTTCCAGGACCCGGCCGTACTGGTCTTCCAGGATGGGCAGCAGGATTTTGCCGGCCATGCGGTTTTCCGGGGGATTCCAGTCAATGTCAAAATACCCGGCATAAGCGCTGGCAGGACCGTTTTTGAGCACATCCCACCACCACTTGTTGGCGGCAGGGTGGGATACGGCCATGTGATTGGGCACAATGTCGATGACCTGGCCCAGGCCGGCGTTTGCCAAAGCACTGCAGAATCGGTCATGGCCGGACTGGCCGCCGAGTTCGGCATTGACCCGGGACGGGTCTGTGACGTCATAGCCATGGGTTGAGCCGGGGGCGGCCTGCAGATACGGGGAGGCATACACGTGGCTCACCCCCAGGGCGGCTAAATAGTCTGCGATCTGCGCGGCATGGTCAAAGGTAAAGCCCGGGTGAAACTGAAGGCGATAGGTGGCCCTGGGGATGTGGTTTTCCGTTTGCGGCGTCATTGCCCGTCCGGCTCCTTTTCCTCAACCTGGAAAAGCACAACCGATCGACCCTCCAGCCGGATTTGGCCGCCGGCTTCGATCCGGTTTTCGTCTTCCACAAAACCGCCTGCAGCGGTGTCGATTACCCGGAACCAGCCGCTGCCCCATTTTTCCCCGGGCAGGTTCACGTCCAGGGTTTCGTGGTGGGCATTTAAAATAATGTAGAAGCTGTCATCGGTTACCGGATCAGCCTTGATATGGGGGTTGGGAATGGATTGGCCGTTTAAAAAAACCCCCAGGGTCCGGGCGGATGCGTCATCCCATTCCTCCTCTGCCTTTTGCCGGCCGTCGGTGTTAAACCAGGCAATGTCCTTGACATCGCTTCCGTGGATGGGCCGGCCCTGGAACCAGCGGCGGCGGCGGAACACCGGGTGTTCCCGCCGAAAGGCGATCAATTTGCGGCAAAACGCCTGCAAATCCAAATCCGCGTTTTCCCAGTTATACCAGGAAATCTCATTGTCCTGGCAGTAGGCGTTGTTGTTGCCCTGCTGGGTGCGGCCCATTTCGTCTCCGCCCAGAAGCATGGGCACGCCCTGGGACAAAAACAATGTGGTCAGGAAATTGCGCTTCTGCCGGGCGCGCAGTTCCAGGATTTCAGGATCGTCTGTGGGGCCTTCGGCGCCGCAGTTCCAGGAGCGGTTGTGGTCCTCGCCGTCGTTGTTGTCCTCGCCGTTGGCCTGGTTGTGCTTTTCATTGTAGGAGACCAGATCGTTTAAGGAAAATCCGTCATGGGCGGTGATGAAGTTGATACTGGCATACGGGAGTCTGGAGGTGTTTTCATAAAGATCCGAGCTGCCGGTAAAGCGGGAGGCCAGCTTTTCCAGCACCTGGTCCTCGCCGCGCCAGTAGTCGCGCATGCAGTCGCGGTACTTGCCGTTCCACTCCGACCACAGGGGCGGAAACTTGCCCACCTGATATCCCCCTTCGCCCACGTCCCAGGGCTCGGCAATGAGCTTGACCTGGCTGATCACCGGGTCCTGCTGGATGATGTCAAAAAACGCAGACAGCCGGTCCACGTCGTGCAGTTCCCGGGCCAGGGCCGAGGCCAGGTCAAAGCGGAACCCGTCCACGTGCATCTGCTCGATCCAGTAACGAAGCGAGTCCATCAGCAGCTGAAGGGTATGGGGATGGCGCATGTTCAGGGTGTTGCCGCAGCCGGTGTAGTCCATGTAATAGCGGGCATCGTCTGTGAGCCGGTAGTAATAGGCGTTGTCAATTCCCTTAAAGCAGAGCATGGGCCCTTGGTGGTTGCCCTCTGCGGTGTGGTTGTAGACCACGTCGATGATCACCTCAATGCCGGCCTGGTGAAAGGCCTTGACCATCTGCTTGAACTCGGAGACCACCCCGCCGGGTCGGCGTTCTGCGGCATACTGATCGTGCGGGGCAAAATAGCAGATGGAGTTATAGCCCCAGTAGTTGGAAAGCCCATTGTCCACAAGCCGCTTGTCGTGGATGAACTTGTGCACCGGCATCAATTCCACAGCCGTAATGCCCAAATCGTGAAAATACTCGATGGCGGCCGGGTGGGCCAGGCCGGCATAGGTGCCGCGCAGGTCTTCCGGAATATCCGAGTGCTGCATGGTAAAGCCCCTGACATGGGTTTCATAGATAATGGTTTCATGCCAGGGAAGATGCAGGCGGCGGTCGCCGGTCCAGTCAAAATGGGGCTGATGGACCACGCATTTGGGAACAAAAGGGGCGCTGTCAACATCGCTTTTCACGTCCGAACCGTCTGCAAAGGCATAGGGAAACACGGCCTCGTCCCATTGGACCCGTCCGGCAAGGGCCTTGGCATAAGGGTCGAGCAGGAGTTTTGCCGGATTGCAGCGATGGCCGTTTTCCGGCTCCCAGGGACCGTGGACCCGGTAGCCGTACTCCTGTCCGGGTTCCACTGCGGGCAGGTATCCGTGCCAGCAGAATCCCGTGACCTCGGGCAGATCCACCCGGGTCTCGCCGCCGTTATCGTCAAACAGGCAGAGCTCCACCCGGTGGGCGATTTCAGAAAAAATGGAAAAATTGGTGCCTGCCCCGTCATAAACGGCACCCAGGGGAAACGGGGTTCCGGGCCAGATTTTCATGGTGTGTGCAATCCTTTTGCTTTCATGCGGGTGTTACCTCGTATGATGACGTGACAATGAAATCCGCCTTGTTTTTTATGGAGGCCACGGCCCGGTGCTCGTGCTCCAGCACGGTCATGCGCCAGTCATCCACCTTTTCCTTGCCGCGCACAAGCTGGGCCTTTTTGGTCTCGTGATAGGTCAAATCGATGAACACCCGGAAATGGACATTTTTTGCGGCAATGGCGTACAGACCGTCGAGCACCAGCATATCCATCTGTGAGAAATCCGTGGTCAGGGTGTCGACCTGGTCGGTGATCAGGTCGATACACGGCATCTGCGCGGTGCGGCCCCGCCTGAAATCCTCCAGGGTCTGTTGGATGCGGTCCCAGTCGTACTCGTTTAGCCCAATGGCCTCTGGCCCGTGGGCTTTGCGCCAATCGTTGCGGTCTTTGGGCAGGGTGAGGTAATAATTGTCCGAGTGCACCAGCTTGGCGGCAAAGCCCTTGTCTTTCAGCACCCGGCCCAGGCAGTGGGCCAGTTCGGACTTGCCTGATCCGGATTCGCCTGAGATGGCAATGATGGTTCCGGGCTGGCGGTCGGCCAGGACGTAATCTGCGATCCGGGCGGCTGCCTGCTTGTGCTTTTCCTCGATTAACAAGACGTCTCCGAGCATGGGGGAAATCCTTGGGTCAGGGTTCAAGGTTCAAGGTTCAGGGTTCAGGATGATAAGAAGCCGGATATTGTGCATGCATGACAAACAAACCGGATGCTTATAAAGGAAATGCGGTTTTGACGCCGCAGGGGACATGATGTGTCTTTCCTTTTACTTCCACGGGGACGACCTCCCCTTCAGGGCATTCTATAATGAGAATAACTTTGTTTTTTGTGATTTCAAATGAGAAGCGCTTTTTTTGAAACCAGACCCCAAAGGCGATTTTTTCCCATTGCTTTGGCAGGCCGGGATCAACCGAGAGAACGTCCTTGTCCATGCGCAGCCCGCCGTAGACGGTCATGGCCATGAGCACAGTGGCGGCCATCACCCCCGTGTGGATGCCCTCTTTTGTGGTGCCGCCCTGAATGTCGATATAATCGCTTGAAAGGGCCTCCTGGTAAAACTGCCAGGCAATGTCTTTGCGGCCCAGGCGCCGGGCCAGGGCTGCGTGCACCACCCGGCTCAGGGTGGAGCCGTGGGAGGTACGGGCCATGTAATAATCGAAATTTTTTTCCAGAAGATTCTCCAACGACCCATAACCCATGGATGCCAGCATTTTTTTGATGGCTTCTTCGCCCAGGTTGAAAAACGCCATGAGCACGTCAGCCTGCTTGGCTGCCTTGTAGGCGTCCGGGTTTTTACCCTCTTTTTTCAAAATCCGGTCCATGCGATGGATATCGCCGTAAGTGCTGCGGTAATGATCCCAGTCCAGCTCCTTTAAGGAGAAATACCCGTCAAACTGGGCGATTAAGCCGTCGCGCATCACGATGTTGAGTTTTTGCGCCATCTGCGTCCATTTTTCTATCTCGTCCACGGACAGGCGGATTTTTTCACAAAGGGTATCTCTGGCCTTGCCGCCCAGGTACCGGTAAATCTCTGCAGCCCGGGTCAGGGCCCAGTGGACCATGAGATTGGTGTAGGCATTGTCTGTGAGCCCGCCCTTGTCTTTGTCCGGGTATTTTTCGTGAAATTCGTCCGGGCCCATGACTTCGTGGATGCGGTAGCGGCACAGAGCGTTGTCCCACCGGGCTTTGGAGGCCCAGAAGCGGCAGATCTCAAAAAACATTTCAGCCCCGAAGTTTTCCAAAAACGCCAGATCATGGGTGATGTGGAAATACTGCCAGGTATTGAAGGCCACGGCCAGAGACACGTGGCGCTGCAGGCTGCTGTTGTCCGGGCCCCATTGGCCGGTCAGGGGATTTAAGTGCACGGTCTGGGTCTGCTCGGTGCCGGTGCGGCCGCTTTGCCATGGAAACATGGCCCCGGAAAATCCGTGCTCCCGGGCATAGTCCCGGGCGGAATCCAGCCGGCGGTAGCGGTACATGAGAAGGGATCTGGCAATATCGGCAAAATGCAGGTCATAAAAGGGCATTACAAACAGCTCATCCCAGAAAATGTGGCCCCGGTAGGCCTCGCCGTGCAGGCCCCGGGCGGGCATACCCGCATCAAGGCCGGTGTTGTGAGGCGATGCCGTGACCAAAAGATGATACATATGCAGGCGCAGCATTTTCTGGGAAAACCGGTCTCCGGATACGCGGATGTCCATTTCCTTCCACAGGCGGGACCATGCATGGATGCTTGCCGATTTGAGCGCATCAAAGGAAGTTGTGTTTTCCAGGGCGGAAAACACGCGCGCGGCCGGGCTTTCTGTGCTGTCATCAGCCGAGGTGCACAAGGCGGCCAGTTTTTCCATGCACACGGGCTGATTTTTCCGGGCGGAAACCGAAAACCGCAGCTCTCCCCGGCCCTCTGCCAGTTTGACCTCCGGTGGGATTTTTTCGCCGCAGACCACAGCCGCCCTGGCGCCGGCGGCAATCTCAATGTCTGACTCGGCGGTGCGCACCCGCACCAGGAGGGTATCTTCGCCTGCGGTCTGATCCACGGGCGTGAGGTGCTGCTGCTCCAGATCCCGGTAGCGCTCCACTCCGTCATTGATGACGTCCCCATTGACGGCTGCGGAAAAGGTGATGGTTTCATCATAGTTGATGGGGGTGAGGCTGTAGCGCAGTCCGCAGACATGGGCATCTGCCATGCTGATGATTCGCTCGGACACGATCTGTGTTCTGCGCCCCATGGCATCGGCCACGGTCATGTCCCGGTGCAGGATTCCGGTTTGAAAATCCAGGCGCCGGCAGATGGATTCGATTTTAACCGCGTTGATATCCATCCACGGCCCGGAGCCGATGCGGAAATTAACCGGCAGCCAGTTCGGACAATTGACAAAATCCTCGTTTTCAATGTCTTTACCGCTCACCTTTGATGTCAGGCAATTGAAAACCCCGGCCATGTAGGTTCCCGGGTAGTTGATTTCCCCGGCTACGGATTCCTCCATGGCCCCCCGGGTGGCAAAATACCCGTTTCCAGCGGTCAGCAGGGTCTCCCGGGTTTTTTCCAGGGACGGATCATAATCGTGGAACGTCACAGACCACAGATCTTCCGGCAGGCCGGTTTCAAACCAGGTGCGGATATCAGCCGGTGAGATTTCACCCATATCCCGTACCACCCGGTCCGCCCCGTTTTGGAGCAGTACTGCGGGATCGGTTTCCCGGGCCACGCCGATGACCATGCCGAAACCGCCGTTTCTGCCCGCCTGCACCCCGGACACGGCATCTTCCACCACCACTGCATCAACGGGCGCCACGCCGAGCCGGTTGCAGGCGGTGATAAAAATATCCGGGGCCGGCTTTCCCTTCAGGCCCAGCTCGGCAGACACCACCCCGTCAACGCGCACCTCGAATAAATCCAGCAGCCCTGCCGCCTCAAGCACCTGCCGGCAGTTTTTGCTCGATGAGGCCACCCCGATCCGGGTCCCGGATTGTTTCAGTTCCTTTATCAACGCCACTGTGGTGTCAAACACCTCCACCCCGCCGGCGCGGACCAGGTCGTTGAACCGTTCATTTTTTTTGTTGCCCAGCCCGCAGACGGTCCGGTCTCCGGGCGGATCATCTGGATTGCCGAAGGCAAGGGATATGCCCCTGGATTCCAGAAAGGAACTGACCCCGTCATACCGGGGCTTGCCATCCACGTAGGTCAGGTAATCTTTATCCGTAAACGGCGAAAAATCTTTGTCCTGCTCCTTTAAAAACGCGTCAAACACGTCCTTCCACGCCCGGCCGTGAACCGCTGCGGTCCGCGTAATCACCCCGTCGAGATCCAGCACCACCCCCTGCGGGCCCAAATCTTGATTTTTGTCTTTCATTTTTCCTCCATTCAATAGAGGAGCCAAACCCTTATTTTTGCCCTTGACCCGGACAAAGAACAATCATAAGGGTTTCACCCCTGAGCCGGCAAGATCCTGCTGTCAATAATAACAGTTGATTAATTTTTTGCATGAAGAAGCGCAAGACATCTCCCATTTAATCGTTTGACATTAAAAGCAGGGCGTTATTATTATGATACAGAAGAAACAAAAAGCATGCCCGATACATAAGCTGCACCGGGTGTAACCCACTATTGTTCAAAGAACACGGAAAACGGAGGAAAGTTCATGGCCATTATCACCATTTCCCGCGGATGCTTCAGCCATGGCAAAGAAGTTGCGGAAAAAACAGCAGAAATTCTCGGCTACAAGATCCTGAGCCGGGAGACCCTGATCGAAGAAGCCAACCATCGCTACAATGTACCGGAAAAGGAACTGATCCAGTCGATTCACGATGCGCCTTCGGTTCTTGAGCGCTTTACCCGGGGCAAGGAAAAATACCTTTCCTATATCCAGGCGGTATTGCTGGAACATGCAAAAGACGACAATATCGTCTATCACGGCCACGGCTCTCACATCCTGCTGCCTGACATCTCCCACGTATTAAACATCCGCATCATCGCAGATCTTTCCGACCGCATTGCCTTTATGCGGCAGAAGCACAATATCAGCGACAAAGAGGCCATCAGCTATATTACCGAAGAAGACAGCACCCGGGCACGCTGGGCCCATTACTTGTACAAAGTGGATCTGACAGACCCGCACAGCTATGCTATGACCATCCGGATCAAGCGGATGAAAGTTGCCGACGCAGCCGAAACCATCTGCCACGCGGCCCGGCGACAAACTTTTGCCGCAACCCCGGATTCAAGAAAAGCCATTGCAGATCTGGCACTGAGCACCCGGGTCAAAGCGGCCATTGAAAATTACTGCAAACCCGATTTAAAGGTATCGGTAAACGCCACCAGCGGAATTGTCTATATCAAGGCGGAAACCCAGAATGTCCGCAAAAGCGGCTACACCAGCTTTAAAACAGAGGCATATCTCAAGGAAAAAACAAAAAAAGAAATCACTGATGAGATCGGTGCGGCAATAAATGGAATTCCGGGCATTGAAAACGTGCTCTATGACATAGAGCCCCCTTCATATATTTAGTGGCTGAACGAAAACCCTGTTCAGCCAAAACCCGAATATCGAAATCCGAAATCCGAAACAAATACGAATATCGAATGTTCAAATGATAAAAACCAACAGCTTAAAACAGGATGTTTCTGTCATTGATGCATTTAGGGTTTTGGTCATTGTTTCGGATTTCGAGCTTCGGATTTCGGATTTCCTG
>NZ_JAWODO010000090.1:0-2913 GCF_046483245.1 Desulfosalsimonas sp. | reverse complement strand
CATTCTGCCGCTGACGGCCCGTGTCCGGCTGTTTTGGAGGCATCGGCAAGTCCTGCGTATTTTGAATGGATTCGTTTTATGGGATGCAGCCCCGGAATCTGAAATAAGGTTTTCCCCCCGCCCCGAAGGACGGGGGAAAAACCTTTGGAGGGGGGCTTGAGAATAATTAACTGAACAGTTGGTTAATTAATAGATTGTTTCTTAATCTATTATTCAGATTTTTGTCAAGATAAAAATGTTTCAGAAATTGATGGTTTTGTAGAAATTTTTTTACCGCGTCCGCTGTTTGTCAGGAAGGAAGTGTTCCTTCCGACCCCCTTGGTGTGAAATTTTGCACACAGTCGGCCATGATGCCGGCCCGGGGGTGGTTTGCGAGTCGCATTGAGCGCGCAAGCGGTCAGCAGGGAGCAAACTGCCACCGGGCCGGCATCATGCGAAAATTATAGAACCATGCACTAACAGCAATTTTTTTGAAGTTTTTAGGTGGCTCCCGCACGTGTTGACAAACCCCTTGAGATGTAATTGTCTGTTGTGTAAAATAATTTTTTTCAAGGGCGGATTGTTGCGCCGGCTCGGATATCAAATCATTTATCAATGTCAAGGCAAGGTGGTGCGGGCAATGTTGAAGCAGTCGGATTTATACAGCCTGGCAGGATTGTTCATGGCAGCCGGCCTGCTTTTGGGCCTGCCCCTGCTGGGGGCCTGGCTGTTTGTGAATGAGCCGCTGTGGATTTATTTTGATTTTCCGCCAGAACCCGGCCGGATTGAACATGCGCCGTTTTCATGGCCCGTGTTCCTGGTTCTTGTCCTGTTGATTGCCGTCTGTCTGGCCCCTTTTGCTGTCCGGGGCCTACGGGTGTTTTTGCAGGGCCGGAAGCTCAATGCCAAAGCAAAGCCCCTGGAAACGTTTCCGGCCTGGGGCTATGCCGGAATATTGATCGGCGCTGTTGCCTGGATTTTTGCCTGGGGCCGGTTTTCATGGTTTGGTGTCTGGCAACCCTATACTTTTCCGTTTCTCTGGCTGGGATATATCATAGCCGTCAACGCACTATGCCAAAGGCGCACCGGCAAATGCCGCATGCTGGCACAGCCCTGCTTTTTTGCGCTGCTGTTTTTGGCAAGTGCGGTGTTCTGGTGGTTTTTCGAATATTTAAACCGGTTTGTCTTAAACTGGTATTATGTGGATGTGGACATGTTCGGCCCGGCGGGCTATATTCTTTATGCCAGCATCTGTTTTTCCACGGTGCTCCCCGCTGTCTGGTCCACCGCGGACCTGCTTGCATCATATCCCTTTTTCCGGAACGCCTATGATGATTTTATCCCAATCCGCCCGCAGCATCCCGGACTTGCAGCCGTCGCGGTGCTGACCGCGGCGGCAGCCGGCCTGTTTCTGCTCCCGATTTACCCCAACTGGGTGTTTCCCCTGTTATGGGTTTCGCCCTTGCTCATCATCGTCTGCTTCCAGGTCCTTGCCGGCCGTCCCCACCTGTTTTCACCCGTTGCCAGGGGCAAATGGAACCGGCTGGTCTGCTTTGCGGCAGCCGCCCTGATTTGCGGGTTTTTCTGGGAAATGTGGAATTTTTACAGCCTGGCCCGCTGGGAATACAGCATTCCCTTTGTCCACGCCTTTGAGGTCTTCGAGATGCCCCTGCCCGGTTATGCCGGTTATCTGCCGTTCGGGCTGGAATGCGCGGCTGTGGGCGATATGGTCAAAGGGCAGTTGACCAATGGCCGGTGGGAATTTTTTAGCTTCAAGGTTTGATTTGACAGCCTCGGAAAAAGTCTTGATCAGAAGCCTTTGTAAAAAGTTCAAGATCAAGGCTTGCGCGATTCCGAAGAATGCAGCGTACTTATCTGTACGTGAAATTCTGAGGAATCGCGCGTAACGCAGATATTGAACTTTTACGAAGGCTTCAAGGTTTGGCAAATCGGGTTGAAAATTTTTCAAAAAAGCACATTATTGAGTGCTGGGTAAACAGAAAATGGTTGTTGTTGTGTCGCCGGCATAAAACAAAAAGGAAATTTTTGTCATTATGTATCTTCAACATTATCAGCTTTCAAGAAAGCCCTTTGACATCAACACGGATCCGGATTTTCTCTGGTTCGGGGAAAAGCACCGGGAGGCGCTTGCAACCCTGCAGTACGCCATCCTTGAAAGCAAGGGCTTTATGCTTCTGACAGGCGATGTCGGGGTTGGCAAGACCACTGTGGTCAATGCATTGCTGGCAAACCTGGATGCCAATGATCTGGCTGTTGCCGTCCATGATCCGGACATGGAGCGAATGGATTTTTTCAATTATATTGCCAATGCTTTTGGCCTGTCCAAGCAATTTGAAACCAAAGGCGCGTTTCTCATGGAGTTTACCGCGTTTTTAAACCGGTGCTATTATCAGGGCCGGCGGGTGCTTTTAATCATTGATGAATGCCAGCTTATCACCGATGCATTGTTAAATGACCTGCGGCTTTTTTCCAATCTGGAAAAAAAGGGAAGAAAGCTGATCAATGTGTTTCTGGTCGGACAGCTCGAGTTGAGCGATATTTTGTTAAAGCCGGAAAACAGGGCCATCCGCCAGCGCGTCACGGTGCATTACACCATTGATCCCCTCTCGGCTGCGGAAACAGAAAAATATATCCGCCACCGGCTGGCGGTGGCCGGCAGCACCCGCAATATTTTCACCAAAAGCGCAATTCAGGAAATATACCGGTTTTCTGCAGGATATCCCCGCCTGATCAATATTATCGCTGACCGGGCGCTGTTAACCGCATTTATCCGATCGGCCGATCAGATCAATAAAAAGATGGTCCTGGAATGCGCCGAAGAACTTGATATCAAAAGCACATCCGGGTCCGCGGAATTGCCCCTTGCCCCCGGCCCGGCCGGAAACCCGGCCCCGGAAGACCCGGCGGTTTCAG
>NZ_JAWODO010000160.1:0-12261 GCF_046483245.1 Desulfosalsimonas sp. | reverse complement strand
GGGCAGTCATCCCGAAAATTAAATTGATTGGAAAACCGGACAAACGCAGCCGGTCAGGACTGCTTTTGCAGGACAACGATTTCCGCGAACAGATCCTCCGGAGGATTTTCCCAGTAAATCTGAATATTCTGGCTGCGTTCAATGTAACGCCAGAGTCCGTCGGAGCGATCAATCCGGAAATACTGGGAATCCGGCCGTCTGGGCAGACCCGGCGGCGGGATTTTGGTCTGCTCCAGGGCAATACCCGGCAGTGCCCTTGAAATCAGTGTCGGCATATGATCCACGGAGCAGATCTTGACAATATTGGCAAGGGCTTTTTTCAGGGCCGATTCCTGTGTTTTGCTGCGGATCACCAGGTAAAATTCGTTTCTCCGGTCAAGGGCTTCGGGCGGAATTTCACCCCTGAAGCCGATATCGTCTCTTTCCAGCCGGATAATGTGTTCCGGACCGATGATGATGTCGTTTAACAACTCGGTGATCAGGGTGGTGGCATCGGAAAAACAGCGGGTTAAATCGCTGTGGTCGTATGCGGGCATCAACTTGACATCATTGGCGGTCTCGCCCAGGGCATTGATCCGGTCTGAAAAGGAGCTTAGCTCTCCGACGATCTGCCGGAAAAGGGCGTATACCTGCCAGGGATGTACATTTGGTGCCTCAAGCAGGTGAAACAGGGAAGGTGCATACCGGTTCAAAGACCGCAGGGCCAGCAGATAGACCATGTATTCGGTGTCAAAGCTTGAGGTCTGAATCTCCTTGGGGCTTTTGTATTCCTGGAGCTGGCGGCAGCGGGAGGCGATCTGGTCCCGGACCGATTTGATCATTTTAAAAAGGCTGTCTGAGCCGGTCACTGAAAGACACGGCGGCACGAACTGTCCGGACACCAGAATGTCTTCGCCTTCCCGCCAGAGCTGGGCAATGGGAATGAGCATGTAATCGTTTAAGTCCGTGATTTCATTTTCCCAGAAAATCCGCAGCAGAAACTGAAGCGTTGGAACGCTTGCCCGGGGCCCGGCCGTGTAGAGGTCGCCCACCTCCCCGGCCTCCCTGAAGGTCACCAGCCGGGCCGCAGCACTGCCGACCTCATCGGTGTTGTTTAAAACCGCTGCGTTGGCTGTGTTGGGGTCGAGTTTTCGCAGGCCCAGATATACCGTAAACGGCTTGTCCGCCTCCACCCAGGCATGGTCAAAGGACCTGGACTGAAGCAGGCTGTTGCCGGGAAATTCCACCCAGGTACCGTCCGGGAAAATCAGATCCGTCCGGTTGATTTCGAGGGTCTGGTTTTTGAGTGCATCCTTGTTGATCCGGTTTTCGATAACGCCCCAGAAATACGGGGTGAGTTGTTCTTTCAGGGGAAGCAGCAAAGACTGCTGGTATTGATCGAACTGCTGGAAATGATGGGGCTGTAAAAACAGGCCCTGATGCCAGTATAACGGACTTTTTGACTTCATGAAGCGTCCCTGCTTGTATGCATCTGGTTGGCGTCAAGTTCGATATTGATATGCAGATCTGCGGGTTCAACACTGATCTTTTTTCTGATCAGCCCTTCTTTGGTTCGTTTGACGGGTATGCGCAGAGCCGCACTGCAAAATTCCGGCCGGCTGTTGAAATAACCGGCCACCAGCCCGATCCAGCGGGCGTCTTTGACCCGGTCAAGGGTCAGGGTCTTTTTTGTGCCCGGGGAAACCACAAATCGCTGGAGTTCTTCGAGGTTTTTCAATGAAACGGTTTTTCGCTCGTCCGGGTCATAGAGGTTTAACAGGCGTTTGATGCCGTCGGGGCTTTGAATGTAATTTTTGAAATCTGAGGCTTCGTTTAGCTGGTAGACCATCAGGATCATGGTGTGGGGGGAATTGTTGTATTCGTTGAGGTCCGGGGAGGCCTGGTAAGTGATTTGAACCGCGCCGGCCTTGAAATCCCAGTTGACCTCCGGGGGCGGGTCGGTCTTTTTGGCCCCGCATGCAACACAAAGCATCAGCAGGCCCGCCAGAAGAAGGCAGTAGCCCCGAAAGCCGGCGGGTAGATACTTATGACAAGAATAACTGTCCATCAAAGCCCATTTTATACGATTGTGTAACCCGAATTTCAGGTTGTTTCAGTGTCCGCAAATGCGTCATAAAAAAGCCTTGGTATCATTTTTCTGCTGCTGGGTTCACATCCTGCAGCAAGCACCGGATATTTTGTCAGTCACCGGAAACAGCTGCGCAAAAATTTCATAGTACCTTTTGTTTGTAAAGAGCAATTTTGTTTTACACCCACAAAAACGGGTCTACAAAATCGTATCGGCCGGATGAACAAAATATTTAGTAAAATTTTTCATCCCTGCTCCGGCTCTGGTTTGTATCGCAGCAAAAGCAGCGTTAGATCATCGGACTGGGTGGCACCTGCGGCAAACCGGGTTACTGCATCATGGATGGAATCCACACCCTGGCTCGCAGACAGCGCATTGATACCCCGGGCGGCCTTTATTAACCGTTGTTCTGAAAACAGTTCCTGCGCCGGGTTAAAGGCCTCGGTGATCCCGTCGGTGTAAATCAAAAGGGTATCGCCGGGATGCAGGGTCATGGTCTTTGAATGGTAATCAATACCCGGCATGGCGCCCATGACCAGGTCCCCTGTAGAGGCGACAAACTCCGGCTGCTGATCCCGGCGAATGATCAGCGGCGGGTTGTGGCCGGCATTGACATAACGGATTTCGCCGCTGGCAATGTTCATTACCCCGCAAAACAGGGTCACAAACATGTTGGAGGTGTTGTCTTCTGCCAACTGATTGTTGACTCGCTCAACGATTTTTGTCAGATCAGCGCCGGCGGCAGCATTGGCTTTAAACAGGGTCATGGTGATGATCATAAAAAGCGATGCCGGCACGCCCTTGTCCGAGACATCGCCGACCATGAAAAACAGCTCATTTTTGTTTTCATCCAGCAGGTAATAATCATAGAGGTCTCCGCCCACTTCCTTGGCCGGCACCAGTTTTGCGCACAAATCGATCTTGTCCAGATCCGGGAAAGCCGGATAAATGCGGGGCACGATGCTCATCTGGATCTCCCGGGCCCCCCGCAGTTCCCCTTCGATCATGTTTTTTTCAGAGCGGGTTTTGAGTTCAGAGATGAGATTGGTGACAATAAAGAAAAAAATACCCAGGCCCAGGGCGTTGGCAGCGATCATGGGGATGGTGATGGCCCGGACAATGGCAACGGCCTCGTCATAGGGACGGCTCAGCAAAAGCACCAGCCCCATGTGTAAAACCTCCATACCCGCGGCAAAGCCGGCCGCGGTATAGACAGAAGGGATCTTTTTTTTGCGCAGCAGAAATATGATCCCGCCCAGAAAGCCCGCGATAATCGTTGCCACAGTACAGGGAACCGCCGTGAATCCTCCCATGAAAAACCGGTGAAATCCGCCGATAAGCCCGGCTGCGACGCCAACCACCGGCCCGGCCAGAAGACCGGCAATGGCCGGGCCGAGATCGCGAATATTGGCGATGCCCCCCAGAATCTCCATGCCGCCGATGGTGCCGTAGATGGAAAACAGTCCGCATACCAGGATCAGGATAAGCCGGTTCTGCCGGGTAAAGCGCTGTTCTAAAATTTCATTGAAAAACCGGGTCCGGGTCAGAATGTAGGCAAAGACCATAATGACACAGACGTTCGGGAGAAGGGCGGTGATCAGATCAATCATACGGATATGCCTTTTTGCCGCAGAAGATTAATGTTTGGCCGAAAGCCTGCTTTTTAAATAATCGCCGACCCGGAAGATCTGTGTGAGGCTGATGGCTACCACTGTGGACAATGTCAGCGAGGAGCTGAACATCGGCTTGAGCCAGGCCGGGATATAGTTGTAAAGGTCCGGCAGAATATCGGCGCTTAAGCCGAAGATAATGGCGGCTCCGATGACGAAAATTTTTTGGGTATCCATTTCCACGGTCAGCAAAATCTG
Organism: Desulfosalsimonas sp.; assembly: GCF_046483245.1. Classification (GTDB taxonomy): domain Bacteria; phylum Desulfobacterota; class Desulfobacteria; order Desulfobacterales; family Desulfosalsimonadaceae; genus Desulfosalsimonas. The sequence goes on along the minus strand of NZ_JAWODO010000160.1, from coordinate 8,325 downwards.
AATGCCGGCGGTGATCATATAGCATGTGACAAAAATCAAAACCGCGCCCATCACCGGTTTTGGCATCACCGAGAAAACCGCGGTGATTTTGGGCAGGCAGGCAAAGGCCACAAACAGGCCGCCGGCAAAGAGCCCGATTTTCCGGCTGGTGGTGCCCGTAGCCGCAGAAACCCCGATATTGCTCGAACTGGTGCTGATGCCCACGCCGCCCAGTATACCCGCAAGCGTGGTGCCGATACCGCCGGCCAGAAGCCCGTTGCTGATGCCGGTCATATCCGGTTGTTTCCATTGATCATCGCTGATTTTCTGGCAGGTGATCATATCACCGATGGCTTTCAGGCTCGTGCACAACGCAGCAATGATAAAGGGAAAAATCAGGTTTGGATCAAACTGCCAGCCGTATTCCGGAAGGCCCGGCAGCTTGAAACTCCTGGCGGCAGTCACCTTGTTGATGTCATAGATTGTCATTACGTCCGCTGTATAGGCCACCAGATAACCCATGATCAGCCCGATGAATACGCAATAGACCCGAACCCTGCCGGTGCCCCAGACACTGAGGCCCATCATGACCGCCAGGGTCACGGCCCCGACCATGATATCCGGAATTTCGTATAGGGCCTCGGCGGTTTTGATCCCCATGAAGTTGGCCACGCCAAGGGGGATGAGTGCAATGCCCACCATCATGACCACAACCCCGGTCACCTCTGCGGGGAAAAGAAACCGCAGCCGCTTTACCAGGCGTGAAAATAAAGATTCAAACATACCGGAAATGACAAACATGCCCGCCATCATGGCCACCCCCCCGGCCCAGGCCGCCTGCATGGAAGCGGCAAAATAGGGCACCCCGGCCAGGTAGGGGCAGAGATGGCCCATCCCGATCCGTCCCCGGAGGCTTTGGAGCATGGTGGTTATCCCGATGGCGATCATGGTCATGCTCACCACCCGCTGGATTTCCAGCTGGGAGCCTCCGATTTCACCGATCACCACAACCGGCAGGATCAGGGTGCTGGACATGACAAAGGTATGCTGGATTCCGGAAAGCAGGCAGATCAAAAAAGACGGGCTGTCATCCCGCCCGTATATCAGATAGCTCGGTTTGGCCATGGATTACCTCATCCAGATGGGCTTTGGCGGAAAAAAGTCCGCAGCCACAATGTAGCGTTCGCCGTTGACGGTTACTGTCCGCAGATAGGCCAGTTTTTTTGAAGGGTTGACATCACCCGGCCTGGGCCGCCGGTAGGAGACCCAGGCGCTTTTTTTTCCCTTGATGCGGCTGATCATTTTTCTGATAATGTCGTATTTGAGCAGGTTTCGGCCTTCAAGATAGGGAAACGCGGGATCCACCACCGCCGTGCCGTCATCTTTAAACACAAGGATATAGGAATCCCGGAAGGAAAACGGGCCGGCATCGCTGCGGAACGCATCAAATGCCGCTTGTTTTTTCTCCCGGATCAGTTCAACCGCATCATCGACCATCTCGATGATAAACTCTTTTTCCGTGCGGATATTGTAAACACCGGAGCCGACAAAAACCTCCCGCCCGTCGGGCATGACCGCTTTTCGGGCATATCCGCTTTTCCAGGTGGGAATAAATTCCCCGGGCCGGGTCCACATATAATGCACCCAGCCGCCGCCGTTTTCCGCCTTTTCACTGAGAAGCCGGATCAGCGGGCGGCCGTTGACATCTTTCATGTCATAAAGATCCTGGCCCACCAGTTGTTCCTGCACGGGATGAAAAATATTGACGCCTTTCATGGTATAGATAAACAGGTAGATCTCTCCCTGAAACCACCGGGAATCCTTTTGCGCAAACGCGTCAAAGGCCTTATCCCCCTTTTCTTCAAGGACCCCGGCCGCGTTGTTGACCATGGAAACGACCCGTTTTGTCCGCTTGTAATAGTAGGTGGTCTCGTCTGTATCCTCGGCGGCTGCGGAAATTTCGGGCAGGACAAGCAGCAAGGCGAGCAGCGGCAACATAAAGAATATCTTTGATATTGCAGATAGCTGCCAAAGCCCGGGCTTTTTTGAAGCCATCAGGCCGGCTTGCGGGAAAAGGCTTTTGATTAGCATGAACTGCTCATGGCCGGAGTATCCTGATGCAGATAAATTTTCTGTTAAAAGCAATCCAAAGACCGCAAGGGCTCTTTGTTGCCTTTATCAATTCTGATGGCACCGTAAAAAGTCTCAAATCGGAGATAACCGCCAACCAATAAACAAATAACTTATTGATTTTACTTAACACTTAATCACTTAAAACTTAACACTGCCTGTAAAAAAGACTTTTTACAGGCTCATCAATTCTATGCCGGAAAAATGCTCTGAGAGCCGCATTTATCAACTGCTGATACGATATTCAATCATTTTTCAACAGGCGCAGCCGTTTCCGGGCAAAGTTTGCTGAAACAGACGGGGTTGTGTTTGTCAAACAGGGCTGTGACTGACTGTAAATCAGGCATACAACTATCCGGAATCAGATGCGGTCCGGGGCTTGGTATTGGCCCCGGGCCGCATCCCATGCATGCGGGAAAGCAACTCCTTACGGGGTAGCCGTTACTTCAGCAGGCTGACGTAGCGTGCCACCTGGACGTCTTTTTTCCATGCCGGCCATTTATCGGCACGATTGGTGTTTTTCCGCTCAGTTTGCCAAAACCGGCGGATTTTTCGGATACGGTTTCTGCGGAATCCCATTTTTCCCCCTCCTTGTGTTTGATTTTTTCCGGCAGGGTTCACAAGATCAGGGTTTTTTGCCTTTTTCTTGCCCTGCTTTCTATAGCCAAAGGTTTGTAACCTTATGCTCTCATTGGGCTTTTTGCCCTGCCTGAATCCTTTTTTCAATATTTTTTTATTCATATCGTCAATTTCAAAATATTATTTAGAAATATTTTGTAAAGTAATGATTGACAGCCTGTCTATCCTTTTTTTTCAAAAGTGTAATAAACCGTGTACCTGGCCAGAAGCTCGTTTATTTTTTCCCTGATTGTCTCCATGTCAGTGCCGGTTCATAAACTCCTTTTCAGTATACTTTATTGGCATATTTTCATTACAAAATAATGATGCGGCTACAGATTGTATAGTTTAACTGTTTGCGAACCGGCGGTTTTGCCGGCTCAAATTTTAATCCTCAAAATACGTCGAGTATTCCTGCGGTTAAAATTTTCGCCGTCCTGGACCTTAACGAAAAATCCTGGTTTTCGTTCGGGCACTATCTTAATATCGACTCATATTTCTCCAAAAATGCGGCACTTTGCTGCATGCGGATACAAGATTACATGCCTGCTGCAGGGTGCCGCATGGCGCTGCAGAATTCCCCGCATCCCTTTGATGCCCCGTCAACTCCGGGGCAAGCCTTATTGCTGGCACAATCCTGGTGGATAATGCATCACATGCGCCGCGCTGCCCGAAATTGCCAGGGCCCATTCCTTCGTTTGTTTTACGATGATTATTCTATTTTTTCAGTACGTTAAAATAAACGAAAAGAAATGCGGAAATCAGATGGATTGGCATCCTTCTTGCCCTTTTATATGTCAAAAATCAACTTTCATTTCAAACACAAAGGAGGTGCCCCATGAAGAGGAAAACACAGAGCCGCCATTCCGCAAGGACTCCGGCGGTATTTGATATGAGCAGCGATATCTGCGTATGGAGCAAGGCCGGCGTAATCAAGCCGACCCGGTGTATCAATGCATTTGATTGCCTGAGCTGCCCGCTGCATAGGCGTCTGAAAAAAGACGTGGCCAGCGGCAGGTTAACCGACGGCCGCGCCCCTGTTGACTGGTGGGTTTTTCCGGATCGGTTCCGCACGGAAGCCGAAGAGATGAAATGCCGCCATATGCTCTCTGGAAGGGTTTCTTATAAGTACTGCATCAACAATTACCAATGCGATAACTGTTCCTACAATCAAATGATAGAGGATGAGGCGCTGGCGGATCTCGAGGATCATTCGGTGCAGAAAATCATCAGCGGGTTTGCCTTGGCTGAGAATTATTACTACCATCCCGGCCACACATGGGCCCGGGTGGAATACGGCGGATTTGTCCGCATGGGTCTTGATGATTTTTCCGCCCGTGTGTTCGGCCCGTTTGATCAGATAGTGCTGCCGGGCATGGGAACGGCGATCCGCCAGGGAGAGATTTGCTGCGAGGTGATTCGCGGCAGCCTGCGGGCCGAATGCCTGTGCCCGATAGAAGGCATGGTGGTAGCGGTAAATCCCAGGGCCTCGGAAAAAGACTCGTTTCCGGATTGGTCGCCTTTTGATGCCGGCTGGCTGATGGTAATGGAGCCGGTTCATCTTACCAGCCGCCTGCGAAAGCTCCATTTCGGCGAGGAAAGCAGCATCTGGCTGGAACAGGAAGTATCTGCGCTGGCGGCAATGATCACAGAGGAAACCGGACATGCGCTGGCAGCTACCGGCGGCCGGGCTGTGCCCGACATCTACGGCCACCTCCCGGAACTGGACTGGAATGAACTGAAACATAAGTTTCTGCGCACCTGATCCGGATGCAGGCCGGTTTGCTCTGCAAAGCAGGGCTTTATGTCCGAACCCGCCGTCTGCGGTTCAGGTCGCATTCCGGGCAGAATGCCATGGACAGCGCATCGAGAGATTCGAGTTCCAGGGAAAAGCACATGATGCATCCTTGCTTGCGGCAATGGGTCATGCCGATGACATGGGCTGTTTCGTGAACAGCCACCTTGGCCAGCCGCTGGAGAAAAAGTGCGGAAGGTGCGGTTTTTCCGTCCGAACCGCGTCTGAGCCGATGCAGGGAAAGCACGGCGGCTTTTCCGTTAATCTGAGCCTCACCGTAGACGAAACTCAAAAAGGGCAGGCACAGATCGGCGCTTATGATTCCCAGGCGCAGGGTATCGTCTTCTATATCGCGGCTTAAATCCTTTAGAATCGGGATGGCATTATATTGGTCCCGCCCCGGCAAAAACGCATAATCCGGATCCGGCCACGGCGGGACCGCCCTGGCCATAAGTCCCAGAATCGCCTGAATGTTGGCAGCGGCAACAGAAACAGTCAGTTGGTCCACTCGCCCCAGGGCAGCGACCTCCACGCGGCGCTGCTTGGAAAGCTGCTTTACTTCGCGCCCGGATCTGTGCTCCACAGGAACCTGCCACACGGTGTATTTCGAGTTATCGGGGTTTGACAATTCCGTGTTTCTTCATATGCCGGGCTAGGGTGCCGCGGTCGATTTCCAGAACTTCGGCGGCCCGGGTGATGTTCCATTCGCAGTCTTCCAGGGTCTGGCGAATATGCTTTGCCTCGACCTCCCTCAAAGATGCCCCCGGGCTCTGTACTGCCGGCTTGGACCCCAGAAAAGAAAGGTCCGGGGCATCGATTTTCGGTCCGCGGCCCACCATGACCGCCCGCTCAATAACGTTCATGAGTTCCCGGACATTGCCGGTCCAGTTGTGGCGGTTTAACAGGCGGTAAGCGGCCGGGGTGAAATCCTCGACAGGCCTTCCGATCTCGTGGGAAAACCGCTTCAGGAACCGGCGGGCCAGCAGGATGATATCATCCCCGCGTTCGCGCAACGGGGGGATATGCATGGGCATCACGCTGATGCGATAAAAAAAGTCGCTTCGCATTTGACCGCTTTTCAGCAAGGCCTGCATGTCCCGGTGGGTGGCGCAGATGAGCCGAAAGTCGCTTTTTACCTCCCGGCTTCCGCCGACCCGGAGAAAGGATTTTTCGTCCAGCGCCCGCAGCAGGCTCACCTGCATCTGGGTCGATATTTCCCCCACCTCGTCGAGAAAAAGGGTGCCTTGGTCCGCCATTTCCAGGCGGCCGACCCGGGCCTTCACAGCGTCGGTGAAAGCGCCCCGTTCATGTCCGAACAACTCGCTTTCCAGCAGTTGTTCCGGAACCGCCCCGCAATTGATGGCGACAAAGGGACGCGAAGCGCGGCTGCTGCACGAATGGATCCCACGGGCAACCAGTTCCTTGCCGGTGCCGGTTTCCCCTGTAATCAGCACGGGCACGTCCGTCCGGGCCACTTCCTCGATCTGGTGAAACAGGGACTGCATCGGCTCAGAGCATCCGATCAGGTCCCCGAATTCCTTGTTTTCATATGCTGCGAGCCGATCCCGGGCCAGTCGGTATTCATCGGCCATTTCTTTTTCTTTTGCCAGTTTTTCGATTAGCTGGATTAAGTCCCTTGGGTTAAAAGGCTTGCGCAGATAATCACTGGCCCCCTCCTTCATGGCGGTTATCGCGGATTCAATGGATCCGTATGCCGTGATCATGACGATAATCGCATCCGGATGGTGCTGCCGGATTTCCCGGAGAAGCTCGTGCCCGTCCATGCCCGGCATTTTAATGTCCAGCAGCACAAGATCACAGGGCTCCCGGGACAGCAAGGACAAAGCATCAAGACCGTTTTGGGCCAAAGAGACACTGTATCCGCTTTTCTCCAGCCATGCAGCCATGGATTCCCGCATGGCCTCTTCATCGTCGACAACCAGGATTTTGAGGTCATTCATTGCCTTTCCCCCCGGCGGGTTCGTTCTGCGCTGCAGGAAGGGTGATTTCAAAAGTTGTGCCCCGTCCTTCGTCGGAGTTCACTGTAATTTCCCCCTTGTGTTTCCGGATAATGCCGTAGACCATGGAAAGGCCCATGCCGACACCCGAACTTTCACTCTTGGTGGTAAAAAAGGGCTCATAGATATGGGGCAGATCCCGGGAGGAAATACCCGCGCCCTGGTCCGTGATTTGGCACCAGATTCGCTCGCTCGCCGGATCAAGCCCTGCGCTGATGGTCAGCTGTCCGCCGTTGGGCATGGCCTCAATGGCATTGAAAACCAGATTGAGCAGGCACTGCTCGATCTGATTGTAATCCGCTCGCAGGTAAAGGGCGGATTCCTGACATTTCCAGTCCAGGCTGATTTTGGATAGTTCCATGGTGTGTCCAAGCAGGTTGATCACCCGTTCCATGATTTCACACAAATCAATAATTTTCGGTTCCATGGGCTGCTGCCGGGCAAAGGAAAGCAGGTTGCTTACAATTTTTCCGCATCGTTGAGCTTCGCGCAGGCTCAGATCCAGGTATTTGATCAGTTTTTCCATTTGCGCGGGATCCGGCGGGCCTTCCTTGAGCGTTTCCGATACCAGCATCGTGAAATTGATGATGGAACTGATGGGGTTATTGATCTCATGGGCAACTGAGGCCACCATCTTTCCCAGGGCCACCAGCTTGTCTTCATACACAAGCTGGGCCAGGTTTTCCTTGAGCACCCGGGTTCGCTGTTCAAATTTTTTATTGAGATCTTCGGTGATGTCCCGGATGATTTCCACCACCTCCACCACATCCCCTGCCCGGTTAAACAGGGGATATGTTGAAATATCGCAATAGGTGGAATGTCCATCTGCGCTGCGGTGCTCGTGCATGGCATGTGCTGCCTGGCCTGTTTCCAGGGTCTCCTGCATGGGGCAGGGCGCATCCGGGCCGGTGCAGGGAGTGACCCGCTGATGGGATATTTGGAAGCAGTATTGGCCCAGGGCTTCTTCCCGGGTCAAGCCGGCATTCTGAAGGGCCGCTTCATTGATCCAGACAATGCGGAAATCCCTGTCCAGCACAATCACGCCCACAATCGTTGCCTGGGCGATTGCCCGGGCAAATGCCTGGGCCCGGGAAATTTCATCGGCCTGCTGGTCGATCTGCCGTGCAGCGCCGAGTACCTTTTCGACAATTTCTTGGAACAGGCGCGAACCCGCGTGGGGAAACACGCTGATGCCGGAGGGCGCAAAATCCATGAGTTGCTGGGTGACCGCCGGGCTGCCGGTAAGATTGATGATCAGGTCCAGATTCGGGATTTGAAACAAGCGGTGAAAGTCGGAGGTCGTGAATATACCGGATGTTTCCGCATGCCGGTAGCCGGCCGCGTCAGGGTTCGTATCCGCCACTCCCACGATTTTAACCTTCAGGTCCTTTAACGCGTCGGACTGGAGCATATGCAGAAGCGAAAGACAGCGTCGGCCGCCGCCGACAATGGCCATCGACAGGTGGGGCCGGTTTGGGTCCGGCGTGGAAGGGGTGGGCGAAATCATTTTTCCCTCCGGGCGAAGGAACGCTTATTTAATTGAATTTAAGTCAAAATTTAATTGGCCTGTCAATTCTTTTAATTCGTGCCAAAAGTAAAAACAGAAAAAAGCCCTGATTATAAAGGATCTGAAAATTGACCGGCAATTGCTTCGAAAATGAACAAAAAGAAAATCCGGCTATTTTATAATTATAAACATGAAAAAGCATAGGGTCATCCGGTAGATGCCGGGATAGACTGAAATTCCTACAATGTTGATCGAAGCCTCAAGCACATTGGTCGGAC
>NZ_JAWODO010000117.1:0-18124 GCF_046483245.1 Desulfosalsimonas sp. | reverse complement strand
AAACCCGAATATCGAAATCCGAAATCCGAAACAAATACGAATATCGAATGTTCAAATGATAAAAACCAACAGCTTAAAACAGGATGTTTCTGTCATTGATGCATTTAGGGTTTTGGTCATTGTTTCGGATTTCGAGCTTCGGATTTCGGATTTCCTGAACGAAAACCTGGTTTTCGTTCAGGCACTATTTATAAATAAGTTTACAGCCGGTGGCAATTGTTTTGATTTGGTCAGTAATAATTTATTTTTTCTATCCATTTTTTTTATTGTGCTTAAATTGTTGTGTATCAGGAAATATGGGGATAAAATAAAAAATTTTTCATCACTTTCCGTACGGATACAGCCTGATTCATTGCTGCATGCGGCGCGTGAACATGGATGAAAAATGCAGACACCTGAACCCGGAAAGGCCTTTTCGGCCAGACGCAAATAATTGGAGAGATTCTGCCATGACCGATACGCCAAAGGATGAACAGAAAAAAAGCCTTGTGGATTTATTTACAAAAGACGAGCTCAAGACTTTTTTTCTTCGATACCTGCTGGTACTCGGCGGCATTGAAGTGGTGATTTTCCTTGCCGCGTTTTTTTCCATCCTTGAACCCTATCCCAGTCCCTTTCCGTGGCGGGAGTATTTTTATGCCGCCTTTACAATCCCCCTTGGCATTACCTTTATGCTGGGCATTGTGATCATTGCCTTCAACACCTACTATTTTAAGGACACCGGCCATTTTGACGGGCTGAAATCATCTCTTGACGAGGATGAATCCGGGGCATTTCAAAAACGAAAAATGTTTTTAAACCTGTCCTGGCAGTTTCAGTTTTTGCTCTTTCTGCTGCTTTTGGGCTTGTGTGCCCTGATCATGTTTCATTTAAACGACATATTGGCACTGATGAGCAATGCCGGAGAAAAGGCGCTGAACGCCGTGTTGATTTTTGCCGGCATCCTACTGACCGCTGTGGTGCTGTTGGGTTTTCTTTTCCTCTGGTTTCATTACAAGCTGCGCAAAAAGAAAATGGAGGACGCCCACCAGTACAAGTGCGAACTCATGAGCCAAGCCGGCATGCTGCTGCTCGATGACAACACGGTTATTGACAGCCAGGGAAACGTCATCCATCAGCCGGGCCAGCCCCATGGAACCGCGGAATCGGGCAAAGCCCTTGAAGACCGGGATGTTTCCCTGCTCCCCCGCGTCTCCGGCCGCAACCGGAACCCGGACTGAGAGTGGTTTCAGTCGTAATGTTATTGGGCTTAAGGCCCAAAAAGTTCAGAAATATCCCGGACTGCGATTTCCGATTCCAGGCCCTCCACTTTGACCGCATCTTCGAGCATGGTCAGGCAGTTGGGACAGGCCACGGCCAGGATGTCTGCGCCCGTGGCCCTGGCTTGGCGGACCCGGATCCGGGCCGGGCTGTCCGGGCTTGCGCCAAGAAGGTCCGTGTAATAATTGCCGGCCCCGCCGCCGCAGCAAAGGGCGCTTTTGCCGCTTCGTTCCATTTCCGCAAACCGGGCGCCGGTCACAGCTTTCAGTACTTTTCTGGGGGCCTTGTATTCGTTGTTCCAGCGGCCGAGAAAGCACGGGTCATGGAAGGTGATGCATGCGCCGTCCGCCTGTGGCGCCCGGAGCCGGCCCTGCCGGATCAGGTCGGCCAGTATCTGCGTATAGTGATATACCGCAACATCTGCGCCCTGCTGCGGGTACTTGTTTTTTATGGCATTAAAGGAATGGGGGGAGAGGGTGATGATTTTTTTTATACCGCGCCTGTTAAAGGTTGCAATATTTTTTTCCGCCAGCAATTCAAAAAGGCCGTCTTCGCCCAGCAGGTCCACTTCATTGCCGTCATCGGTTTCTTCATTGCCCAGCACGCCAAACGAAACCCCTGCAGATTGAAGCACTTGCGCCACAGACCGGGCCGCCTGCTGCGCCCGGGTGTCATAGGCGCCTTCGCTGCCCGTGAAATAGCAATACTGCTGGCCGTCATAAGGCTCCACAGACAGGTCCCCGGTCCAGTCGCCCCGCTTTTTGGCCCCGAGCCCATAGGGATTGCCGTGAAGCTGGACATTTTTTAAGTAGTCTTTGACCGGCGGGGGCAGCAGCCCGAGCTCCACCATTTCGTTTCTGGCCGCCACCACCATGTTGATGATTTCATCTGAAAATGACAACGGGCATTTTTCCTCGCAGTTTTTGCACGCCACACAGGAGTAAACAATGTCTGCAAGATGCGGGGACCATTGGATTTCGCCGGTGACCCAGGCCCGGATCAGCCAGAGGCGGCCGCCGTTGGAATAGCTTTCCAGCCGGTGGCGGGCATAGGCCGGGCAGTTGTCCACGTCCGCCCAGTCCTGGGGGAATTTGCAGTAGCCGCAGCGAAAGCAGCGGTGAATGATATCCATGTATTTGTATTGTGCAAGCGCCATCAGGCCACCTCCCAGTTTCCGGGGTTCATGATGCCGTTGGGATCCAGCAGGGTTTTGACCTTTTTCATCATCTCCCGGGTATTGGCATCCATTCGGTCCATGACCAGTTTTTGACCAAATACCGCGGGCTTCCAAAGGGTGCCGCCCATTTCCAGCACCCTTTCGTCGGTTTCGTGAAGGGCTTGGCGGGCATGGCTGACCGTGTCTTCATCGGCCCGGTTAAATGCATAGGTCCAGGAAAACATCATGCTGTGGCCACAGCCCACCACCCGGCCCAGCACCGTGTAGGGAATGTCGTGCCTGGCCGAGATCTCCACCCCGAGCCGAAAGCCTTCCGGATAAAATCCCACAGGCACAATGGCGCCCACGTATTCAAACCCCCCGCCTTTTCGCCAGTCCGAGGTCTTGCTCACAACAGGACGCTCGATGTCCTGGCCAGCCGCACCAATGCCGCCGGTGCCTTCCTGGATGTATTTGGCCAGTTGTTGATCAAAGATGAGCTGGCGCTTGAATTCAAGTTCCTCCCGGGAGTCGCCGGCAAGGTTGATTAAAATGTAATGAAGCCGGTTAAACGGGGGCGGGATTTCCTGGCTGACCACCACCAGGTCCTCGGCCATGCCCACGTGCGTCAGCTTAAACAGGATTTCCGGGACCAGGTTTTCGTTTTCCACCACAAAGACATCCTGCTCCTGGATTTTTTTGCAGGGAAACAGGCGAAGCGACACCTTGGTGATAATGCCGGTGCAGCCGCTCCAGCCCATAAACAGGCTCAAATCCGGCAGAGGGCGCAGGGTATACCATTCATTTCCAAGGGCACAGGAGCCCATCCGGCAGATTTCGCCCGTGGGCAGCACCACTTCCAGGCCGTTGATCATATCTGAGTTAAATCCATAGGGATGGGCCAGATCCCCCTGGCCGTGGATGGCGAGATTTCCGCCGATGGTGGCCGCAGGCGGGGCACCGGGTTCGGAATGCATCAGGTGCGGGGCGTTTTTATGCAGATACGAGGTGACCTTCCCGTGGGAAACGCCGGCTTCCACCACCATGTAGCGGCCCTGTTCATTGAGCTCCAGGATTCGGTCCATGCGTTTTAAATCCAGGGTGATGCCCCCGCGCAGGGCAAGGGCCAGGCCGGCCAAAGACATGCCCCCGCCCAGGGGCACAACCGCCAGTTTCTGTTCATTGGCCATTTCAACGATCCGGCTGACCTCATCTGCGGTTTTGGGTGCGGCCACATACTCGGGCCACCGGGGTTCAGAGGTGCCCAGGTCCTTGGAATAGGTAAAGAGTTCCTCGGTTTGTGCAGAGACATAATCCTCGCCGACAATATCGGCCAGGGCGCGATAAACAGAGTCCATATGCATCACCTTTCTTACGCGGGTTGCTCGCCGATTGCCATGCGGCACAGATCACTCATCCAGATGGGCATGATGCCGTGTTCGGCCACTTGTTTGCCGATGGTCTGCATGCAGGCCGGGCAGTTGAATATACAGAGTTCAGCGCCGGCTTCTTTCATGTCCTCAATGTTTTTCTTCTGCTGGTTTAAGCAAAACCGGCGGGAATCGGGCTTTTTCTGGGCCAGGATAGTGCTGCCGCAGCAAAGCGCGTCTTCATCCTGGTATTGCCGCTGGACGTGTTTGACACCGATGAGATCAAATATTTTGTCCACAAACCGGTGTTTGTCCGGTGACAGCCGCGATGAGCAGGGCCGCTGGTAGGCCACCTTGTAGTTTAAGGGCCGGATTTCATCCTTGAGATCGGTCAGGCGGTTATAGAGATGCTCAAATAAGTGGATGGAGGAAAACGGCACCTCCATGCCCCAGGCCGGGGCAAACGAGGTATAGGTGCCGTAGCATTCATCATGGAAATGGACCACTTCCGTGGGTTTGTGTGCGGCAATGGTGTCCATGACCTTTGGCAACCGGTCTTTGATCACCGAGGTCCGGGCAAAATGCAAATACATGAGCTGGCAGAAATAATGGTGCATTTTGCGGCTGTCCGTGGAAATCAGGGTCAGGCCTTCAAACAGTTTCCCCTGGGCCAGTTGGATCAGGGGGCTGAATACCCCCATGTTGAGCACCGGACCGTTGACTTCATGGATTTCCGGATCACCCCGGAAGGCAATGCCCACCTGGATGCCCTGCTTGACAATTGGGTCGGGCAGGGGGGCGATGCCGAGTTCTTCCTGGCAGCTGACAATCAGGTAAAAGGGATGATTGCCCATGGGACAGTATTCCTCGCAGGCATAACAGGTCCGGCAGTCGTGCAAAACCCGGGTGTCTGTGCCGTTGATCAGGTTTTGGATTTCCGTTCCGGCTGCTTCTGCATCCAGGTCCATGTACTGGCACCGGGTCAGGCAGTCGCATGTTTCGCAGGCCAAGCACTTTTTTTCATCAAAGTCCAGCTGCAGCATAAAATCTCTCCTGGTATGGGGTTTGACGGCGTTCATCTTTCGGGCAGACTTCTTGCAAAGGCCAGATGATTCTGCCGTGTACAGAAAATATTATTGCTTGCGGCTTGACGCATTTGGAAAATATTATTAGCATTTGTTCAAAATGTTTTCAATGGATTGATTGCGTCCAAAGCTTCCAGGGAAGTCCAAGGTCGGGGTCTGTTTTTGAAGCGACATTGAGTGTTTTTACGGAAGAATTCAGCTAATGCCGAAGCGTCGACATTTTAAACTGTTTGAGCCGCAGGCGAGTTTCCAGAGCGCCGCGCAGCGGGCCTTGGCGATATTCCTAACCCATGCACGCGCAAAGAGCAATCCCGGTGATGTGGACAAATAATTGCAAAAATTATTAATAAGATTGACTTTGCATAAAAGGAGGCCAAAGCCTGCCAATGAGCGAAACTTCGGAGAAGCGATCCTTTGAACAAGCCGCCGCCCGCTGGGATGAAAAACCCCGCCGGGTGCAGCTGGCCGGGGACGTGGCAGAAGCGGTGAAAAAACAGGTGCCCCTGAACCGGGACATGGACATGCTGGATTTCGGCTGCGGCACCGGGCTTCTGACTCTGGCGTTGCAGCCTTTGGTGGGCTCCGTGACCGGAGTGGACAGCTCGCCGGCTATGCTGGAGATGCTTGAAAAAAAAATCAAGGAGATGGCCATTGACAATGTGCAAACCCGGCTGCTCGATATTGACAAGGGAGAGCAGCTTTCAGGGAGATTCGACCTGGTGGTCAGTTCCATGACCCTGCATCATATCCCGGATATTGATCACCTGATTCGGCAGTTTTGCCGGGTTTTGAAACCGGGCGGTCATTTGGCCCTGGCAGACCTGGACAAAGAAGGCGGCCGGTTTCACGAAGACAACCACGGTGTTTTTCATTTTGGCTTCAACCGTCAACAGCTTTCCGCCCGGCTCAATGATGCCGGTTTTATTGATATTCGCGCGGAAACCGCGGCAAAGCTTACCAAAACCGAAGCCGGGCCCCCGCATGAAAGTTTTTCAGTTTTTTTGATTTCGGGTGTTTATTCGAACGGTAGGTAACGTTATGTTGTTGCAGTAAACACCCGGTCCATAATATTTCCAATTCTGCCCGGATATCGGACAGCTGTCTGAAGTAATTCTATATTTAATAATTTTTCAAGGTATCAAATACGTTGGTACAAATATTGAAAGCTTTTAATTATTTCGCCAGTAGCACGGCGCCCGGTGGCTCAGGGATAATTATCAGCGCAAAGGAGGATTGAAAATGAATCAGACAGATGTATTGGTTGTTGGCGGCAGTGCCGCGGGCATTGTTGCCGCCACCACAGCAAAGTCTTTTCACCCGGACAAGCGGGTGATGCTGGTGCGCAGGGAAAAACAGGTGCTGGTACCCTGCGGCATCCCCTATATGTTCGGCACCCTGGAAAATAGCGACAAAAACGTCATTCCCGATGCCAACCTGGAAAATGCCGGGGTGGAACTGGTGGTCGACGAGGTGGACGCCGTTGATCCGGAGCAGCAGGTATGCACGTTTTCCAACGGTTCACAGATCGGGTTTGAAAAACTCGTGCTGGCCACCGGTTCGGTGCCGATCAAGCCGGGCTGGCTCAATGGCCTGGATTTTGACAATGTGTTTATTGTGCCAAAATCCAAGCCGTATCTGGATAGCCTGATGACCACACTGGACAATTGCCAACAAGTGGTGGTTATCGGGGGCGGTTTTATCGGCGTGGAACTCGCTGATGAAATCGCAAGAAACGGCCGGCAGGTAAGTATTGTTGAATTGCTGCCCCATGTTCTGAGCCTGGCCTTTGATGATGAACTCTGCATCCGGGCCGAGGAGGTGCTGACCCGGCGCGGAGTTGAGCTCAAATGCGGTCAGCGCGTGGTCCGCATCGAGGGCCATGACCGGGCCACGGGCGTGAAACTGGATTCCGGGGAAGTGTTGGATGCCGATGCGGTGATTTTATCCGTGGGTTACCGGCCCAATTCGGATCTGGCCCGCAAGGCCGGGATCCAATGCAATGAAATGGGTTTTATCAAGGTCAATGAGTACATGCGCACGGATTACAAAAATATATTTGCCGCAGGTGACTGTGCGGAAAAATTTAGCTTTATCACCCGGACCCCCAAGGGGACCATGCTGGCTTCCACCTCAGGGGCAGAGGCCCGGATTGCGGGCATGAATCTGTATCAATTGTCCAAGCTTCGGTCTTTTCAGGGCACCATTTCCATTTTTTGCACCGCAATCGGGCAAAACGCCTTTGGTGCCGCTGGTGTGACCGAAAAACTGGCTGCTGAAAGGGGCTTTGAAATTGTCACGGGTTTATTTGAAGGTGTGGACAGTCACCCGGCCACCCTTCCGGATTCCCGGCCGCAGCTGGTCAAGCTCATTGCCAGCGTGGATTCGGGCATACTGCTGGGTGGAGAAGTTGTGGGGGGCAAGTCCACAGGCGAGCTGACCAATCTCATCGGGTTTTTGATTCAAAATCGCATGACCATTGACGGGATTCTCACCTCCCAGATCGGTACCCATCCCCTGCTGACCGCTTCGCCCACGGCGTATCCGCTGATTAAGGCAGCAGAGGTCATTGCCAAAAAAAGAAAGACGGTTCTGGCATAGCGGGACTTTTTTGTCTCTGGCACTCTTTTTTGACAATCCCGGAAAACCGTATATCTTTTCTCTATGAAAAGGGAAAGGTTCATGGCTTTTCTCTATAACCCCAAATGGATTTTCCGGGAGGTTGCAATGGAGCGAAAGGATTTGAAAAAACTGCTTGCCAGCCTGGGAGTGGCCAGCTTGATCAGCATGGGCGGTGTTTCATTGCCGGGCGCGCATGCCGGCTCCGGCTGAGGCGCCAAACACGGTGCCGGCGGCACTGAGGACCATCAACGGCCATCAGCCGGCTCCGGCTGAGGTGGCAAAGCCGGAAGCGCTGGCAGCGCTGAAAAGGTAAAGCAACAGGAGCAAAAGCACCAGCAAGAACAAACGCAGCAGGAAAAACATGCCGACCAGATGCAGCAAGAAGCTGGAGAAAAGGCAGAACAGGCCAGGGAAAAGGCCAAACAGGGCCAGGACAAAGCCGAAGAGGCCGTTGAGAAAAAAACAGGAAAAAGTGAACTCGACGAGAGCGAATAATCAAACAGTATGCATGAATTCGGCAAAACCCTGTTGGCCGTTCTGTGAAATTGGATCCACCTCCCGGGCCGGCAGCATCTTTGCGCCGGCCCGGAATTCTTATCCCGGATGACGGATTGACAAAAATACCCATCACCAGGAAAGCATCAGACAGCAGAGCCGGTGCACCGTATCCGGTCTGCCTGGCCTTGTGTCCGGACCTGCAGATCCCTGCAACCCGGGGCGCTTGTCTTTCCGAATATTTGCAAAATCATCCGGAGCAATGCGGAAATTACCCGTTTCTGCCGGATCTGGCAGAAATCGAGGAAGCTGTATGCCGTCTGCAGGCATGCGGGGCGGATTTTCCGGAAACCGCAAACGCCCGCATTGTTAATCCTATGCTTGAAGTTATTGAAGTCAACTATCTGAATTTGGAAGCCTTTATTTTTGATTCATCCTGCTGGCCCGCTGCCGGAAAAGCCCATGTGCTGGTCTGGGTCGGGCCAAAAGGCCGCAACATCCGGGTTCAGACCGCAGATGCCCGGGATCTTCTGGCGCTAAAGCTTGTGGAAGAAGGCATTGATTCGCGCACTGCCGCAGCCGAAGGCGGTGTGAGCGTGGGCGCGGTTGACGATGTGCTCCGGGCCGCAGGGCAAAAAGGGCTTCTGATCGGCCCTGAATCTGGAATTTGCCGGCCCGCGGATTTTCCATCAGGAGAGATGGCGGATTTTCAATATTTCATCTCACCCACTTTCACCCTTCAATGGCATCTCACCCAGGCCTGTGATTTAAACTGCCGCCACTGCTATGACAGAAGCGACCGGGCACATATGCCCTGGTCTGCCGCCCTGAGGGTGGCAGAGGATCTCTATGATTTTTGCAGCCGGCACCATGTGTTTGGCCAGGTGAGTTTTACCGGCGGCAATCCCATGCTGTATCCGTATTTTGATGAGATTTATCAGGAGGCCGCCCGCCGCGGCTTTATGACCGCAGTGCTGGGAAATCCCATGCCCCGGGCTGCGATTGAAAAAATGCTTTGCGTGCAGATGCCCGAGTTTTACCAGGTCAGCCTTGAAGGAACCCGGGCCCACAATGATTATATCCGGGGACACGGCCATTTTGACAAAACCATTGAGTTCCTGGAGCTTCTCGGAGAACTCGGGATCTACCGGATGGTCATGCTGACCTTGACCCGGGACAATATGGACCAGGTGCTGGGGCTGGCCGATCAGCTGGAGGGCAGAACCGAGCTGTTTACATTCAATCGCCTGGCAGCCGTGGGCCAGGGCGCGCAGCTGGCTTCAGTGAATCCGGTTGAATATGCCGGATTTCTAAAGCGTTACATGGCGGCGGCAGAAAAAAGTTCTTGCATGGGGTTTAAGGACAATCTGTTTAACCTGGTTCGCTGGCAAAAGGGCTTGACGCCGGGCGGCGGATGTACGGGCTTTGGGTGCGGGGCAGGATTTAATTTTGCGGCACTTTTGCCGGACGGGCAAGTGCATGCCTGCCGCAAGTTTCCCTCGCTGATCGGCAATATCTATCAACAGGGCCTGGAAGAAATTTATTATAGCCCCAAAGCCGGCCACTTCCGGGCGGGATCCGCGGCTTGTGCAAAATGTCCGATTCGTCCGGTGTGCGGCGCTTGCATGGCTGTTGTCCACGGCGCGGGCGGGGATGTTTTCAATGATCCGGATCCCTGCTGCTGGCGCTGTGGAAATTAGGCTTGCGACCAGATGGAGCAGCAGTTGCGGCCCTGGTGCTTGGCCGTGTATAACGCCTGATCTGCCTGCCACAGCAGTTCGCTTTTGGGCAGGGGTTCATCCGGACTCATCCGGGTGATGCCCACACTCATGGTGACCGAAAGTTTTTTTCCCTTGTATTCCACCTGCATCTCCGCCAATTGTGCACACAACCGGTCAAGAATTTGAAATCCTTTATCCTCTGGGGTTCGGGAGAGGATGAGAACAAATTCCTCCCCGCCGTATCGCGCCACCACGTCGGACTTGCGGATGTTTTCGGTGAAAAACCGGCCCACTGACCGCAAAACCTGGTCTCCGGCGGCATGTCCGTGAGCGTCGTTGACGGCCTTGAAATGATCCAGATCCACCATGGCCAGGATGCTGGTATGGCCGTAGCGTTCAATGGCGGCCATTTCCCGGTCCATGGCCTCCTGGAAACTTTGGAAATTTCGCAGCCGGGTCAGACCGTCGCGGTATGCCAGGCGGCTGAGCGTGCCGATATGTTCCTCCTGTTTCTGCACCTTGCGCGTCAGGCCAAAGGAGAGGTTGAATAACTCCTTTTTGCTTTCCTCCAGAATTTTCAGGTAGTCCATGGATGAGTCCCGCTCAAGTTCGAAAAAGGGAAGCAGGGGATCAATTTGATAAAAAGCCTGGTTCAGAAGGTCTTCGAGATTTACTGTTTCCGCCATGCCGTATTGCTCCAGCAGGTCTTTGACCAGGGCCAGCTGAAGTGCGGATTTGTCTTCATACAGAAAAGCAAATATTTCATCTGCCAGATGCAGAATTCGGGTGCGGGCCAGGTATCTGCTGTCGGGGGTCTCAAGGCTGTCAGGGTAATGGTGGTGACTCACCGGAATGGCAAATCCCGCCGGCAGCCCCCATTCGGTCAGTAAAAAAGCGCCGATTTCCATGTGGCTGCAGCCGAAGATTTCGTTTTCTGCGTGATGCAGCAGCATGTCCTGGGAATCTGATTTTTCCATGACCATGGCGTATTGCTGCGGCCGGCTCTGGGCCAGAACCAGCATGCCGATGTTGTGGAGCAGGCCCAGCAGGTACATGTCCTCGGCATCCCCGGAAAGCACCTGTTTTGCCATCAGCCGGCTGACAACGGCACATATCAGCGATTCTCGCCAGAAACGGGAATAGTCCAGCCGATTTTGACTTTTTTTAAACAGGTTGACCAGGGAAAAGCTCAGGGCGATATATTTCAGGGATTCTTCCCCGAGCAGGTTCACGGCATGGGGAAGATTGGTAATTTTGCGGGAAAGACCGAAAAAAGGCGAGTTGACAACATTTAGCACCTTGGCCGAAAGGGGCGGATCCGTAGCAAGGATCTCGGCGAGCTGATGCATGGAGGTGTCCGGGTTTTTGATATTTTCCAGAATCCGGAGCGCTACCTGGGGCAATGCCGGCAGATCATCCAGGCTGCAGAGTTCTTTTGACAGATTTTCAATATGTTGTGCAGACATTTGTATCCTGTTAGATTACGGCATTGACCAGGGTCCCGATTTTATCAATTTCTGTTTCCAGCCGGTCGCCGGGTGAAAGAAATACCGGCGGGTTTCGGGTAAAGCCCACACCGCTGGGCGTGCCGGTTAAAATCACCGTGTCGGGCAGCAAAGTGGTATCTTCTGAAAGATATGCGATCAGCTCGGATACGGCAAAAATCATGTCCGAGGTGTTGCTTTGCTGCATGGTCTGCCCGTTTACCCGGCAGCCGATGCCAAGGCTGTCCGGATCCGGGAGTTCGTCGGGTGTGACCATCACCGGTCCCAGGGGGCAGAAGGTGTCAAAGCTTTTGCCGCGAACCCATTGGCCGCCCCCGGCATGCTTTTGCCAGGACCGGGCGGAAATGTCATTTCCAACGGTGTAGCCTTTCACATAAGACAGGGCGTCCCCGAGGCGGACATTTTTGGCCGGCCGGCTGATGATCACGGCCAGTTCGGCTTCATAATCGGTTTGGGCCTTTTTCCTGCACGATTCAGGCAGTACAACGGGCTGGCCATGACCGGTGGCAGCGGCCGGATTTTTCATGAACACCACCGGGTAGCGGGGCAGTTCCAGCCCGGTTTCTTTTGCATGCTCCCGGTAATTGAGCCCGATGCAGATAATGGCTGCCGGCTGTACAGGGGCAAGGAAGGAATGGATCGCGCGCAGCTGGCCGGTTGGCTCATAGCCTTTGTCGCCTGCCGCAATCACTTCCGTTGCCATGCCGTCTGCCGGATTCGTACCGAGCCGGACAATGCCTTCACTGTCTGTGAATCGCAGAATTTTCATTTGTCGTCCATTGGGCCGTGCGCGGTTTTTAAAATATGCGCTTTCATATCATTGTGCAACTTGCAATTGCAAGCCAATCCTTGATGGCGCCGTAAACAGTCCAATATCCGCGTTACGCGCGATTCCTCAGAATTTCACGTACGGATAAGTACGCTGCATTCTTCGGAATCGCGCAAGCCTTGATCTTGAATTTTTCACGGCGCCATCTGAAAACTTACTTTTTACGAAACCATCAATCCTTAGCGGCTTTTCAAAGGTTCGGCAGCACTGCCCCGCAGTCAATGGTATGGCCAACCGCCTGCAAGCGGCCGGGGGTCGACCCTACACCCCGGCCCATACGGCAAACACCGGGTCGGATTGGGGCATGTCCGGGTAATACTTGTCTGTTTCTGGCCGGTCCCAGCCCCGGGAGGAAAGGGCTGCAGGGTTGGAAAATCTTTCAGACTGCAGGAAATATTCCTTAACCAGGCCCATACGTTCAAACTCGTGAAGCTCGGTCCACAGCCCAATGGCTTTGGGCGGGAACCACCGGTTGGAAAAGGTCTGGATCATCACGCCCCCTGATTTGAGCACCCGGGCGGCGTCTTTGAATACAGACAGCGGAGAGGTCAGGTATTCCACGGATGCCGTGCAGATAATCAGGTCAAAACTTTGGTCCTCAAAGGGCAGGCGCGGGTCCTTATTAAGATCATGCACAAGGTAATCGGTTAACCGCTCATTTTTTGCAAGTTCATCTTCATTCATTCCCAGGCCGGTCAGTTTTTGAAAACCAGTTGATTGATCAATGTGGGATTGCCAGCTGCTCATCAGGTCCAGGACGTGCATCTCCGGGGTGATGAACCGGCCGTAGATTGCAGATATGGTTTTAATGGCCCGCTGGTCCAGATGCCGGACCAATCTGGGGCTTTCATAAAATGCCGCATCTTCTGTCTCATCGGTGCGGCAGAAGGCCTTGTCATGAAAAAAGTCCGTGGGCATGCCCTGGTATCGGGCCTGCATGCCCGGACCGCTGGCAATTTCGTCCATGAGAAGCCGGCAGTTGCCGCCCCGGTCAAAGGGCTTGTCATAGATGGTGTGTACCCGGGCAGTGATCTCCAGAGCATATCCTGCCAGGGGATGATTGAAATCAATGTCCACGCTTTTTTCGTGCACCCCGGTACAGCGCATGGGTGCAACATTCTGGGGAAACACGTTGTAAACCCCCCTGAGCACGCCCCGGGGATAAAATCGCCCGAATGCCGGCACAGCCCGGGTTTCATCAAAATTTTTCCGGTCTGTGCGAATCTTTTGATTTGGGTCATGGGCTGCCAGCACTTCACCGGCCGCAAACCCAAAGGTTTTTTCATCTCCGATGCCGGCGCCCATGAGCCCTTCATAGATGGCATCCGGCAGCAGATCGCGCCAGAAATTGACCATTACCAGGCAACTGTCCGTATGCTCAGCCTCGGGGCTGATCCATCGCATTTGAAATTCAATATCTGCCAGACTGTTTTGGTTTATCTCATTCATATCCGCGGCTCCGGTTGCGGTTTGTCATTGCCTTTCTGCCCCGGTTTCCCGGGCCACATCCTGGTCAAAATCCGCGTTTAACCAAGCGGTATCCGCTTCCGGGTATTTTTCCAGGAAAGTTTTAATAATAAGATCCAATGGGATATCTGCAAATTCACCGCGCTCATTTACATATTCCATGTGCCGGTTGCCCGCGAGATCAAACGGGTGGTAGATGGAATCGGCTGTTGCGTCAAATTCCAGGGGTTTAAGGGAAAATTTTTTGCAGAGTTCAATGTTGAAAGCCGGGGTGGCCTTGACCCATTGGCCGTTTACGTAAATGGATGTATACCCGTGCCAGTAAAAAACATCGGTTTTCATGCGCTCTCTGAGCCGCTTGGTGGAAAGATGGTTTTTCACGTCCGCAAATCCGAGCCGGGCCGGGATGCCCAGGTGCCGGCAGCAGGCAGCCAGAAGTACGGCCTTTGCAACGCACCACCCGCGCTTTTGGTCCAGGGTGCTGGATGCGCGCAGGCCTTCGATGGTGAGCACAATGGCATAGGGATCATAATAGATGCTGTCGCGCACCGCATAATAAAGGT
Source organism: Desulfosalsimonas sp. (assembly GCF_046483245.1). Lineage (GTDB taxonomy): Bacteria > Desulfobacterota > Desulfobacteria > Desulfobacterales > Desulfosalsimonadaceae > Desulfosalsimonas. The sequence goes on along the minus strand of NZ_JAWODO010000117.1, from coordinate 4,054 downwards.
TCACCGCCTGTTGGACCGGATCACTGTTGCCGCCGGCTTTTTCTTCGGCAAAAGCAGCCACTGACGCATGATCAAAATTCATAAACGCTGTGGGCTGGAGGTATTGGTCCATGTTTGAATGCGGGTTCATATAAATTTTCCTTTAACGTGATTGATTCTGGCTTCAGCGCGCTCAAAGTTTGTGAACGGATTTAAGAATACGGCTGTTTTGTCCTGCTTTTCAAATTCAATCGCCATGGACCTTCCTCCGTTGTTTTTCTGCAGGTGGCAATTTATGCTTATTGAAAATCGGCATATTTTGTGCTTGAACGAAAACCAGGTTTTCGTTCAGGAAATCCGAAATCCGAAGCTCGAAATCCGAAACAATGACCAAAACCCTAAATGCATCAATGACAGAAACATCTTGTTTTAAGCTGTTGGTTTTTATCATTTGAACATTCGATATTCGTATTTGTTTCGGATTTCGGATTTCGATATTCGGGTTTTGGCTGAACAGGGTTTTCGTTCAGCCACTATTTTATACCCAGACAGATTATCAGAACCAATAATGAAATACAAAACAGATCAAAACCCAAACTGAGCGTTTCAAATTGACACGTCAACCGATTCATGCCAGTTATTTAATATCAAGAACATTGTTTATGTTATTGGTTTTTTGTTCAACAACCGATAATCTGCAATCCCGGAAAAAGACATACCTGCTGCCTGTCACACATACCATACATACACAAAAAGGGGGAGGTTATGACACAGGTTTCATCTTATGAGAGAAACGTGGTCAGAAGGGCGAGTGTGGGGGATATGCTGGTGCGAACCGCGGCCAGAAATCCGGACAAAAGGGCTTTTTCCTTCAGGAACAGACATTTTACCTACCAACAGTTGAATGCGGCAGTCAATCGGTGCGCCTACAGCCTGGCGGAACTGGGCGTGCAAAAGGGGGATCGTGCGGCCATTTTGTCCCACAACTGCCACCAGTTCGTGATTTACTGGTGGGCCCTGCTGAAGCTGGGAGCCATTGTGACACCGCTCAACTTCATGCTCAAGTCCGGGGAAGTTGAATTTATCATCAATCACAGCCAGCCGGTGATCTTTGTTGTGGAAGACAGCCTGGCGCAGAGCGTGATTCCGGTCAAGCAAGAGCTTGCCGGGGTGAAGGATTTCATCTGGATCAACCTGGCCGGAAATGACGCCCCCGAGGGCTGGCTGGATTTTGACAGCCTGTATGCTGATTCCACGCCCGCCCGGGAACCCCGGGTGGAAATCGAAGCCGAAGATCCGGCTACGCTTTTGTATACCTCGGGCACGGAAGCCAATCCCAAGGGGGTGTTAAACTCCCATCTCAATTATTACATTGATATTCTTTCCGCCGTGTTTGACCTGCGAATCGGGGAAGACGCCAGAATCATTACCGGTATTCCACTCTATCATGTTGCGGCCATGTACTTGTTTACTGCAATTGTTGCCGTGGGGGCCACAACGGTCATGGAATACGCACCTGACCCAAAGGAAATCCTGGATTTGACCCGGGATGAGAAGATTACCCACTGGGTCTGGCCGCCGGCCTTGTACACGGGGCTGCCCATGATGCCCGGATTTGACCAGTATGATTTAAGCTCCCTGCAGCTGTGCGTGGTGTTCGGGGCCCTGGCCTCGCCCCCGGTGCTTGAGAAATGGCGGAAACTGCTGCCCGGGGCCGGGTTTATGAATTATTACGGTCAGACTGAAATGAGTCCGCTGGGTACAAGCCTCAGACCGGAGGATTTTGAGCGGAAAAGTACCTCCATAGGCAAGGCCCACATGCCCATTCAGGTAAAAGTGGTGGACCACAATGACAAGGAGGTGCCCGTGGGCCAGGAGGGGGAACTGGTGGCCCGGGGGCCGGCCGTTATGCTGGGCTATTACCGGGACGAGGAGAAAACCGCCCAAACCTTCCGAAACGGGTGGCATCACACCGGAGATCTCGTGCGCATGGACGAGGAGGGGTTTGTCTATTTTATTGACCGGATTAAGGATGTGATCAAGACCGGCGGGGAAAACGTGGCCTCCCAGGAAGTCGAGGCAATGCTGTTTCAGTGTCCGGGCGTCATAGATGCCGCAGTCATCGGCCTGCCTCACGAATACTGGTCCGAGATTGTCACCGCGGTGGTGGTGCCCGCCCCGGGAAAGGACCTCCAAGAACATGGTGTGATTGAATTTTGCAAGCAGCACCTGGCCGGTTACAAAGTCCCCAAGAAAGTCATCATCACAGACGAACTGCCCAGAAATCCCAGCGGAAAAATCATCAAGAAAAAATTGCGGCAGCAGTTTGCCAAAGCGTAAAAACGGTATAACTCCCGGACGGTGCAACCCAAAAACCCATCCGCTCCTTTTTCAATATTGACCGGCGAAAGGATCGTCTATATGATCATCGGGTTTTTCATGAAACTATAATATATGAGGATAGATATGAAACCCGCATCAGAGAAGGTCAAACAATGGATTGACAACGGACGGGACCCCAGAAGCGCCCACTGGCAGGCAGGGCTTGAAGCGCTGCTGGAGGTGTTTGAGCCGTATCTCGAACCCGGCCGTCTGGTTCCGGCCGTATCCCTGGACGCATCCGACCGGCAGGTATTTGATGAAGCCCTGGCAGTCATTGATGTCAGCCCGAATGTGGCAGCCGTGTTTCTGCCGCCCGAAGCGGCCGGAAAAATCCGTCCCCCGGAGTCCGCCCCGGAACTTGAACGCATTGAAAAAAGCCGGCCGGCCTATAAAATTCTGCTGCAGCGTCCCGGGGCGCAGCCCCGTCTTGCCTGCCTGGATATTTCGCCACAGGCGCATAACCCGGGCGTGGATTTGTTCCAGGACGGCGCGCTTCTGGGAACATACGATTTTGAGGACCGCAAGGAATGCATGGACAGCCTGGACCAGATCCTTTTTGCCCATATGTGGGAAAAGGGCAAATGGGAGGCTTCTGACTTTCGGCGGTATACGGTCAACTGGTTTGAACGGGTGATGGATACGGGCAAGGGCGACATTGCTGTTAAAACCGATTTTTCCTATCTGCACACCCCGTCGCTGATCAAGAGCAATCCTGTGGATGTGATTTTTACATTGATTGTGGATGTATTTGACCGGCGGCTGCAGGAAACCCACGGACCCATCCGGCAGGCCCTGGGCGAAATTTTTGCTCTGCCCGACCAGCAGGCCCGGCAAACCCGGTATTATGAAATGGCTGAAAAAATCGTGCTCCAGTTTCTCTCCCTGATCAAGGATACGGAGCTAGTGGATTTTACGGAGTTTTCCGAAAAACAGACCGATAATTTCAAAAAAGCCACATCTGCGGCCATTCCCAGGATTGCACAGAAAATGGAGGCTGCCGGTCCGGCATAGGCGGTTTTTTACTTGCTGATCTGCTCGATTTTAAAGATTTTGCCCTGATGGATGTGGAAGGCGAACAATTCGTTGTTGTTAAAACCGCTTTCGTCAATCCGGTAATACCAGATGGTAATGGTGGTCTTGACCACATGGCGGGGACGCACCCGGATGTATTCTTCGACCTCTTCGGTGTAAAGGGGTTCACCAAAGCATTCAACAAGCTCCAGGATGGTGTCATGATCGGCCACCGCGCATCCGTAGCCCCGGACCAGGGGACGGGCCTGTGCGGCTTCGGCAGCCATGAGCACAAACAGGCAGGTCAGCATCACAGCGGTGAAATGTTTCAAAGGCATTTTGTCTTTTCCTGTTCATCTGGATTCTGGCCTGTTTTGTAGCATGGTCCCCTGCCGGAAAAAACCTTTTTCTTGACATCTTACTGCAGCCCCTGTGAGATCATCCGGCGCGTTTTCTGCCGCAAAAACCTGCCCGTCTGCCAGAACCCGGCTTGCCCGGCGTTCTGAACTCGGCTGCCACGGACCAAAAACAATGGTTTTCTTTCCTTTTCCCAAAAGTCATTGTACATGATGGGCTTCCGGTTGACACCGTAGCCGTCAGCCACGTATTGTTTTTCCGCATCCGGGGCGTGTACCAGCAGGACGTCCACGTCGCATCTTTTGCCCAGTTCCAGGGCCTTGCC
>NZ_JAWODO010000140.1:0-7122 GCF_046483245.1 Desulfosalsimonas sp. | reverse complement strand
ACCTCGGCTGACGGGGGCGCATTTTCCAGTGCGTTGAGCAGGATTCCTCCCAGTTCCCGGGCTGTGGTGCGACGCATGCGGTTTTTGCGCCTGCGGCCCGGCCTGGATATCCACATGCAGTGGTAGCGGGGATCATCTGCGACCGTAATTTCCGGTCCCAGAATCAGTGGGCAGAGGTCCATGAAAAGGCGGCGCTGGGGTGGGTACTGGTAAAAATCGGTGCGGATGGCGTCAATCGCCTCTGCCATGGACAAAAAGACGTGTTCTTTTCCGTCCAGGGGCGTGTCTCCTTTTCAGGTTGTTAGGGGGCAGGCAATCTGGTTTTTAATGCCTTTGTCCCATGACTGTCTGTTTTTATAAGCCAGAATTCAGATTCGGACCAGTTTTTTTTCTGCCTGGATTCTTGATTTTTTTCTCCGGCGTTTGCATGAAGTAGAAAATCATGTGCAAAATATGCAAACCGGAATTAACTTTTCTGTGAAATCGCTGCAGCGTCACAGCTGATGTGCGCGGATTCATGCATTCAACCCCTGGAGAAAAGGAAGCCCTATGATCAAGACCATCAACGAGCAGGCCGTGGAGCTTGAATCAAAGGTGTCCTGTCACCTCATCGATACACAGGAAATCGAGCAGTTGGAACAGTCCTGGAAGAGCGATCCCAGGTGGAAGGGCGTGACCCGGCCGTATACGGCTGCTGATGCCCTGCACCTGCGGGGAACGCTTCCGGTGCAGTACTCATGGGCCGATGCCGGTGCCAAGCGGCTGTGGCGGCTTCTGCACACTGAGGAGTTTGTGCCGGCTCTGGGCGCGCTGACCGGAAACCAGGCCGTACAGCAGGTGGAAGGGGGCCTGAAGGCCATTTATGTCAGCGGATGGCAGGTGGCGGCCGACAACAATACCGCGGGCGAAATGTATCCAGACCAGAGCCTGTATCCGGCAAATAGCGTGCCCAACGTGGTGCGCCGGATCAACAACGCCTTTAAGCGCGCCGACCAGATCCAGGTGCTGGACTGCAGGCAGGACGGGCCGTATTGGTACGCCCCTGTGATCGCAGATGCCGAGGCCGGATTCGGCGGGCCGTTAAATGCCTTTGAGATCATGAAGTTCATGATCGAGGCCGGGGCCGCAGGGGTCCACTTCGAGGACCAGCTGGCTTCGGCCAAAAAGTGCGGCCATCTCGGCGGCAAGGTCCTGGTGCCCACCCGGGAGTTTATCACCAAGCTGATTGCCGCCCGTTTGTCTGCAGATATCTGCGGGGCGCCCGCACTTTTGATCGCCCGCACGGATGCGGATGCGGCAAAGCTTTTGACAAGCGACATTGACGAGCGGGACCGGCCCTTTATCATCAGCCAGGAGCGCTCGGATGAAGGATATCACTGGATTCAGCCCGGCATTGAATCCGCCATTGCCCGGGGCCTCTCCTATGCCCCGTATGCGGACATGGTCTGGTGCGAAACCTCGGTGCCGGATCTGGACCAGGCCCGGCAGTTTGCCGAAGGCATCCGCGCCCGATACCCGGACAAGCTGCTTTGCTACAACTGCTCGCCTTCCTTTAATTGGCAGGCCAACCTTGACAGTGCCGCCCTTTCCCGGTTCCAGCGGGAATTGGGGGCCATGGGCTATAAGTTCCAGTTTGTCACCCTGGCCGGGTTCCATTCCCTGAACCTGGGGATGTTCGAAATGGCCCGCAGCTATCGCGACGAAGGCATGGAAGCGTATTCGCGCTTCCAGCAGGAGGAGTTCAAACATGAGAAGGAGGACGGCTACATGGCCACCACCCATCAGAAATTTGTGGGCACAGGCTATTTTGACCGGGTCATGACCACCATCACCGGCGGCAAGGCCGCCACCGGCGCCATGGCCGACTCCACCGAGAGCTCTCAGTTTACCAAAAAGTAAAGGGGTTTTGGCGCATGGATCGTCGAACCTTTTTGAAACTTGCGGGTATGGGGAGCTTGGCGTTTGCCTCCGCATGCACCCTGGAAAATGAGAAAAACCTCTATTCCCTGGTCCGGCTCGAAGACGACATGATGCCCGGCAGTGCCAGCTGGTATGCCTCGACCTGCCGCCAGTGCCCGGCCGGATGCGGGGTGTTGGCCAAAAATCGGGAGGGGCGCGTTATCAAGCTCGAAGGCAACCCGCTGCACCCGATCAACAAAGGCAAACTCTGTATCCGCGGCCAGGCCGCCCTCCAGGAAGTTTTTCATCCGGACCGGCTTAAAAAGCCCTGCATCAGGGACAACAACACCTGGAAAACCATCGAATATGACAGGGCCCTGGCCCTGCTGTCGGAAAAAACAAAAGCCGCGGCAGCCAAAGGCGAAAACCGGGTGCGCATGATCACCGGCATTGAAGGCGACATGCGTATGGATGTTTTCAAAAAAGCCCTTGCAGCGGCAAACAGCACAGAGCCCCTTGTTTTTGAGCCCTTTTCCTTTGAAAAGATCAGGGCGGCCAACCAGCAGGTTTTCGGCGTAAACGCCATCGGCTCCTGGCAGATCCGTGAGGCGGACCTTCTGCTGGGCTTTGGCGCGGATTTCTGCGAAACCTGGCTTTCGCCGGTGGAATATGCCCGGCAGTTTAAAACCATGCACGCCTGGCAGGGGTCTGCAAAGGGCCGGTTTTTCCATGTCAGCCCTTGGCGGGGCATTACCGGGGCCAATGCCGATTGCTGGCTGTCCTGCGTCCCGGGTACTGAAGCGGCCGTATGCCTGGGCTTGATCCGCCGGGTCATGGAACAAAAACCGCCCAGAGACATCCCGGCAGAGACCGCAAAAGCCATCCGGGCGGTTTCAGATCCCTTTGACGCCAACCAGGTCACCGCCATGTCCGGCATAGACCCGGATGCCTGGCAGCGCCTGGCCGCGGCCCTTTCAGAGGCGGACAACCCCCTGGTGCTGGGCGGCCCGGCAACAGCGGCCGACACCTGTGACGTGCAGACCGAGTTTGCGGTCAACCTGCTCAACTACCTGCTGGACCCGGGTCTTGAAAAAATGGATTTTACCCGGCCGCACCGGATTCAAAGGGCTGCATCCCACTTGCAGATTTTGGATTTTTCCGATCGCGTCGGCGCCGAGTCCCCGGATGTGGTGTTGTTAAACCAGGTCAATCCCGTATATGTCCTTGGACCGGGGATAAAGGAGCGTCTTGACCAGACCGATGCCTTTGTGGTCTGTTTTTCCAATTTCATGGACGAGACCGCCCAATGCGCGGACCTGGTTTTTCCCACCAGCCTGGCCCTGGAATCCTGGGACGAGTATGGGGCATACCCGGACCTGCTTTCTCTTTGCCAGCCGGCTATGAAATCCCTTCACGGCGCGCCCTGTATCACGGATGTGTTTTTGCAGATCTTCCCGGAGGCAGCGCAAAACACCGCAAACGCCAAAGAGCGGCTCCTTGCGCATGTGCAGCAGAATTACCCGGTCTCTGATGCCCGGACCTGGATGCAGGCCGTGCGCAAAGGCGGCCTGTTTGATCTGCTCCGGCCAAAACAGGCGCATGAAAAGCCCCGGCTGCAGCAGCCCGCGTTTGCAAAATGGCTCACCAGGATTTCCGCTTCCGGCAATTTGCAGCGGATTTTTTTTGCCGCCCTGCCGTCTGTGCGCTTTTTTGACGGGCGTGCGGCAGATCTGCCCTGGGCCTGCGAAATCCCGGACCCGGTCACCCAGGTGGCCTGGCAGAGCCCGGTACTGGTGCATCCGGACACCGCGGCAAAGCTTGGCATCTCCCATGAGGACGTGGTGCGCGTCCGCACCGTCCACGGACAGATCCAGGCGCCGGTGTATGAAACATCAGACATTCATCCCGGGCTGATCGGCCTTCAGGCGGGCCAGGGGCACACCGCCGGGGGCAGGTATGCAAAAGGGCAGGGGGCAAACGCGTTTTCGCTTTTTTCCGTGAAACCTGGATTTGCCGCAGACATTGCCGTCTGCCAGACTGGTGCCCTGGAAGTGGAAAAAACCGGCCAAAAGCAAAAGCTTGCCGCCACTGCCGGCAGCATGGATCCCCATGGCCGCAAAATCGCGCTCACTGCTTCCGCAGACGAGCTGACCAAACCGGCGGGTAAGGAAAAACACGGACTGGCCATGCACGATTTTCCCCTGACCCTGCCCCTGCCCGAGGGCTATGACAAGCACCGGGATTTTTACCCCCCGCATGATCACGAGGATTACCGCTGGGCCATGGTGGTGGACCTGGACCGGTGCATCGGGTGCAGCGCCTGTGCGGCGGCCTGTTATGCGGAAAACAACTTGGCCGTGGCCGGAGAAGAGCAGATCATCAACGGCCGGGAAATGTCCTGGATCCACATTGAGCGCTACTGGCAGATTGATGATCCGGGAAACTTCGTTTTTCTGCCCATGCTCTGCCAGCACTGTGACAATGCCCCGTGCGAGTCGGTCTGCCCGGTCTACGCTCCCCACCACAGCAAGGAGGGGTTAAACAACCAGATCTACAACCGGTGTATCGGCACCCGGTTCTGCGCCCAGAACTGCCCCTACAAGGTCAGGCGCTTTAACTGGTTTGACGGGAAATGGCCGGAACCGTTAAATCTCCAGCTCAACCCGGATGTCACGGTGCGCAGCAAGGGGGTTATGGAAAAATGCTCCTTTTGCGTTCAGCGCATCAAGGCGGCCCACGGCCGGGCAAAGGATGAAAGCAGAAAGATCAGAGACGGCGAGGTGACCCCGGCATGCGTGCAGACCTGTCCCACAGACGCCCTGGTATTCGGCAGTCTCATGGATGAGGGAAGCCGGGTATCACAGATGGTCAGGGATCGCCGGGCATATCAGGTCATGGGATATTTGAACACCAAGCCAGCCGTGATTTATCTCAAAAAAGTGGTGCACAAGATCTGAGGCCATGGAAAAACTTTCATTTCAGGAGATTGACAACACTGTTGCCGCCACTCTGGAGCCGCCGGGCCGGTTTTACTGGGGCGTGGTGGGACTGCTGTTTTGCGGGGTCCTGGTGGGCGCTTTCTGCTGGGGCTGGCAGATTATGGTGGGCATCGGCGCAGGCGGCCAGAACAGCCCGGTCAACTGGGGCACCTATCTGATCAATTTCGTGTTCTGGGTGGGTATTGCCCATTCCGGAACCCTGATCTCCGCTATTTTGTACCTGCTGCGGGCTGAATGGCGAAACCCCATTGCCCGGGCGGCTGAAACCATGACCGTGTTTGCCGTGTGCACGGCCGGCCTTTTTCCGTTTATCCACCTGGGCCGGGTGTGGATGGTTTACTATATGCTGCCGGTTCCCAATCAGCGCACCCTGTGGCCCAATTTCCAGTCACCGCTGATGTTTGACGTGGTGGCCATCAGCACCTACCTGATTGTCAGCGTGCTTTTCTGGTACACCGGCATGCTGCCGGATCTGGCCATCATCCGGGACCGGGCCACGGGTGTTCGAAAAAAGGTGTTTTCCGTGCTCTCCCTTGGATGGACCGGAAGATACGAGCACTGGCGGCATTACACCCGGGGCTATCTGTTGTTTGCCGCCCTTGCCACGCCCCTGGTGATATCCGTGCACAGCGTGGTATCCTGGGATTTTGCCCTGGGCGTGATCCCGGGCTGGCACACCACCATATTCGCCCCGTATTTCGTGGCCGGCGCCATTCACTCGGGCCTGGCCATGGTGCTGACCCTGATGATCCCCATGCGAAAGATTTTTAAGGCAGAGCGCATCATCACCATGCACGTGCTGGAAAGCGTTGCCAAGACCATCGTGTTTACCGGCCTGATCGTGGGCTTTGCATACGGCACTGAGTATTTCATTGCCTGGTACAGTCAGAACACCGTGGAAATGGAGGTGTTTTCATTCCGTTCCACCGGCGGGTTCACCCTTGCCTACTGGATCATGGTGGTCTGCAATTCCATTGTGCCCCTGCTGTTTTTCTTCAAACGCATCCGCACCCATATTTTCTGGTTGTTTGGGATTTCCATCGTGGTTAATGTCGGCATGTGGTTTGAGCGGTTTGTGATTATCATCAGCAGCGTGGCCCATGATTTTCTGCCCAATGCCTGGGGCCAATATGCGCCCACGGCAATCGAGTACGGGATCATGCTGGGCAGTTTTTCCCTGTTTTTCTTTTTTTACTTTTTGTTTGTCAAGCATCTGCCGGCCATTTCCATGACCGAGATGAAGGAACTGCAGCATCAGGAAACAGCCCATGAATAGCGGCCATACACAGTTAACCGCCCTTTTTGCAGACGACAGCCGGGCGGCCAAAGCCATTTTGACCCTGCGCGATACCGGCTGGTCTGTTGCAGACGTACGCGGCCCCATTCCCAGCGAGGCCATATCAAAGGCCCTTGGGGTCAAAAAAAGCATGGTGGGGTGGTTTACGCTTTTGGGCGGGTTTATCGGATTTTTTCTGGGATATTTTCTGGCCGTTTTTACGGCCACGCGCTGGGACCTGATGGTCAGCGGCAAGCCGGTGCTGTCCTATGTGCCGTTTTTTATCGTGGGCTTTGAGTTCACGATTTTGTTTGCCGTGTTTGGAAACGTGCTCGGCCTGATTCTGCTGGCCCGGCTGCCGGCCTATCAGGATCTGCCCCACCGGGTCACCCGGTGTTCCTCTGACCGGTTCGGGGTGGTGGTGGACTGCGATTTGGACAAAGAAAATGAACTTCGGGCAATTTTAACCCAACTGGGCGCGGAAGTGCCCGAACAATCGGCTACAGGCGGGGAATCGTGACTCAGCAGATCCGGAATCAGCAAAAGTCAATAAAGCGCATTTATGCGGTTTGCCTGGCGCTGGCGGGCCTGGGGGTGGCCGCTTTTGCGGCCGGTCTGCTTTTGGGAAGGCCCGAAGCCGCCTGGCGGGCTTATCTGGTCAATTTTCTGCTGTTTTCCGCAGTGGCCCAGGGCGGACTGGTGTTTTCCGCTATGATGAATACCGTGCACGCCCGCTGGAGCCGCCGGCTCTCGGCTTTGGCTGAATCCTTTGCCGCATTTTTTCCGGTGTCGTTTGTTCTGTTTCTGGGGCTGTTTTTCGGCCGGGCCTACGTGTTTCCATGGATGGGCCAGGACCTGCACGGCAAGGAGGTGTGGTTAAACGTGGGGTTTTTGTTTTCCCGGGACATCATCGGGCTGCTGATCCTCTACGGGCTGGGCTTTGCCTAT
>NZ_JAWODO010000134.1:0-31336 GCF_046483245.1 Desulfosalsimonas sp. | reverse complement strand
AGATCCTTCATCAGGGCCGCGCCCGCCCCGGTTTTTATTACCTTTTTCACCGAGCAGCCGAAATTGATGTCCACAATGTCGGCCCCGGCCTGTTCCACCATGGACGCGGCTTTTGCCATCATATGCGGCTTTGCCCCGAAAATCTGGACGCTGAGGGGCTTTTCCTCTTGTCCGTGAACCATCATTTTCAGGGTTTTACCGGAATTCTGGTACAGGGCGTTTGCGCTTAACATCTCGGTGCACACCAATGCGCACCCATTTTGCCTGATCATGCGCCGGAAGGCAGCATCCGTGATACCGGCCATGGGCGCCATGACCGTGGGCGGAGATATCACAATATCGCCGATGGTAAATAAGGGGTTTTCAGTGTTCATTTATTTTTATTTTCCCGCACTGGGGTTGGCATAGCAATACAGACAATTGTGAAAACAGGGCTGATCGGCATAACCCCCGATGTCTCTTGACGTCATGCATCCACAGCCCCTGGCCCGGCGCTGGCCCGCATCCTTTTGAAACGAAAGCCGGCCGCCGAACAATTCCACCAGAAACACATTGGGAATGCAGGCGCCGGGCAAAACCCGGGTGCCCGGAGGCAGGGCTTCCAGTACCTCCGGCTCGCAGCAAAGATAAAACGACATGCCCAGGCTTTCAAGCAGGCGCTGCATGCGCACCACCACCCGGACTTTTTTCTCAAGGGGCGGATCAATCCACGCAAACCCGTCTGCCGGTGCCTTGCGCCGGCTGACCTTGGCATACAGATCCACGAAACTGATCACACACCGCCGCACCCCAAATCCAGCCATAGCCCGTGCGATTGTCTCAAAATCATGAAGATTGCTGTCTGCTCCGTTTGCCGCGGTGCGGAAAAAACATACAGGATCAAACCGCCACTGCACGGTCTGTGCCCCGAAGCGTCGGCAGAGTTCAGCGGCCTGCTCCAGCCGGTCGGCCACGGGAACAATGCCCGGTTCCAGCAGCGGGGAGCCGGAATTGAGCGTAAAGTTGAAAAACAGGTGATAGCCGAGTTTTTGCAGCCGTTGTCCGTACCCATTGTCTAAAAACCGGGAAAAATCCTTGGACCAGAACACAATGGTGTGCACGTCTGCCGGGCCTGTGGCAACCGGGTAAATGACTTGGTTGTAGGGATTTTTCACCGCAAAGGATTGCCGGCCGATGCCTTCCATGAACCAGTCCATGTAAAAGGCGGGTATATCGGTGCGCCGGGAAGCAGAGAGAACAATCGGGTTTTTCATGGCCAAAAGGTCCTGTCAGCAGACAATCCAAAATTGATGGCACCGTAAAAAGCTTTTTACCGCGTCCGCTGTTTTTGAAGGAAGAAAGTCCTGCGGTCGGCGTCAGCTTTTTCGCTCCTGACCGTTTACGGATTCAGCCAATGCCTTCGCTTAAAATTTCAAAAACTCGGCCTGTCGGCCTCAAACAGTTTGAAATTTTTTAGCTTCGGCATTTGCTGAATTTTTCCGTAAACGCTCAATGTCGCTTCAAAAACCGACCCCGCCCTTGGACTTCCTTGGAAGTCTGATTTCAGATGGCGCCGTAAAAAGTTATTTGGGCTTGCGGTCCTTCAGGGAAATCACCGTTCCGCCGGAATCGTCAGTGCCGTCCTGCCCGCTTGTGCCGAGCTCCTGCTTCTCGGCCCCCTCTTGTTTTTCCGGAGCCTGCTCTTGTGTCTCCTCCGGGGGCTCGATCTTTTCCAGGCGCATGCGATTGCCGCCCATGGTAAATTCCGCCCCATTGATGTAGGTGTCGCGCAGAATCCAGGTTACGGTCTGCACGGGCACCTGCAGCAGCATGAGCTTGATCTGAAACCAATCCTTTTTCACGTCCGGCGCAATATCTTCCACCCGGGCAAACACCACGGGCTGGTCTTCGTGATAAATTAACACAATGTCGTTTTCCGCAGCCATATATCCCCTTTTTGCATCCGAAAATCTTTTGGCAAGTATTATATCAACCGGATGCAGGGCAGTTCAACCCGTTTTCCCATAACCCGGGATTCAATCGTTTCGGCCCGGGGCAAAAACCGTTTTGATCCAGTAAATCAAGCTGTTGCCCGCCAGGTTCTCGTGGTCGAGCCGCTGGATATCCCGGTTTAGCTGCTTAATATCGGCAAACCAAGCCGCCCTTTTGACAAGCCGGCGCTCCGGGTCCAGCTCGCGCACCACCCGGGCCGGATTGCCGGCGGCAATCACGTTGGGCGGCACATCACGCACCACCACCGAGCCTGCGCCAATGATGCTGTTTTCCCCGATGGTCACGCCCTTGCACACTGTTGTGCAGTCGCCGAGCCACACGTTATCGCGGATATAAACCGGGGCGGTCTCGCCGATGGTCTGCACCCGGTCATAGGTGCCGTGCCAGTCCGCATCCGTGATAAAGCTGCTGCCCGCCATCATGCAGTTATCGGCAATCACGATTTCATTGGCCGAGCTGATCCGAACCCCGGGGCAGACCAGGCAAAAGTCGCCAATGGCGATTTTTCCCATGCCCGGTTTTTCCGGCCAGACGGTCAGCCGGACCTTTTTATCCGAAGTGGTCAGGATGTTGACATGCTGCCCGATGGTAACGGGAGCGCCGAAAATCTTGATATTCCAGGGATGCACGCACATGGCCCCGACGCCCAGGGCATCAAGCTGGGGCCGGATGAAACGGCGGGTATAGGCATCCTGAAACCGGGTAAAGGCGCGCTTGAGGAAATAGGGTCGATGATCTTTTCGCAAAAAAACCTGCAAGATTTAAAGGGTTAGGCAAAAAGGCCGGATTCCTCCCAGAATCCGTGATGAAACAAGCGGCTGGCCGGGGTCAGGTGATACAGGGCGTCTGCAGCCATGAGCACCACCGCGTTGGTCCAGGTGATTTTTTCCTCCGGCCAGATCACCATGTCGGGGTAAGTAAATCCGCACCAATAGGAGCCGTCTTCAAACCGCCGATCATGCATCCAGTTAAAAATGATCCCGGCAATCCGCTCATTTCCGGAAGCCGCCAGGGCGAGCACGCACTCGCAGGTTTCCGCCACTGTCACCCAGGGACGGTTGGAAACGCAGAGCACGCCCATGTCCTCCACCACGAATTTCTTCCAGTACTGGTCAAAGCGCTTGCGCGCCGCCGCGCCCGTGAGCGCGCCGGAAAGTACCGGGTAAAACCAGTCCATGGAATAATGGGACTTGGCGATGTTAAACAGGTGATAACCGTTTTGCACGGCCTTTTTCAGCCGAAAGGCTGCGGAAAACCAGTTTTCGCACCCTTTTCCCAGTACCCGGCCCATGGCAATGGCGCACTTCAGGCTCATGTAAATGGAGCTCGAACCGGTGAGAAGGGCCATGGGGTCAACCTTGAGATCCGGGCTCATGGCCCAGTAAATCTCGCCGCTGGGCGCCTGAAGGCTTAAGGCAAATTCCATTGCCCGGCGTACCGGTTCCCACATTTCGGCAAGAAACCCCTCATCGCCGGTCACCAGGTAATAGTGATACGCCCCCACGGCAATATAGGCGGTGACATTTGTATCCCGGGTCTGGTCCAGGGGCCGGCCGTCCTGGTAAGCCGCATACCAGCTTCCGTCTTCCAGCTGCCGGGCTGCCAGCCATTGATATGCCATTTTTGCGCGCTCCGGATATCCGCCGATGGCCAGTCCCATGGCCGATTCCACGTGATCCCAGGGATCGGTTTTGCCGCCGTCAAACCACGGGATTTCCCCATCCGGTTTCTGAATTTGGGCGACCAGGGCCGCTGCCTGACCCAGTTCCACCTCAGCCGGCTGCTTCTTGCGTAACACCTCCAGATCCATTCTCGCGTGGCCTTTCCCGTCATCTAAATCATCTGCGTGAGCGGCACGCGGCCGCACCCTTACCCGCCAGACCCGCCCGGCCCGGATATCGGCTGACAGCGAACTGTTAGATTATTTTTTCCGAACTTGAGCGATTTTTTTAAAATAATCAATATGCCAAAATTCAATTAGGAAAGCAATTTTTTTTACCCTCTTACCCGATATGCGGCATCAGCGCCCAGACAATCGCCCAGGAGTCCGAATCCGGCAATTTGTCCAGACACACGATGCCGCCGTTCTGGAACTTGAAAACCGTGTAATCCGTTTTCCCCGTGGTCAGGTAAGATGCCATGCGCTCCATAAACGGCAAATGACCCACAAGCATGAGATTTTCATCCGATCGTATCTCCCCGGCAAAGGCTTCGGGGTCATCCAGAGCCTTTAAGCCCTCGGTTTCGGCCACACCTGCGACATTAAGCTTTTTGGCAAAAATATCAGCCGTCTGCCGGGCGCGTTTTTTTCCGCTGTGCAGGATCCGGTCGATCTTCACCCCGTAGACCACGGCCGTATCCGCAATCCTTTCCACCTCGTCTATGCCTTGCTCGGAAAGCCCCTGTTTTTCGTCAATTTCCTTTGGAAGGTTTTTGCCGTGCTGAACCATATAAAGTGCCATTTTCATCGCCTCCTTTCTGCGCCGTTAAACATCGGTTCCCCCGCCGGCAGGCACATTGGCTGACTGCGGGCCGGCGGGCCGGCTTTTCTGTTTTCTACCATAATGCAGAGATAACAGGGATTCAAATCCAAACAAAAAGAAAAGATCGAATTTTTTTGCATAACCTCTTGCCATGGGCGGCCTGATTTCGATAAGAACAGGTAACCTGAATTTTTCATTTTACTCCATGGATTCAATCAGGTAAGCATGCGGCAGTAAAAACAAAATGCCTGCAACCGATAAACAAAGGAAAGCGCATTTATGGGCGGACTTTTCGGATGTACCATGAAAACCGACTGCACGATGGATCTGTTTTACGGAACCGATTATCATTCCCATCTCGGCACCAAGCGGGGCGGTCTG
This sequence comes from Desulfosalsimonas sp., assembly GCF_046483245.1. GTDB lineage: Bacteria > Desulfobacterota > Desulfobacteria > Desulfobacterales > Desulfosalsimonadaceae > Desulfosalsimonas. The sequence goes on along the minus strand of NZ_JAWODO010000134.1, from coordinate 26,480 downwards.
GCAGTCAAAAACAGCCAGGGCATAGCAAAGGCCATCAAAAACATCGAAAACAGCTATTTTCGCACCAAGTTTGAATCCGAGCTTCCCAATCTTCATGGCAACAAGGGAATCGGGGTGATCAGCGACCATGATTCCCAGCCATTGATCATTGGATCGCACCTGGGCAATTTCGGCATTGCCACGGTGGGCCGCATCAACAACCTGGCGGAACTGGCCCGCTCGGCTTTCAACCGGGGCATTCATTTCTCGGAAGTGGGTGAAGGCGCGGTCAACCCCACGGAATGCGTCGGGATGCTCATCAACCAGGAAAACAATTTTGTCAACGGCATTGTCAGTGCCCAGGCGGCCATCCGTGGATCGTGCACCCTGCTGCTTCTCACGGAAAAAGGCATCTACGCCGCCAGGGACCGGCTCGGCCGCACGCCCCTGGTGATCGGCAAAAAGGAGGGCGCCCATGCGGTCTCATTTGAAACCACGGCGTTTTTCAACCTCGGATACGAAGCCGTCCATTACCTGGGGCCCGGAGAAATCGTTTTTATCACCGCAGAGGGCTATGAAACCGTCCGTCCGCCAGGCCCGGACATGCAGGTCTGCGCCTTTTTATGGGTCTATTACGGTTATCCGGCATCCAGCTACGAAAACATCTCCGTGGAGCAGGTGCGCTACAGATGCGGGCAGGCCCTGGCCCGGGCCGATGACATGGAGGTGGACCTGGTTTCGGGCATTCCGGATTCGGGCATCGGCCATGCCATCGGGTATGCAAATGAAAAACAGGTGCCCTACGGCCGGCCCTTTGTCAAGTACACCCCCACCTGGCCCCGCAGCTTCATGCCTCAAAACCAGAACGACCGGGATCTGGTGGCCCGGATGAAGCTGATTCCGGTCACGTCCCTGATTTCCGGTCAACGCCTGCTGTTCTGTGATGACTCCATTGTCCGGGGTACCCAGCTCAAGGACAATGTCCGCACCCTGTTTGAGGCCAGGGCCCGGGAAGTGCACATGCGCATTGCCTGCCCCACCCTGGTCTATCCGTGCCTTTATCTGAATTTCTCAACATCGCGCTCAACCCTGGATCTTGCGGGGCGCAAGGCCATCTTCGACATGGAGGGACAGGAGCAGGAGGATACCATCCGGAGGTATGCGGACCCGGATACCCGACAGACCACCGACATGGTGGAACATATCCGGGAAAAACTCGGACTCAATACCCTGAAATACCAACGTCTTGAAGACATGATCACAGCCATCGGCCTGCCCAAAGAAAAACTATGCACCCACTGCTGGGACGGCAGCAGCTATGATTAAGATAAGCCTGTAAAAGGAGAAAATATGCCCAAGCGCACTGACATCCACAAGGTTATGATTATCGGCTCCGGGCCCATTATTATCGGTCAGGCCTGCGAGTTTGACTATTCCGGCACCCAGGCGTGCAAGGCCCTGCGGTCGCTGGGATATGAAATCGTGCTGGTCAATTCCAACCCGGCCACTATTATGACCGATCCGGAAATGGCAGATGTTACCTACATCGAGCCGCTGAACCCCGAAAACCTGACACGCATCATCGAAAAGGAACGCCCGGATGCGCTTCTGCCCAACCTGGGCGGCCAGTCCGCGCTCAACCTCTCCTCGGAGCTGGCCAAGCTGGGCGTGCTCGAGCGCTTCGGCGTCAAGGTCATCGGGGTCAACATCGAGGCCATCCAGCGGGGCGAGGACCGCACGGCCTTTAAGGAAACCATGGACAAACTCGGCATTGAAATGCCCGAAAGCCGGGCGGTGACAACCGTGGAGGACGCCGAGGCCGTAGCCGCCGAACTCGGATATCCCGTGGTGATCCGGCCGGCCTACACCATGGGCGGAACCGGCGGCGGGATGGTCTACAATGTGGAGGAGCTCCACACCGTTGCCGCCCGGGGCCTGGCTGCCAGCTACATCAACCAGATCCTGGTGGAGGAATCGGTCCTTGGCTGGGAGGAGCTGGAACTGGAGGTTGTGCGGGATACCAACAACAACCTGGTCACGGTCTGCTTTATCGAAAATGTGGATCCCATGGGCGTGCACACGGGTGATTCCTTCTGCACCGCGCCCATGCTCACCATATCCCAGGAACTGCAGCAGAAACTCCAGGACTACAGCTATGCCATTGTTGAGGCCATCGAGGTCATCGGCGGCACCAATATCCAGTTTGCCCACAACCGGGAAACCGGTCGGGTGGTGGTCATCGAGATCAACCCCCGGACCTCGCGCTCCTCGGCTTTGGCCTCAAAGGCCACGGGCTTTCCCATCGCCTTTATATCCGCGCTTCTGGCCGGCGGCATCACCCTGGATGAACTGCCCTACTGGCGCGACGGCACCCTTGAGAAATACACGCCGTCCGGCGATTACGTGGTGGTGAAATTCGCCAGATGGGGCTTTGAAAAGTTTCCCGGTGTGGAAGACAAGCTCGGCACCCAGATGCGGGCTGTGGGCGAGGTCATGAGCATCGGCAAAAACTACAAGGAGGCTTTGCAAAAAGCCATCCGGTCTTTGGAAATCAACCGCTACGGCCTGGGATTTGCAAAAGATTTCAATAAAAAACCCTTAAAGGAGCTGCTCGACGACATTGCAACACCCACCAGTGAACGCCAGTTTCTCATGTACGAGGCCCTTCGCAAGGGCGCAGGCGTGGATCAGCTCCACGAGCTGACCCGCATCACACCCTGGTTTATCCAGCAAATGAAGGAACTGGTGGAGCTCGAAGAAAAGATCTTGGCCGTCCCGGGTCAGCTTCCCCCGGACGATCTGCTGATTGCCGCCAAAAAAGACGGGTTTGCCGACCGGTATCTGGCCCGGATTCTGGGCATTGAAGAAATTGCCATCCGGGAGAAACGAAAGGCCCTGGGCATTGAAGAGGCCTGGGATGCCGTGCCCGTATCCGGGGTGGCTGATGCGGCCTATTATTATTCCACCTACAACGCCGAAAACAAGGTCTCTGCCAGCAGCCGCAAAAAAATCATGGTGCTCGGCGGCGGGCCAAACCGCATCGGCCAGGGAATCGAATTTGACTACTGCTGCGTGCATGCCGCCTTTGCCATCCGGGAGGCGGGTTATGAGTCCATCATGGTCAACTGCAACCCCGAGACCGTGTCCACTGACTATGACACCTCGGACAAACTGTATTTCGAGCCCCTGACAGTGGAGGACGTGCTTTCCATCTATGAAAAGGAGCAGCCCGAGGGCGTGATCGTCCAGTTCGGCGGCCAAACCCCGCTCAACATCGCCTCTGAGCTCGAGGCTGCGGGCGTCAAAATTCTGGGCACCTCCCCGGAAACCATCGATCTGGCCGAGGACCGGGACCGGTTTCACCAGATCGTGGCCAAACTCGGCATTCCCCAGCCGGAATCGGGCATGGCCCGCTCTTTTGACGAAGCCCTCAAAATTGCCAGAAACATCGGCTACCCACTGATGGTGCGGCCCTCCTATGTTCTGGGCGGAAGGGCCATGGAAATTGTCATGGACGAAACCATGCTCCAGCGCTACCTGGCAGCTGCCGTGGAGGTTTCCGAGAAACGGCCGGTGCTCATTGACAAATTTCTGGAATCGGCCATCGAGGCCGAGGCCGACGCCATTGCCGACGGCACCGACGCGTTTGTGCCCGCGGTCATGGAACACATCGAGCTGGCCGGCATCCATTCGGGAGATTCGGCCTGCGTGATTCCGCCCGTGAGCATCCCGCCCAGGCACGTGGAAACCATCATTGATTACACCCGCAAAATCGCAATGGAATTCGGGGTAAAGGGCCTGATGAACATCCAGTACGCCATTGCCGATGACATGGTCTACATCCTGGAGGCCAACCCGCGCGCGTCAAGAACCGTGCCCATTGTCTCCAAGGTCTGCGGATTTGCCATGGCCCGCATCGCCACCAAAATCATGCTCGGCGCCACCCTGGCCGACATGGATTTGCAGCGGCCCGTGATCACCCATCACGGGGTCAAGGAAGCCGTATTTCCCTTTAACATGTTTCCGGAAGTCGATCCGCTTTTGGGCCCGGAAATGCGGTCCACCGGAGAGGTGCTTGGCCTGGGCGATTCCTTTGGCATGGCCTTTTTCAAGGCCCAGGAGGCCACCCAGTCGCCGCTGCCCGTGGAAGGAAGCATTCTGATCACGGTGGCGGACAACGACAAGTCCAGCGTGCTGGAGCCGGCCCGGCTTTTTTCTGATCTGGGATTTCAAATCTATGCCACCCGGGGCACCCGGGAATTTCTGGAAAAACACGGTCTTGCCGCAGAAACGCTGAGAAAGCTGGGACACGGCCGGCCCGATATCGTGGATGCCATCAAAAACCGCGAGGTCCAGCTCATCATCAACACCCCGGTGGGAAAAGCCAGCCAGGAGGATGACTCCTATATCCGAAAAACCGCCATCCGCTTCAAGGTGCCCTACATCACCACCACGGCCGCGGCAACGGCTGCGGCCAAGGGAATTGCCGCCCGCAGGGCAGGAGAGCCGGAGGCAAAATCCCTGCAGCGCTATCACCGGGAGATCAAGTAGGACAAAGAAATATACGGATCAGGAGGATGGCGGCAGATCTGCCGCCTCCTCCCACTCCTGGATGTATTTTTTGACCGTACGCCGGTCCAGGGCGGTTCTGCGGGCCACTTCCTCAAAATTCTGATGCCGCTGGTAAAGCAGGTAGCAGTACCCGGAAACCAGGGAGGCGGCCTCGATATTGCCCTGCTCGATGCCGGCGATCAAACGGCTGTCCAGGCCCCCGCCAGCCGGGGAAAACGCGGTGTTCCCGGAATAGGAACCCTTTAGCAGCACCCGGCGCACGCACTGCTCCACCTCCCGGACATTGCCCGGCCATGGGTAATCCGGGCCGAGCTGGTCATCAATGGCCGCGCGCACCATCCCGGCCAGCTCCGCTGAGGGTTTTCCCACCAGGCGCTCCACAGTGAGATTCAGCAGAATGTCCAGTTCTCTGGGATCTTCCTGGATCCGCTGGCGCAAAGGAGGCACGGTGATCATGTCCGAGCAGAGCCGGTAATAAAAATCGTCCCTGAAAACCTTTTTGCCCCGGATTTCCTCCAGGGACCGGTTGGTAGCCGCAATGACCCGGCCCTCGAACCGACCGTGCTTCTGGGAGCCCACGGGCGTGAAAATCCGCTCCTGGAGCACCTGCAAAAGCTTGATCTGCACGGGCTTGGGCACCTCGCCGATTTCATCGAGCAAAATGGCCCCGTGGGGGCTGCAGGAGGCAAACACTCCGTCATAATCGTCAATGGCGCCGGTAAAAGCGCCTTTTTTATGCCCGAACAGGGCCGATTCGATCAGGCTTTCAGGAAACTGGGAAAGATTCAATGACACAAAGGAGCGGGTAAAGCTTTCCACAAAGCTTCGCCACCGCTTGTTTAAAGGGATAAACCCGGAGCGGCCGATGGCCGCGGCCGCAGTACCCTTTCCCGTTCCGGTCTCGCCGAGCAGCAGGGTGGAGAAATCCTCCATCCGGTCGCGCAGATAGCGGTCATAAAGCTCGATATTGTGGGTGAAGATGTTTTTCCAGAGATTGGCCCGCAGGTCGCGCATGCTCGGGCTGATGCCCGCCAGGCCTCGGTCGATGAAATAAAAGGCCCGCCTTAGCTGGTAGGCCAGGGCAAAATAATGCCGGAAGGCCTCCTCCCCGAAGCCCCGGGAAGCCATGGCCTGGTGCACGTCATGGTAAAACGAAATTTTCATCGGGGTATCACCGGCTGCGAACTGGCTTTTGATCATCTCGTCATAATGATCCTTGAACCGGTAGAACAGCTCAAACAAAAACACCTTCTGCATCAGATCCCGGTCCTCGCCTTTGTAAGCATCCAGGCTGGCCGCGGACGCCTCCTGCAGACCGGCAATGCGGGTGTTTAATTCATGGGCGATTTTCTCTGTGCGCTCGGACCGGGAGGCATCCGGGGAAAGCCCGCTTAACGTCAGTTCCAGGTCCGTGTGTTCATCGGAAAATGGATTGACCAAACCGGCCCTGGCAATTTTTTGAAAAAACTCTCTGTCAGCTGCATTGAGCATAAAATGTCCGTCTCATGGTTATATCCGGCCGCCGCTCCACCGGAGCTTGGCCTTCAGGATATCAAAATAGTTGTGGCCCGGAAGCTTGATCAGCTTTAGGGGAGAGGGGCTTTTTTCAATGAGAATGGTGTCGGTGGGCGCAATTTCCAGGCCCTGCTGGCCGTCGAATGTGGCAACGATGTCTGCGGCCTTCTCCCCAAGACGAATCTGGATCCTGGACCTGGCCGGCACGACCAGCACCCGGTTGGTCAGGGTAAAGGGACAGATCGGTGTGACAAGAATGCCTTCCACGGCCGGGTGCACCACGGGCCCGCCCGCTGCCAGGCAATAGGCGGTTGAACCCGTGGGGGTGGAGACAATGAGCCCATCGCTGCGATAGGTTGTCAGATAATGATCGTCAATGCAGGTTTCAATGTTGGCCAGCCTTGCCAGGGCCCCCTTGTTGATCACCACGTCGTTTAAAACCGTTTCCTCCACGCACAGCCGGCCCTGCCGGAAAATGCGCACCTTGAGCCTGGCCCGGGATTCAACCTCAAAATCCCGGTCCAGCACAGTCTGGGCCGCAGTAAAAAGAGAGTCCTCGGCGATTTCGGCAAGAAAGCCGATATCACCGAACTTCACGCCGATCATGGGAATACTGGCCTCCCCGATCCAGCGCGATGCGCTCAAAAACGTGCCGTCTCCGCCCAGCACAAACACGCAGAGCATGGTTTCCGGATCCACCCCGGTCTCCCGATCTGTCTGAAGACCCAGCTGCGGCTGAAAGGCATTCTGGCGTATGACCGCCAGACCCTTTTTCCTCAGCCATTTCTCAAAGGCGTCGGCTGTTTTCTGGGCTGCTGAATCCTGCTTGACGAACAATCCGATCTGTTTCACAGTGTCCCCGATGTCGTGTGATGTCCAAAAAGGGTTTTGCGTATCTTTCCCATACTAGTTTCGCGCCGGCCGGGCAAGGAATTTTCCCCGGCCAAAGACCCCGCGGGACAAAGGCAACGGCGGATTTTTTCCTTGAAGGCCCCGGCTGCAGCCATTAAACTCTGAAACAAGGGCCGCTTTTGTGCGCCCATGGTGCAAACATGGACAAACAACCAAAACCCCCATTTCATGTCAAAAAGGAGCCGAACCGTGCACCCGCCAGATGCCATTCTCGAACGCACCCGGCAGTTTATGACAAGCCGGATTATTTTGACCGCAGCCCAGCTCGACATTTTCACCCTTTTGGAAAAACAGCCGGATTCCGCAAACAGCCTGTTTCTGCAGCTGGGTGTGGACCCCCGGGCACTGACCCGGCTTCTTGACGCCCTGGTGGCCGCAGAGGTTCTGGACAAAAAAGACGGAATCTATCACAACACCGGACAGTCCACGCTGCTCAGCGCCAATCATCCGGAAACCGTCCGTCCCATGGTCCTGCACATGGCCGAGGTGTGGGATTCCTGGTCGCATCTCACCGAGGTTGTTGAAAAAGGCGAAAAGCCCGACCTGGTGCCCATGACCGAAAAAGACGACCAGACCCTGGAAGCCTTTATCGGGGCCATGCACGTGGCGGGCCGGCAGATGGCCGCAGACATTGCCGCAGACCTGGATCTCAGTGGTTATAAAAAGCTGCTGGACATCGGCGGGGCCTCGGGCACCTACACCATTGCGTTTTTAAACAAGGCCCCCGGGCTTTCGGCCATCGTGTTTGACCTGCCCAGGGTGCTTCCCATGGCAGAGTCCAGAATGGCGGAAAATCAAATGGCCGACCGGGTGGAGCTGCGGGCGGGCGATTACAACACCGATGAGATGCCGGCCGGCTGCGACCTGGCCCTGCTGTCCGCCATTATTCACCAAAACAGTCCCGAGCAGAACCGCTCGCTCTACACCCGCATCCACCAAGCCCTTGAGCCCGGCGGGGCAATCCTGATACGGGATCACATCATGGACGAAGACAGAACCAATCCCCCGGGCGGGGCCATCTTTGCCATCAACATGCTGGTCAACACCCGGGGCGGAGACACCTACACTTTCTCAGAGGTCAAAAGCGACCTGGAGCAGGCCGGATTTACAGACGTTGCCCTGGTGCGCGAGGGCAAGTCCATGGACTGCGTGGTCATGGCTGTCAAGCCATCGTAAACCCCCCTGAAAATGCAGAAACCGCCGCAGGCCGTCTATGGACTTGCGGCGGTTTTCCCTGAAAACAAAACCCGGGAATCAGTCATTGCCTAGTTCGTGCCCGAACGAAAACCAGGATTTTTCGTTAAGGTCCAGGACGGCGAAAATTTTAACCGCAGGAATACTCGACGTATTTTGAGGATTAAAATTTGAGCCGGACGCAGAGATTGGCGAAAAAGACGGTTTTCGTTCAAGCACTAGTTCAGATCCTCCCACCGGCTTTCAAGTCGTTCCATGACCTGGGGCATGGTGGTGTATTCCATTTCCTCCATGGGCAGCCGGTGGGGTTCAAACGGACCGTGCCGCCGCATGTGGTCGGCCAGCCGGTTGCATTCCTGCCGGGCCACGTCAAAACTCGGATCATCAAACATATCCCTGGGCCCGATGAGCTGGCCGTCGGCAATCTGGAATCCCAGGGCCGTGACCCGGGGCGGGCCGTCAAACCGGGAGGGATTGGCGTCCTTTACGGCAACAGGCATCAGCGGGCCCGTGTGGGAGCCGCGCATCCAGCCCTCCACAAGCTGGGCCCGGGTAAAGGGCTCGAGCAGTTCGCCCACGGCCGGAAAATCGCCCTGGCAGCGGACAATATAGACGGGATCATCTTTTCCCACATATTTGCCCGCAGTCAGCGCGAGCCGCTCGGTGGATGTGGCAGCGGCGATCTCCCCGTTTTTGGTGTAGACCGACTTGACCATGTATTGGCTGGGAGCACCGATAAATACAAGAAGGTCATAGATTTCCTCCGGGGCATCAAAAAAGATCCGCTTATGCCCCTTTACGTCATGGACCTGGAATTTGAAACCCTCATGGAGGCTCGGGGAAATCACCAGGCCCGCGGTGTTAAACGGATCGGCAAACGCCTTGTAAAGCGGCAGGTTCCATGCGCCCGCAGAGGTTTTGTCGGCCATGAACACGATTATTGGCTCGGATTTTCGCTCTTCGAACTCCATCTCGGCCAGGCCCGGACCCATGCCGCGGATCGTGTTGGAAAAGGCATCTGTCAAAAGATCCTGGCCAGCCCCGTAGAGCTTGAGCTTTTTGGCTGTTTCGGCGCATGCCCAGAAAATATCCCAGGCCATTTGATGAATCTCAGTGTTGTCGGGGCCTTTGCGGTGGGTCATGATCAGTTCGAGATCATCGCCGCACGCGGTGACATAATAATCCAGGATTTTTTCCTGTTTCTTGGCTGTTTCCAGCCGGTTTTCGGCTTCTTTGCACAAATCCGGATGAATGGAAGAATGTCCGACCAGGCCGCCCACGTCTGCTTTGATAGTGCTTAAGGTGACTTTCTTCTCCATTGTATTGCCCTCCTTTTGGGGTTTAGGGAAGTTGTTGCCCACTAAGACACGGACTCCACGCAGAAATGAACTAATCAATTGATATAAAAAAGGATGTGAACATTTTAATAAAAAAATAATCATGTTTCGGACCGGGTCAACCCGCCCGACCCTCTGACGGAATCCCGGCCCTGGAACCGGCTGCCTGAAACCCGGTTCAATCCTCCGAACTTGACTTTAGGTATGGATTCATTTATGGATATGGATCAACTTTGAGGGCTTTCCGGGGGGGGTTCATTCCCGATATAAATCAGGCAACGCACAAGGAGAAGACAACATCATGGCACAATTAATCGCGGATCGCAAAGACGTGGACTTTGTCCTGCACGAACAGATGCAGGTGACCGAACTGGCCAAAAACGAAAAATTCGCCGAGTTCAACAAAAAAACCGTGGACATGGTGGTCACCGAGGCCAGGAACCTGGCCGTCAAAGCCATTTTGCCCACCCAGAAGGAAAGCGACGAAGTGGGCTGCAGCCTTGAAAAAGACGGCACGGTCAAGGTCCCGGAATCCTTCCACCAGGTAAACGCCTTATACAACGAAGGCGAATGGCTGGGCATGATCGATGAACCGGACTACGGCGGCCAGGGAATGCCCAAAACTTTGTCGCTGGCGGCAGAGGAATACTTTATCGGCGCCAATCCGGCATTCATGCTCTATCACGGCCTGTCCCACGGCGCGGCTAACCTGATCAAGACATTCGGCACCGAAGCCCAGAAAAATGCCTACCTGCCCAAAATCTACTCCGGCAAATGGTCCGGCACCATGCTTTTGACCGAAGCCGAGGCCGGCTCTGACGTGGGCGCCCTGCAGACAACGGCCACACCCAACGGTGATGGCACATACAGCATTTCCGGCACCAAGATTTTCATCTCCGGCGGCGAGCAGAACATGGTGGAAAACATCGCCCACCCGGTTCTGGCCCGCATTGAGGGCGCACCCGCCGGCACCCGGGGCATCTCCCTGTTTCTGGTGCCCAAGTACCGGGTCAACGACGACGGCAGTCTGGGCGAGTTCAACGACGTGGTGTGCACCGGCATCGAGGAAAAAATGGGCCTGCACGGAAATGCCACCTGCACCCTGACCCTGGGCGGCAGGGGAAACTGCGTGGGCACCCTGCTGGGCCAGGAAAACAAGGGCATGCGGGCGATGTTTCTGATGATGAACGAGGCGCGCCAGCTCGTGGGCCTGCAGGGCTTTGCCACGGCCACGGCTTCTTACATCTATGCAGTGAATTACGCCAGACAGCGCATCCAGGGAAAGCACCTGACTGCGGGCAAGGCGGCTGACGCCTCGTCTGTGCCCATTATCCAGCACCCGGACGTGCGCCGGCAGCTGCTGACCATGAAAGCCTACGTGGAGGGCATGCGCAGCCTGATCTATTACGGCGGCCTCACCCATGATCTGGAGGGCTTGGCCCAAAGCGACGAGGAAAAGGAAAAATACGCCGACCGCACCGCCATTTTAACGCCGATTATCAAAGGATACATCACAGACCGGGCCCTTGAGGTCACCAGCCACGGCATCCAGGTCTACGGCGGATACGGCTACATCCAGGAATATCCCATGGAACAGCTCATGCGCGACTGCCGGATATTCCAGATCTACGAGGGCACCAACGGCATCCAGGCCATGGACCTGCTGGGCCGCAAGCTGGGCATGAAAAAAGGCCAGCCCTTCATGGATTACCTGGGGGAAATGGAGAAAACCATTGCCGAAGCCGGAAAGATCAGCGTGCTGGGCGATGTGACCCGGCGGGTGGAAAACGCGGTCAACCGCTTAAGCGAGGTGGCGGTTTCCCTGGCAAAGGCATCGGTGTCGGATAATATCTTAAACGCCTATGCCTATGCCCATCCTTTCCTGGATGTCACCGGCGATGTGACCTTTGCCTGGATGCATCTATGGCGGGCCGTGCTGGCCGCCCGCAAGCTTGAAAAGCTCACCGGCGAAGCAGACATGGCCAAATTCATGGAAAAGGCCGGCAAAAACAAGGATGCCGCCTTTTACGTGGGCAGCCTGAAAACCGCGGAATTTTTCGCCACCAATATTCTGCCGGCCACCATGGGCAAACTCGACGCCATTGCCGATGTCAACGGCGCGGCCGTGGAAATGCCCGACGCCTCTTTTGGCGGATAGGCTTTACCCAAACTAAGCGTTTAAAATTTTTAAAAAAAGCCGGCAGGCCCGAACCGGGTCTGCCGGCTTTTTTTGACGGCAAGCCCGGCTTTTTGGGCTTGACAAGGGATTTTGGTTTATATATACAAGATGTGCTACGATTTTAAATGCTTCTATACATGATAGGCGGTCTGAAACCCATGCAAATGTCAACCCCAACCTGTCGGCAGGCCCTTATATGACAATTCAGCAACCGCCCGTGAAACTCAAAGGCGTGGGCGACAGCCTGTGGATTACCATGGATGCGTCCCTGCCGGCCGAAACCCTGAAGCAGGAACTGTGCAAACCCTTTGAGCGGCTCCGACACCTGGCCGTCAATGCCCGGGTGATTCTGGACCCGGGCGAAAACCCGGCAGACGACTCCCTTATTGACGACCTGGGGGCTTTTCTGCAGCAGCGTTTCCAGGTGGGCCGGGTTTCCGGGCCGCCAAAGGCCAAAATAACGCCGGCCGCTGCCGGACAAAAAGGTGCGGATACCGGGCAAAACGCGCAAAAGGCCTGGCTGCATCACTCGGATGACACCCTGGTCATCGCCGGCCGGGTCCGCTCCGGGCAGAAGGTGGAGGCCCGAAAACACCTGGTCATTCTCGGGGATCTCAACCCTGGCGCAGAAGCCATTGCCGGCGGCGATATCATTATTCTCGGCAGCCTGCTGGGAACCGCGGCTGCCGGCCAGCCCGACAATGAAAAGGCCATTGTGCTGGGCTTGGACCTGCGGCCCACCCAGATTCAGATCGCCGGCTACGTAGCCGCCGGCGCATCCTCATCTTCCGGGAAAAAACCGGAATTTGCATCCCTGAAAGACAATCAGATCGTGATGGCCGACTATTTAAAGGACAATATCTTCAAACGTCTGGCATGGCCGGAAATCCGATAAAACGGGTTTTGACAGCAGCAACCCGTAACAAACCCCTTGCAATGAGGTGAAACGTGGACGGAAAAGTCATTGTTGTCACGTCCGGAAAAGGCGGCGTTGGCAAAACAACCGTGACCGCTTCCATCGGCGCGGCCCTGGCCATTCAGGGCAAGCGCGTGGCCGTGGTCGATATGGACATCGGCCTGCGCAACCTGGATGTGGTCATGGGCCTGGAAAACCGGATCGTATTCAATGTGGTGGACGTGGTCCAGAAAAAGTGCAAGCTCAAACAAGCGGCCATCAAGGACCGCAAAATCGATAACCTGTTTTTGGTCCCTGCGTCCCAGAGCGATGACAAAAGCATCATCAAGCCGGAAAACATGGTCTGGCTGTGCAACAAGCTGCGCAGGGAATACGACTTTGCCCTGCTGGATTGTCCGGCGGGCATTGAACAGGGCTTTAAAAACGCCATCGAGGCCGCAGACGAGGCCCTGGTGGTCTGCACCCCGGAGGTATCGTCAGTGCGCGACGCAGACCGGGTGATCGGGCTGCTCTATGCCCACTCCATCACGCCCAAGCTCATTGTCAACCGGATCGTGCCCAAGCTTGTGGAAAAAGGCGACATGCTCAGCCACGTAGACGTTGTGGATGTGCTTTCCATTGATCTGGTCGGGCTGGTGGAAATGGATGATGCGGTTGTGGTATCCTCGAATACGGGCAATCCCATTGTGCAGCAGAAGGATTCCAAGGCGGGAAAAGCCTTTAACCGCATTGCCATGAGGCTTGACGGTCATCCGGACCTTCCGGTTGAAGATCCCATGGCCCATGACTCCTTCTGGAGAAAAATCGGTAAAAAACTCGGCCGGAAAAAACAGGAATAATACTCATGTCCTTTAACGCCCTGATCAGAAAGCTGTTAAACAAGCCGGACAACAGCAGAAGCGTGGCCAAAAAGCGCCTCCAGTTTGCCCTGGTCTACGATAAGCTCGAAGTCAAGGACGACATGCTCGAAGACCTGCAGCAGGACTTGGTGGAAGTGATATCGCGCTATTTTGAAATCGACCGGGAGTCGCTGAGCCTCGATATCCAGCGCTGCGAGGGATCGTCTGCGCTGATCTTAAACACCCCCATTGTAGCGGCCAAGCACCAGAAAAAGAACCGGGAAGCCCGTGCCGGCGCATGACTGGGGCGGCTGCAGGGATTTTCCCGCAAACGGGAATCATTACTCTTTTGACCAGGCGCAGAGGACCTCGTAGAGTTCATCGCCGATGGCAATTCCCAGATCGATAAACTGCGGGCCATACTGCCGCCCCGTATTCGTGCGGAAAGTATTGCGGATTTTTTTCAAAAACGCCATGCCCTGGGGATAATGGGTCAAAAACCGGTCCACGGGCACATCCCGGTAGGCCAGCATTTTCCATACCGTCCGGGTGAAATTCTCCGGTCCCCACCGGAACTTGTCTGCATCGTATAAACAGTCTGACAACAGCTGCGCTGTGAAACTGCCGCCTCTTTGATTTTCGCCGAATGCCTCGTGGTTGGCAATGGCAAGGCAGATGGCATCAATATCAGGGCCGGAAAACGGGTAATCAACCAGCACCCGCCTGGCGCAGGCGGCTCCTGCGGCCGCATGATTTTTCTCCTTTCGGCAGATATCATGCAAAAGCCCGGCGGCCTGGGCCAGGCGCAGGCGGTGATCACGGCTTTTTGCGTCCCTGCAGATCTGCGGCGCCTCAATAAGCACCAGGGCCCCGGCATCCAGGGCCACCTCCCGCACATGGATCAGCCCGTGGCCAAAATCGTTTTCTATGTTTTCGGCAACAAATGCCCACAAATCCGCCACCACGGGATCCTGCCCGAAAAAGCCCCGGGAGCAGCGCACCTGCCCGGAAAAGTCCGAATAAAAATCCGGCAACGGATAACGGGCGGCTATGCCCACGGCCTGCTGCTGGAGCTGACGGTAAATTGGCTTCATTTTCAAACAGATAAAATCCGGGCGGCGTTTTCGCCCAATATTTGGTCACGGAGCCTGGCGCTGATGCCGGCTGACTCCATTTCCCGGAAATAACGATCCGGCGGGATCAGGGGATAATCGGTGCCAAACAGGATTCTGTCTGCGCCCGCCAGTTCTGCGGCCTGCCCGTAAATTCGGGGGTCATATAGAAACGGCGATGCCGCGGTATCAAAATAAACGTTGGCCAGCACGTTGCTGACTTCTTTTTTCAGCAGGTTATAGAAAAATATCCCTCCGCCCCAGTGCCCCAGGATGATGATGTTGTCCGGGTAGGCCTTGACCAGGGCATAAATCTGGGCCAGGGTGTTATCACTTTTTCCGGGATACTGATGGCCCACGGGTTCGTTGGTGTGAATGAGCACGGGCAGTTTTTTTTGCCGGCACTGTTCCATGATGGGGGCCAGGCGCGCGATTGCATCATCTGTGATGCCCCCGGCCTGATAAAAGGCCAGTTCCCCGACCCCGGACAAACCGGCGGCAAGGCAGCGCTGCACTTCCTTTTCCGCACCTTCGGTATAAGGATTGACACAGCAGAAACCCTTAAGCCGGTCCGGCCATTGCCGGGCCGACTCGATAATATAGTCATTGTGGTGCCGGCAGGTCTCTGGATTAAACCATGGAAAACCGAAAACCACGGAAATATCCACCCCGTGCTCATCCATGGAGCGGAGCATGTCTTCGGTACCAATCATGCGGGCCTTGGGGCTGCGGTAAAGCAGGGCAAAAGCCGGCTCATCGAGAAAATAATTGTCCCGGTTGTTGCGGATCACCCCGGGAAACAGGTGGGTATGCACATCAATGATCATTTCGGTCCCCTTGCAGCAGTGAATCTTGATGGCGCCGTAAAAAGTCCAATATCTGCGTTACGCGCGATTCCTCAGAATTTCACGTACGGATAAGTACGCTGCATTCTTCGGCAATCGCGCAAGCCTTGATCTTGAACTTTTTACGGCGCCATCTAAAAACTTACTTTTTACGAAACCATCAATCTTAACGGTCGGTCTTGACTGTTGATTCCATGATACAATATACTGAACAAACCGGCAATGATAATGTGACGCGCCTTGAAACCACCCAAAACAGGATAAAAAGAGATGAGCACGGACAAAATGTTTGCCTGGTTTGATTCTCCCGGACAACAGAACACCGCCCAAACCCTGGAACTGGCCTGCCAGCGGGGCCGGGAACTGGGAATTGGAGAACTGGTGGTGGCATCGACCACCGGGGATACCGCCTACAAAGCCCTGGAGATGTGCACCGGATTTCAAATCACGGCGGTCACCTACCACTGCGGCTTCCGCCAGCCCTTTGAAAAAAGCATGAAAGATGACGTCAGAAAGGACCTGGAAAAAGAAGGGGTGCGGGTCGTCGAGGCCACCCATGCCCTTTCCGGGGTGGAGCGGTCCGTGGCCAAAAAGCACGGCGGCGTCTATCCCGCCCTGCTCATGGCCGACACCTTGAAACTCTTCGGCCAGGGCACCAAGGTGTGCGTTGAAATCGCGGTGATGGCCGCAGACGGCGGCGCCCTGTCAGGCAGCGATATCATTGCCGTGGGCGGCACCTCCCGGGGCGCGGACACGGCCCTGGTCATCAAACCGGCGCACCAGACGGGCTTTTTTGACCTCAAAATCCGGGAAATCATCTGCAAACCCCGGGATTTTTAAGCCCGGTCAACGGTTTTCGTATCTGCGCTGGATCTTGGAATCGGTTTTTTCCGGATGCTTGTCCAGGCGGCGGTAGCGGTTGGCCGCAGCCTCAGCCAGCCGGCCCAGCACATGGGCCAGGTCCGAGTCCTGCCAAATCTGTGCAAACCGGGGCATTTTCATCAGCCGGTCGCTTAACTTGAAAGGCGGGTTCATATCCGGCATAAGGCGGATATCGCCCTGCTCCACAGCCACATCTTCCGCAAAAATATCCGAAAACAGGGATCCGACTGTGTAAGTGAAAAATTTCTTCACATCTTCTGTGGACTCGGCGTTGTTGATTTTTTTGCGGAAATCAGGAAGGACTTTGCGTTCATGCTTGGTAAAGGATGCTTGCCTGCTCATGGCCTCTCCCTTGTCTGGGATTTGAGCCGGTCCGGACCAAAAGCCCGTGTTCCGATATATTCCGGCCCGTTTGTGTCCCTTGTTTTAAAATAATAACTCCCTTTGCCCGGGTCAATTAAAAACCCCGCCGGCTGACACAATGGCCTCCATTGACATCACTTCATCTGTGTTTATTTTATTTTTGAATAATTCCGGATAGAAACAAAACAATTAAAAATTGCGCATGATCTGTTTCATTCGCATATCTGTGATAAAAGGAGGCCTTTATCATGAGGTTTGACAAATTCACCATAAAATCCCAGGAGCTCATCCAGCAGTCCCAGTCCCTGGCCGCGGAGAACCGCCACCAGCAGATTGAGCCGGTGCACCTTCTGGCCGGGATGCTCGAGGATTCCCAGGGAATTGTGGTATCCGTGCTCAGAAAAATCGGCGCCAGCCCCTCTGAAGTGCACAAGGAAGTGCAGGAGGCAATGAAAAAACTGCCTGCAGTGGAGGGCGCAGCAGAGGTCTATATTTCCGGGGAAACCAAAAAAATCCTTGAATCGGCCTTTTCCATCGCCTCGAACATGAAAGACCAGTACGTGAGCGTGGAACACATTTTCCTGGCCCTTGCAGACAGCAAGAAAGGCCATGTTGCCCAGATTTTTGAGCGCCACGGCCTGAAGCGCGACGATATCTTAAACGTGCTCATGGAAATCCGGGGCAACCAGACCATCAATGACCAGAACCCCGAGGACAAATACCAGGCCCTGGAAAAATACAGCCGGGATCTCACAGAGCAGGCGCGGCTGGGTAAACTCGACCCGGTCATCGGCCGCGACGAGGAAATCCGGCGCATTGCCCAGGTCCTTTCCCGGCGCACCAAAAACAACCCGGTGTTAATCGGCGAGCCCGGCGTGGGCAAAACCGCCATTGTGGAAGGCCTGGCCCAGCGAATCGTGGAAGGCGACGTGTCCGAGACATTAAAGGACCGGCGGCTGATCGCCCTGGACATGGGATCGCTGATCGCCGGGGCCAAGTACCGGGGCGAGTTCGAGGACCGCCTTAAAGCCCTGTTAAAGGAAGTGGAAAAATCCGAGGGCCAGATCATCCTGTTTATCGACGAGCTTCATACCCTTGTGGGCGCGGGCGCGGCAGAAGGCGCCATGGACGCCTCCAACATGTTAAAACCCGCTCTGGCCCGGGGATCGCTGCGGTGTGTGGGCGCCACCACCATCAGCGAGTACCGAAAGCACATTGAAAAGGATGCGGCCCTGGAGCGGCGGTTTCAGCCGGTGTTTACCGCAGAGCCTGGCGTGGAGGACACCATTTCCATTCTGCGGGGCCTGAAGCAGAAATACGAGGTGCACCACGGAGTCAAAATCAAGGACTCGGCCATCGTGGCCGCGGCCACCCTGTCGGACCGCTACATCACCGATCGATTTCTGCCGGACAAGGCCATTGACTTAATCGATGAAAGCGCCTCGCGCCTTCGCATTGAAATCGACTCCAAGCCAACAGAGATCGATGAGATCCAGCGGCGCATCACCCAGCTGGAAATCGAGCGCGAAGCCCTGAAAAAAGAGTCTGACAACGCCAGCCGGGACCGGCTGGGAAAGATTGAAAAGACCCTGGAGGGGCTCAAGGAAGAATACAACCGGATGAACGCCCACTGGCAGAATGAAAAGCAGGTGATCCAGCGCCTGCGGGACTTAAAAACCGAGCTGGACCGCCTCGGCACAGAAGAGCAGCAGGCCCAGCGCCAGGGGGACCTGGAAAAAGTGGCACAGCTTCGCTACGGCCGGAGAAACGAGATCCAGAAGGAAATCGAGGAGACCAACGAAAAGCTGGTGGAACTGCAGAAAACCCGGCGCATGCTGCGCGAAGAAGTCGATTCCGAGGACATTGCCTATATTGTCTCCAAATGGACCGGCATTCCCGTATCCAAGATGCTGGAAACCGAACGCGAAAAACTCATTGCCATGGAAAAGCGCATTGCCAGCCGGGTGGTGGGCCAGGACCAGGCGGTCACGGCCGTATCAAACGCCGTGCGCCGTTCCCGCTCGGGCCTCCAGGACCCCAACCGGCCCATTGGCTCGTTTATCTTCATGGGCCCCACGGGCGTTGGCAAAACCGAGCTGGCCAAGGCCCTGGCCGAGTTTCTCTATGATGACGAGCAGGCGGTGGTGCGCATAGACATGTCCGAGTACATGGAAAAACACGCCGTGGCCCGGATGATTGGGGCGCCCCCGGGATACGTGGGCTACGAAGAAGGCGGATACCTCACCGAGGCGGTCCGGCGCCGGCCCTATTCGGTGATCCTGTTTGACGAAATCGAAAAGGCCCATGCAGACGTGTTCAACGTGCTGCTCCAGATCCTGGACGACGGCCGGCTCACCGACGGTCAGGGAAAGACCGTGGATTTCAGAAACACCATTATCATCATGACCTCCAACGTGGGCAGCCAGCAGATCCAGGAGTTTTCCGGAGACAACCGGGAGCAGATGGAAGAACGCGTGCTCCAGTCTCTGCGAGCAACGTTTAAGCCGGAATTTTTAAACCGGATCGACGAGGTGATCACCTTCCACAGCCTCAGCGCTGAGCAGCTGCGGGCAATCGTGGACATCCAGTTCACCTACCTGCAGAAACGGCTGGCAGACAGGCGCATGGAAATCGAGCTCACGGACGCGGCCAGGGACCTGCTGGCCAGGCGGGGCTTTGACCCGGTCTACGGGGCCCGGCCCCTGAAGCGCACCATCCAGCACCTGGTGGAAAACCCGCTTTCCTTAAAAATCCTGGAAGGCGGCATATCCGAGGGTGACCGGATCGTAGCCGATGCAACCGGTGATGAAATCACCTTTCACGTGGAAAAACAGGTGCATCCGGACAGCATGGAGGATGAACTCCTGGCCGAAACCGGCTGATTGAGCCGGATGATCGTCGGCATATGCAAAAAAGCCGGAGGCGCTGCAGCGCCTCCGGCTTTTTATTGCAGATGGACAGCGGCCTTTGTGATGAAATTGCAAAAGCCTGAAATAATTTTTGGCACACTTACGGGTCCATGTCTATATTGAATATCTACAATAACGTTATGGTGAAAGCAGGCATCACCAACTGCCCCAAAAACCTGACCCATATGCGCAGAACCCGTGCGCCAACCGCAAAACGCAGGCCAAGGCTGGTACAATCCGGCCCAAACCGGATCAAGGGAGAAAACGCATGCGGCCCAGGCGCATCGCGATAATTGTCCTGGTTATGCTGGCCGCTGTTTTCACCGCAGGTGCAGGCACGTGCGAGACTGCCGATGAAAACAGCGAAATCCTTTATATCGGAAAATTCTCCGCGGCCGGCACGGATCGCGAGATTCCTGCCGGCTGGGAGCCGCTGACCTTTGAAAACATTGACCGGCATACCCGGTACCGCCTGGTCCGCGACAACAAAACCACGGTGATCAAAGCCAAAAGCGATTCATCCGCATCCGGCCTGATCCGCAAAATGCGCATCGACCCGCGTCAATACCCGGTCATCCAATGGCGCTGGAAGGCCACCGGCATTTACGAAAACGGCGATGTCACCCGGAAATCCGGGGATGATTATCCGGCGCGCCTCTATATTGCTTTTGAATATGACCCGGAAAAGGCGGGGTTTTTCGAGCGGGCGAAATTCAACATTATTGAAAAAATCTACGGTGAATATCCGCCTGCAGGGGCCATCAACTACATATGGGCCAGCACGGCAGCCAAAGGCCGGGTCGTGCCCAATGCCTATACAGACAGGGCGCAGATGATTGTCCTGCAAAGCGGGCGGGAAAATACAAACACCTGGGTATCGGAATCCAGAAACATTCTGACCGATTACAGGACGGCATTCGGAAAGGAGCCGCCCATGATCCAGGGAATTGCGATCATGACCGACTCGGACGACACCGGTGAATCCGCGGTCACCTATTACGGCGATATCATGATGAAATCACAACAGTGACCGGCCGGCACGCGCCCGTTATCCCGCAGCGGCAATCACCTCTTCGGGAATATCGGCATTGGTGTGCACCCGCTGCACATCATCGTTGTCATCCAGGGCATTCATGAGCTTGAGCATTTTTTCCGCATCCGTGCCCCCAAGGCTCACCGTGGTCTGAGGCAGCATGGTGACCTCGGCCTCGTCGCCAAAGGGGATTTGGGCGGCATTCAGGGCGGCCTTGACATCCTCGAATGCATCCGGCGGGGTGATGACCTCAAAGACCCCGTCCTCGTCGCGGATATCCTCGGCCCCGGCCTCCAGGGCCGCCTCCATGAGGGCGTCTTCTCCCGCATCACTTTTATTGACCGGGATCCAGCCCTTTTTGTCAAACATCCAGGACACGCACCCGTTTTCCCCTAAGTTGCCGCCGTGCTTGCTGAAAACATGGCGCACATCGGCCACGGTGCGGTTTTTGTTGTCAGACAAAGACTCCACGTACACGGCCGCCCCGCCGGGGCCGTAGCCCTCGTAGACGGTTTCTTCGTAATTGACCCCTTCGAGTTCACCGGTGCCCTTTTTGATGGCCCGGTCAATATTGTCCTTGGGCAGATTGTTCTGCTTGGCCTTTTCCAGCACAGTGCGCAGCCGCGGGTTGGCGTCCGGGTCACCTCCGCCCAGGCGGGCAGCCACGATGATTTCCTTGACCAGCTTTGTAAAAATCTTGCCCCGCTTGGCATCCTCGGCGCCTTTTTTATGCTTGATGTTTGCCCACTTACTGTGTCCTGCCATCTGTTTCCTCCTGTTTCCGGCCCTTGCCGATCACGTAGATTTCCCTGCTGTCTTTCCGGCAGCTGGCCGGCTTAAATATCTTCATCATCTCAAACCGGTCCCGGACCGCGTCGCAAAACGCCTTGAAATCCGGGCCCTGAAATATCTTGCACACAAACACCCCGCCCGGCCGCAGGGCCCTGTCAGAAATATAGAGTGCCATTTCACACAACTGATGGGAGCGCACGGCATCCACATCCTTGCGGCCGGTGGTGGAAGGCGCCATATCGCTTAACACCGCATCCACTCCTTCGTCAATGATTTGCCAAACCTCCGGGGCCATTTCATTGATATCTTCCTGAAACACCCACACATTGGCCG
This sequence comes from Desulfosalsimonas sp., assembly GCF_046483245.1. GTDB lineage: Bacteria > Desulfobacterota > Desulfobacteria > Desulfobacterales > Desulfosalsimonadaceae > Desulfosalsimonas. The sequence goes on along the minus strand of NZ_JAWODO010000134.1, from coordinate 4,768 downwards.
GCACATCCATGTCCACGGCCTTTAGATCCACACCGATGACCTTGCCGGACTCCCCGGTTGTCTCTGCAGCATACAAAAGCCAGGAGCCCGGCGCACAACCCAGATCCAGCACCACCTGGCCGGGCCGGATCAAATTGTGCTTTTTCTGGATTTCCTTTAGCTTGTAAACCGATCGGGCTGGAAAATGTTCCTTTTTGGCCTTTTGTGAATAAAAATCCGGCCGTGCGCGAACATTTCCGGAATTTTTTGATTTTTTTCGTTTCATATAGAAAATCAGCCACCGGATCAAGCCGGTTTGCGGCAAACACCACCCGGCGTTTAGAAAAGGATGTCCATAATTTCCGAAAGCCGCCGAATGCCGACCAGTTCAATGACCCCGGCGCCCTTGACCTGTTTGAGGCTGTTTTTGGGCACAATGCAGCGGGTAAAGCCCATTTTTTCCACCTCGGCGATCCGGGCCGGCAGATGAGAAATGCCCCGGACCTCGCCGGTGAGCCCCACTTCACCCAGCAGAAGCGTGCCGTCGGCAACCGGCCGGTCCAGAAAACTGGAGGCCACCGCTGAAATAATGCCCAGGTCCACGGCCGGCTCTGATACCCGCACCCCGCCGGCCACATTCATGAAAATGTCCTGTCCGGCCACGTTCAACCCCAGTTTTTTCTCCATGACCGCAACCAGAAGCGATACCCGGTTGTAATCCAGGCCCAACACCGTGCGCCTGGGGGTGCCGTAACCCGACCCGCTGATCAGGGCCTGGAGTTCCACCAAAATGGGCCGGGTCCCCTCCATGCAGGCGGTCACCACAGAGCCCGGGGCGTTTTTGGCCCGCTCGGACAAAAACACCGCAGAAGGGTTGGGCACCTGCTCCAGGCCGGATTCCTTCATTTCAAACACGCCGATTTCATTCGTGGAGCCAAACCGGTTCTTGACTGCCCGCAGAATGCGAAACACGTGATTCTGGTCGCCTTCAAAATACAGCACCGTGTCCACCATGTGCTCCATGATTCTGGGGCCGGCAATGGCGCCCTCCTTGGTGACATGGCCGATTAAAAACGCCGGTATTCCTGTCTGCTTGGCCATAACCATCAGCTTCATGGTGGCCTCACGCACCTGGGTGACACTGCCCGGGGCAGAGGCCGCATCCTTTGAAAACATGGTCTGAATGGAGTCAATGACCAGGGCGTCTGGCTTCTGATCATGGACCATGTCAATGACGGCATCCACATCGATTTCAGATACCACGTACATGCCCGGGGCCTGTGGAGCAAGGCGGCGGCTGCGCATCTTTAGCTGCCGGGTGGATTCTTCGCCGGAGACATAAAGCACCCGGCGCTTTTCCCGGGCCAGGTGCTGGAGGACCTGCAGCACAAGGGTGGACTTGCCGATACCGGGATCTCCGCCGATTAACACCAGGCTGCCGGCGATAATCCCGCCGCCCAAAACCCGGTCAAACTCATCCACCCCGGTGCGGATCCGCTCCTCGCCTTCCATGGCAACAGAATCGATGAGCACGGGCTCGGGCCTGCTGGCCAGGGCCTTTCGGGCGGCCGAGGCCGGCCCGGAAGGGGCGCTCTGCTCCACCATGCTGTCCCACTGACCGCAGTCCGGGCAGCGGCCCATCCACTTGGGGCTCTGGTACCCGCATGCCTGGCACCAGTAAATTATCCTGTTGTTTTTTTTCATATTCCGCAGATTGGCCGTAATACGCCTGAGCGTATAAGATTGACAGTTCGTCGCTCGTCATGGCACATATACAAATGACAATCATTGACGCCGGTTTGAGAGACTATAATATGCACCCCGGACAAAATCAAACCTTTTCACCCGGTTAGGCGGCCAGACAGATGATGGATTATCACGTTCACACCCGGCTTTGCAACCATGCCAGCGGGGACATGGCCCAATACGTGGCCTGCGCCGCGGGCCGGGGGCTTTCGGAAATCGGCTTTCTGGAGCACCTGACCCTGCATGAGCAGGGCCGCCACCTGTCCATGACCGCCATGGACATTCCCCTTTATTACTATGCCGCACGCCGCCTGCAGGCAGCGGTAAGCGGGCAAATCCGCATCCGGGTGGGCCTGGAGGTGGATTTCACCCCGGAGCTGGCCGCACAGGCACAGGAAATAGCAGAGAGCTTTGACTTTGACATGATCGGCGGATCCGTGCATTTTATTGAAAACCGCAACCTGGTCAGCTCACGGGCCGATCAGAACCTGGATAAACAACCCCGTGACGCGCTTTTTGACCAATACCTGGACCTGCTGGATCAAATGGCGGACTGCCCGTTTATCGACATTGTGTGCCACCTGGACGTGATCCGGAAATTCGGCGCCCTGCCCGGGGAAAATTTTTACGAAAAACTCGATCCAATCCTGGACAAGATCGCCGCACAGGGCAAAACCGTGGAGATCAACACCAGCGGCCTGCATCATCCAACCGCCCGTATTTACCCGGACAAAAGAATTCTTGCAAAATGCCGGGAAAAAAACATTGCCGTGTGCACAGGCTCTGATGCCCACCGGCCCGAACAGGTGGGCCGGGACTTTGATGTAGCCCTGGCACAGCTCACAGAAGCCGGCTACACCCACGTGGCGGCATTTGACCGCAAAACCCGCCGGGAAATACCCCTGGCCCGGATGACCGAAGATGTCAACACTGTTTCTGAAATTGCGAAAAAACCCGAGGAATGAACATGAACCTGGCAGCAATCAGCACGTTTCTGATCATCACCATCCCGTTTTTCCTGCTCACCGTGTGGGCGCTGGTGGATGTATCTTTGAAAACCTTTCCCGGCAAAGGAGAAAAAGTCCTGTGGTGGATCATTGCCATCACCCCGTTTGCGGGCTGGCTGATTTACCTACTAATAGGCTTTCGCCGGGGTGTTAAACAAAACCCCGCAGCATGAAATTCTATTTGACAAAAACCGCAAACACCCCTAATATTACAAAACTTAACCGGCTGGCCATAATAACCAAACCCGCCGGTTTACCCAGCACATCAGCCACCCATGGCCCCATCGTCTAGCGGTCCAGGACGCCGGCCTCTCACGCCGGAAACGGGGGTTCGATTCCCCCTGGGGTCATTCCTAATTATTTCGGGCAGTTAACTGCTAAAATCTGCATTCCGAAATCACTCGAAAATGACCTTGGAAACGGTTTTGGAAACGGTTTAGCCAACAACTGTTTTTCTCAGACCGCCTGGGAGCGCATTTCCAGGTGGTCTTTCAAACTGATAACCTCTGCCGGCTTTCTGTCATTAACTTCTTTTGCAACCTCGTTTGCCTCCTTGACCGGCTTTCTCATTTCACACAGATCCTCAAGATGTCCCCGGGCTTCTTCCAGTCCCAGTGATTTCAGGTACCGCTCCGTGGTGGCTGCACTTTTGTGCCTGAGAATCGCCTGGATGGCACCCAGGGGCTTACCCATGTGATAAAGCCGGGTGGCTATCAGATGGCGGATGGCATGAAAACCGAAAGGCGCAACTTTTGCCTTCTCGCAGAGCCTGCGCATGAAATGGCTTCGCTTGGCAAAGGGCTTACCGTAATACTCCCTACAGAAATCATACGGATCATCACAAACAAACACATACGGGCTTTCCTTGAAACTCCGATTCTCCCACCACCACCTAAGCTGTTTTTTCAACTCGGTGTTCATTGGAAGCCAATCATATTCAAGGGTGCCGTCCCGTCTTTTGCGCGTGGACAGACGAACCCGCCCATCTGAAAGGTCAATATCCGCCCACTGGAGCCTGAAAATCTCCCCGCGCCTGGCACCCAGGTACAAGAACGCCGAGAGCATAACCTTGTCCTGCCCAGAGGTAAGGTCGAATACTTTCCAAAAATCCTCTTCAGATGGAACATACCGTGGGCTTCTGACTTCTGGAAAAACATCAACCCGGCAAGGATTGGGCTCCGGCAGGCCGAGGTACTTTATACCCCAGTTCCATGCCGCCACAAGGTTTTTTCTGTCCTTGTTGGCTGCATAGCCGCTTGATTTCTTAAAGCGAGTCTGCAGTACCCCGAGCACCTTTCCTGCGGTCACCTTGGCCACATCATCCTCAGGCTTGATAAACAGCCGTCCTTTCGCGTCTTTTGCAGCAAACAACTCCTTAAACGATTTTTTCTTCTCAGCATAGGTCTTGGCAGAGTGCCTGCTTTCTGAATAATCCAGGTACTGTTGCGCCCATTCACTAACTGATAATGCCGTGTCTATCCTTGACCAATCGTCCTTGCGTTCTTCTGCTTCCCAGTCCTTGGCCTCCTTGTTTGTTTTGAATAGCTTCTGTTTGATCGTCCCGTCCTTCTGAACTCTGCCCTTGAACAGAATCCGCCCATTCTTGATTATCTTCGATGGCATAAAATTCTCTCCTTAAAGCGCTCACAACGTTTTTTTCAAAGAAGAGAATGCGTCCTTTAGGGCCTGTCGGGCGAATTCCACCGATCTGCTTATAATACTTGCGAACGGTGTCCTCGTCAAGGCCCATGTATTCAGCCACCTCTCTCGTTGAAAGCCTGCGTCCGAGCTCCTTGTTAAGAATCGGGTACCCTTGCCAGTTGACGTCTGAATATTGATTTGCTCGTCCCATACTCCATTATGGTGCTTTTTTTTAACTCATTAATGGCCTACGGAGCATTATTTTCGATTTATTTAAAAAAAATTTGTTTTATAGTAAAATCGGACTGTTATATATGAAGGAAATCTTTGGTCGGAGGATTTTTCCTGCAGAACAAGGAAATGGGTAAGCACGTAGGCTTCCAAATTGAGCTATG